>NZ_CP039268.1:676666-995833 GCF_009664085.1 Thermochromatium tepidum ATCC 43061 | reverse complement strand
TCATTTTCGCCGGCACGCCGGACTTTGCTGTCCCCTGCCTCGCTGCCCTGCTCGATGCCGGGCACGAAGTGATCGGTGTCTATACCCAGCCCGACCGCCCGGCCGGACGCGGACGCAGACTCCAGATGAGCCCAGTGAAGACACTGGCGCTCGATCGCGGTCTGGCAGTGTATCAGCCCGAGAGACTCAAGGACGATCCCGAGGCCATCGAGCAGCTGCGCAAGCTCGGGGCTGACCTGATGGTCGTGGTCGCCTATGGTCTGCGACTGCCGAGCGCAGTCCTGGAAGCGCCCCGGCTCGGTTGCGTCAACGTCCATGCCTCGCTGCTGCCGCGTTGGCGCGGCGCCGCGCCGATCCAACGCGCCATCCTCGCCGGTGATACGGAGACAGGCGTCTGCATCATGCGCATGGAGGCCGGACTCGACACCGGACCGGTCTTCCATCGGATCGCCACACCGATCGAACGCCACGAGACCGGGGGCACCCTGCATGATCGGCTCGCCGAACTCGGCGCGCGCGCACTCCTGGAGGCCCTGCCCACAATCGTCGCGGGTTCGCCAGCCCCCGAACCTCAGGACGAAACGCAGGCCACCTATGCCCACAAACTCAGCAAGGACGAAGCCAGGATCGACTGGAACACGCCCGCCGAGGCCATCGAGCGTCAAGTGCGGGCCTTTAATCCCTGGCCGGTTGCCCAGACGACGCTAGAGGGTGCGACACTACGGATCTGGACGGCCGAGGCCGAGGGCGACGCCAGTGACTCGCTACCCCCAGGCACCGTCATTGGGGCCGATCGCACCGGGATCCGGGTCGCCACCGGATCGGGCACACTGCGTATCACCTGCCTGCAACCGGCGGGCAAAAGGCCCATGAGCGCGGCAGACTACCTCAATGCGCGACAGTTGGATGGAGCGCGTCTTGACTGAACGCCGACATCGCCCGCCTCCAATCGCCGTCTCGCCGGGGGCCGAGCCGCGCGCCGCAGCGGCGCGCGCCCTACAGTCGGTGCTCGAACACGGCCAGTCGCTCGCGCGACTCCGACAAACCGACACGACACCAGGTTCAGCGGCCGATCAGGCCTTGGTGCAGGAGATGGTCTATGGCACATTGCGTCTGCTGCCGCGTCTTCAGCTGATTGCCGGCTGTCTGCTCGAACGCCCGCTCAAGCCGCGCGATGGCGACATCCAGGCGCTGATCCTGATCGGACTCTATCAGCTCGGCTTCATGCACACACCGCCACATGCCGCCGTCTCGGCCACGGTCGAGGCGAGCCGAGTGCTTGGCAAGCCCCGGATGGCCAGCCTGGTCAACGCACTCCTGCGACGCTTCCAGCGCGAGTATGAAGCCCTGCTCCGCCAGATCGATACCCAACCCGAGTCACGCTGGCTCTATCCCGACTGGCTGCTCGAACGGCTCAGGAACGACTGGCCGGATGACTGGGAGTCGATCGTCCGAGCCAGCAACGAACGTGCCCCTATGGCCCTGCGCGTCAACCCGCTGCGGGTGACGCGTGCTGACTATCTGGGCCAACTCAAGGCCGCCGGCATCGGCGCGCACGCCATCGCGGGATTGGAGACCGGCATCCTGCTCGATCAGCCCCGACCCATGCGCGAACTGCCGGGCTTTGACGATGGCTGGGTCTCGATCCAGGACAGCGGGGCACAGCTGGCCGCGCGCCTGCTCGACGCCCAGCCCGGCGAGCGGGTGCTCGACGCCTGTGCCGCACCTGGGAACAAGACGGCCGCCATCCTGGAACGCGCCGGCAACGCCTTGGACCTGGTCGCCATCGACAACGATGCCGCACGTCTGGCCAGGGTCGGCACGACGCTCGACCGACTCGGACTCAGCGCTCAGGTACGGGTCGGCGATGCGTCCGCTCCGCACGGGGACTGGACCGCCCGCCCCTTCGACTGCATCCTGCTCGATGTCCCCTGTTCGGCGACCGGCGTCATCCGGCGTCACCCCGACATCAAATGGCTGCGCCGCCCCGACGATATCGGTGCACTCGTCGCCACCCAGTCGCGCCTCCTGGAGGCCGTCTGGTCGCTGCTGCGTCCAGGCGGACGGTTGCTCTATTCCACCTGCTCGCTGCTCGCCGCAGAGAACGAGTGTCAGGTCGAGACCTTCCTCGCACGCCATCCCGAGGCCCACGCACTTGAGCTCGCGACCGACTGGGGTTGCCCGCGTCCACCTGGACGCCAGCTTCTGCCGACCGCCCGGGGGCACGACGGCTTCTTCTATGCCCTGCTGGCCAAGGACACACCATGACCCCGCGCAAGGTCTCTCGTGTCGCGCTGATCCTGGTTCTAAGCCTCCTGCCCGCGCTCGCCGTCGGTGCGCCCCAGGCACGCTCGGGTTTTTTGATCAAACAGGTCCAGATCCGGCCCGAGTCCGGGCAATTGGTGCTAAACGCCGGTGTCGAGCTCGGGTTCAACGACACCGTGCTCGAGGCACTCGATCATGGCGTGCCTCTGACGCTGGTCTTCCACATCCAGGTGCGTCGCGCCAGAGCCTGGCTCTGGGAGGACAGTCTGGTCGATGAACAGTGGCGTTATACCATCCGCTACAGACCGCTCTCCGAACGCTACGAAGTCCATCGTCTGCCGAGCCTCAACGGGCGTGACTTCGTCACCCGCGACGCGGCCATCCGCGCCTTAGGCGAGCTCACCGACCAGCCCCTCATCAGACTCGATCGGCTCGACCCGAACGAAGAGTATGAGCTCCAGATCAAGGTCTTTCTGGACATCGAGGAACTGCCCCTCCCGCTGCGCCCCATGGCCTATCTCAAGCCCTCCTGGAAGCTCTCGAGCGGTTGGACGACTTGGCCTCTAAAACCCTAAACTGGCATCGTGGACTCGGCACCCTGCCGGTCGCCCTGCTGATCCTCGGACTCTTCGTCGTGCTGGTCTTGATGCGCGACGCGGTGGAAAACTCCGAGACACTCAGCCGCGCCTTCCTGCCGCTGCTGTCGATGGTCCTGGCCGGACTCTTGGCACTGGCGGTGCTGGTGATCGTCAACATCGTCAAGCTGGTGCGCCGCTATCGGCGGCAGGCGGCCGGCTCGCGTTTGACCGCCCGCATCCTGGTGTTGTTCTCGCTGATCTCGCTGCTGCCGGTGGGCGCGGTCTATTATTTTTCGCTCGGGTTCCTGCTGCGCGGCATCGATAGCTGGTTCGACGTCGAGATCGGGCGCGCCATGCAAGACGCCCTCGTGCTCAATCAGGCCTCGCTCGACCTCAATCAACGCCTCCTGGTCAAGATTAGCGAGCAATTGCTGGCCGGGATCGAGGACCGTTCGGCCACCGCCATCGCGCTCAGCCTCAACGACCTGCGCCGTCGCGCCGGGGCCATCGAACTGACCGTCTATGGCCCCGGGGGTCAGATGCTGGGGACCGCGAACGAAGACCCGACCCAACTGGTTCCCAGTCAGACCGAACGCGAGATCCATCACAGCGTGCGGGCCGGCACCAACTATGTCGGGCTCGAGACCACGCCGAGCAACGAGCTGGTGGTGCGCACCCTGGTCCGGGATCCGCGCGGGCGGGACATGCTGATCCAGGGCGTCTTTCCGACCTCGGAGCGCATCACCGAGCTGTCTACCCGGCTTGAGAACGCCTACAACCGCTATACGGAGCTGGCCTATCTGCGCCAATCGCTCAAGCTGAGTTTCTCGCTCACGCTCTCTTTGGTGCTCGTATTCGGACTCATGGCCGCGCTCATCGCTGCCTTCCACACCGCGCGTCGGCTGGTCGCCCCCATTGCCGACATCGCCCGCGCCACCCGCTCGATCTCAGAGGGCGAGTATGGACAGCAGATCCGACTCCCCAGTCACGACGACGAACTGACCTTCCTGGTCGCCTCCTTCAACGCCATGTCGCAGCGCATCGCCCAGGCCCGCGATGCCGCGGCCCGCAGCAAACAGGCGATCGAGACCCAGCGCAACTATCTGGAGACCATCCTCGGGCGTCTATCCTCGGGTGTGGTGGCCCTTGACGAACGGCAGCGACTGCGTACCGCCAATCCGGCCGCGCTCCAGATCCTGGGGCTTGCAGAGACCGCAGAACCGATCGGGCTCGAGTCTCTGGAGCGCGTCGCCCCCTGGCTCTTGCCCTGGACCGAGACGGTGCGCCGCCATCTCGCCGCGGCCCAGCCCTGGCGCGCCGAGGTGACGCTACAGCGCGACGAGACCAGTCAGACCCTCCTGTGCCGCGGCAGCCCCTTGCCACTCCCAGACTCAGACCAGCGCGGTCACGTGGTGGTCTTCGACGACATCACCTCATTGATCATCGCCCAACGCAATGCAGCCTGGGCCGAGGTCGCGCGCCGGCTCGCCCACGAGATCAAGAACCCGCTCACCCCGATCCAGCTCTCGGCCGAGCGTCTGCGTCACAAGCTGCTGGCCAAGGCCGATGAGACCGACGCACGGATCATCGAGCGCGCCACAGGTACCATCATCCAACAGGTCGAGGCCATGAAGGCGATGGTCAACGACTTCTCGGACTATGCCAAGAGCCCCAGGCCCCAGGCCGAACCCCTGGTCTTCGACCAATTGGCGCGCGAAGTACTGGATCTCTATCGCAGCGCTGGCGTGCCGGCACTCAGGATCAGGCTTGACGCCCCCGAGGCCCGGGTGCGGGGTGATCCCTTGCGACTGCGACAGGTCATCCATAATCTGATCAAAAACGCCCAAGAGGCCCTGGAAGGCCGTGCCGAGGCGCTGATCGAGGTCAGAACTGAGCTCATCCAGGCCGATGACAAGCCCTATGTGCAGTTCAGTGTCGCCGACAATGGTCCGGGATTTGACCCCTCGCTCATGGACCGGCTGTTTGAACCCTATGTCACGACCAAGACCAAGGGCACGGGTTTGGGTCTGGCGATCGTCAAGAAGATCATCGAGGAACATGGCGGTATGATCAGCGTCGAGAATCGCGATTCGGGCGCCCTGATCCGGGTCCGGATCCCAGTCTGGCAAGCGACCGCTACCCCGGCGGTCCATGCTCGGGAGCAACACGAAGCATGAGCGCAATCCATATCCTGGTCGTCGACGACGAACCCGACATCCGCGGCCTGGTCAAGGAGATCCTCGAGGATGAAGGCTATGCCGTGGCCGTGGCCGAGAACGGCGAGGCCGCGCGACACGCCCTGCGCGACCGCCGTCCCGACCTGATCCTGCTCGACATCTGGATGCCCGACATCGACGGCATCTCACTGCTCAAGGAATGGGCCGAGGACGATGGCCTGCCCTGTCCGGTCATCATGATGTCGGGTCATGGTACCGTGGAGACGGCGGTCGAGGCCACCCGGCTCGGGGCCTATGACTTCCTCGAAAAGCCGCTGTCGATGGCCAAGCTGTTGCTGACGGTCGAGCGTGCGCTCGAGGCGGCCAAACTCCAGCAGGAAAACATCAGGCTCAAGCGGCGTGCACCCCTGGTCCATGAGCCGGTCGGACGCAGCGCGGTCATGCAGCGTCTGCGCGAGCAGGTCAAGCGCATTGCCCAGCATGACACCTGGGTGCTGATCACAGGCGAAGCCGGCAGCGGGCGTGAGACCTTCGCACGCTATCTGCACTCGCAGAGCGCCCGCCGCGAGCGCCCCTTCATCGATCTGGGTGTCTCATCACTGGCCGGCGGCAACGCCGCGCGCGAGCTGTTCGGCGTCGAGGAGGGCGACCACACCCATTACGGCAGCCTGGAGAAGGCCGCCGGCGGAACCCTGCTGCTCGATGAGGTGGCGGACATGGAATGGGATGCCCAGTCCAAGTTGCTTGGGGCGCTTGACAGCGGCTCCTTTCTGCGCGTCGGCGGCAGTGAGCCGGTGCGCATCGACGTGCGCATCATCGCCATCACCCAGCGCAATCTGGAAGATGAGGTGCGCGCCGGACGCTTCCGCGAGGATCTGTTCTATCACCTCAACGTGGTGCCACTGCACATCCCGCCGCTGTCCGAACATGCCGAGGATGTGCCAGATCTGCTCAATTTCTATCTCGACTATTTTGCCACCCACGAGAAGCTGCCCTACCGCCGCTTCAGTGTCGGTGCCCAGAATTTTCTGCGCAACTATAGCTGGCCGGGCAATGTGCGTGAGCTCAAGAACCTCGTCCAGCGGCTGCTGATCCTGGGGGCCGGTGATGAGATCACCCAAAAGGAGGTCGAGAGCGCACTCGGCGCCCCACCGCCGATCCAGATCCAGACACTCGATGGCCTGGTCTCATTCGATCAGCCGCTGCGTCAGGCGCGTGAACAGTTCGAGAAGGCCTATCTCGACTATCAGCTCGAAAAGCACCAGGGCAATGTCAGCAAGATGGCCAAGGAGGCAGGCATGGAACGCACCCACCTCTATCGCAAGCTGCGCTCGCTCGGGATCGAGATCAAGGAGCGGAGATGAGCGTTCAACCGCCAGCCGCCAGCGATCCACTGCCAGCTGATCGCTGGAGACCGATCACTCCATGAAGATCATCATCCTCGGCGCTGGTCAGGTCGGTTCCTCGGTCGCCGCCAATCTGGTCAGCGAGGCCAACGACATCACCGTGGTCGATCAGGACGCCGATCTGCTGCGCGACCTCCAGGATCGCTTCGATCTGCGCACGGTGCAGGGTCATGGCGCCCATCCCGACGTCCTCATGCGCGCTGGCGCCGAGGATGCCGACATGATCATCGCCGTCACCAACAGCGATGAGACCAACATGATCGCCTGTCAGGTGGCCCATACGCTCTTCCATACCCCGACCAAGATCGCACGGGTGCGCGCCCAGAGCTTCCTCGACCAGCCCAAGCTGTTCGGCACCGAGGCGCTGCCGATCGATGTGGCCATCAGCCCCGAGGCCCTGGTCACGGATTACATCATCCGTTTGATCGAGAATCCGGGCACACTCCAGGTGCTCGACTTTGCCGGTGGGCGGATCCGTCTGGTCGCGGTGCGTGCCTTCCACGGCGGGCCACTGGTCGGTCAGAAGCTGCGCACCCTGCACGAACACATGCCGCATATCCAGGCACGCGTCGCGGCCATCTATCGTCAGGACCACGCCATCCAGCCCGAAGGCGACACCCGGATCGAGGTCGACGACGAGGTGTTTTTTGTCGCCGCGCCGGAACACATCCGCGCCGTGATGGGCGAACTGCGCCGGCTCGATCCGTCCTACAAGCGTCTGATCATCGCCGGTGGCGGCAATATCGGCACCCGCCTGGCCAAGGCGCTCGAACCAAACTTCCGGGTCAAGCTCATCGAACGCGACCTGAATCGCTGTAAACAGATCGCTGAGGACTTAGAACGCACCATCGTGCTCCATGGCGATGCGGCCGATCAGGAACTACTGCTGGAAGAAAACATCGAGAACACGGATGTCTTTTGTGCCGTCACCAACGACGACGAGGCCAACATCATCTCGGCGATGCTGGCCAAGCGACTCGGGGCGCGCAAGGTGATGGCGCTCATCAACCGTCCACCCTATGCTGACCTGGTCCAGTCCGGCGTCATCGATATCGCCATCTCGCCCCAGCAGGCCACCATCGGCAGCCTGCTCAAACATGTGCGACGCGGCGACGTGGTCATGGTGCATTCATTGCGCCGTGGTGCAGCCGAGGCGATCGAGGCCATCGCCCATGGCGACCCGACCTCGAGCAAGGTGGTCGGACGGCGAATCTCAGAACTGAAACTACCCAAGGGGGCCAGCATCGGTGCCTTGGTGCGCGGCGACGAGGTGTTGATCGCGCACGGTGAGACCGTCATCGAGTCTGAGGATCATGTCATCCTCTTTTTGCAAGACAAGCGCCGTATCCAGGAGGTCGAGCGGCTGTTCCAGGTCGGTGTGACCTTTCTGTAAACACCTTGCATCGTCTTGGCAAGCGCTGATTGAACCCGCCCCTCGCGCACGGGCGAGGGGGACGAGACCGTCTGGGCCGCCGTCATGGGACTGCGACCCGGGTCTCAGATGACGAACCTCAGCCCTGCTCCAGCAGCCGGCGCAGGTCGATGATGGCAGCGTTGGCGCGCGAGATGTAAGAGGCCATCACCAGCGAATGGTTGGCCATGAGACCGAACCCCGTGCCGTTGAGGATGAGCGGACTCCAGATCGGATCCTGAGTGCTTTGCAGCTTTCTGATGATCTGCTCCAGCGAGACCTGGGCGTTGCGGGTCTTGAGCACGTTCTCGAAGTCCAGCGCCATGGCCTGTAGGGTGTGAATGAGCGCCCAGGTATAGCCGCGCGCCTCAAAGAAGACATCATCGATCTGAAGCCAGGGCGTGCGCCTGTGCATCTGGTCCGAGGTGCCGTTCGCGCGCCGCGCGCCCGGATCCCCGGCCAGATCGGTATCTAGATCGTCCTGACCGACCGCGTAGGACAGACGCTGGGCCAGGTTGCCCAATCGTTTCTCGACCACCTGCAAATAGGCGCGCAGGTTATCGGAACGGGCAAAAAACTGGGCCTCACGTCTGGAAAGCCGGTGCATGTAGCGTTCAAGGGCCTCGATCCCCTTACGGTATTCCGACTCGGTCGATGGCAGGATCCAGGAGTCTGAGTTGTAGTTGAACTGTGGCTGGGCGATCTGCAGGTCACGGTCCTCAAGCGATTGCGACTGGGCGCGGCTGAGCTCATTGCGCAGCGCATTGGCCAGATCGCGCAGCTCGGTCAGGGCGCCGAATTCCCAGTTCGGGATGTTGTCAAGATAGACGCCGGGCGGGGTTCTGTCGTTGCTCAGATAGCCGCCCGGCTTGTCCAGCAGGGTCTTGGCGATGCGGATGGCGGTCGCCGTGGTATAGCTGCCCGTGACCAGGCGCGTCTCGTCACCCTCGACCATCGCCAACGCATTGGCACGCACGTCAAAGGTATTGGGTGAGCGCGACCAGATCATTCCGAGCACTAGGACCACCACCAGATAGGTGACGATGAACAGCCCGCCGGTCCACATCAGTCCCTTTTCACGCCAGACCCTGGGATGATAGAGCTTCATCAACTGCCCGAAGGGATTGGTGAGCTGTTTGGCGAGGTCCAGATTCTTCAAGGATGTTTTGACATCCATCATCTTCTCCAAGAAACATTAAGGTTTTGCAAAATCGTGCTCGATGATCTCGATCGTGCGTCGGCAGACCTCGCGCCCATAATCGGTCCAGAGGCCCTGACCCCAGTAACGATAGCAGCTTGTCTGAGAGACCATCAGATGAAAGAGCGCGTTGCGATAGGCCGGGTGATCGGTCGGGATCCCGGGACGCAACACCCGCTCATGGAAGCGCGAGCTTGCCTCTTCCATCGGGCCGAGCACATTCTCATAGCCCCTGACCCAAGACAGATCGTTGGTCCAGCTCCCGCCTTCCATGTGAAAGCGCCCATCCTCGCGCTTGAGCTCCTCGATCACTCGATTGAGTTTCTCGGGTCCCTCACCCGGCTGCATCCGCGACCAGATGCGCGCGTGGAACAGCGGCTGAATCTCGGGTAGATCAGTCGTTTGGATGCCAAGTGCGAACAGATGTTCCAGATACTCGCTGACGTTCATCAGCGGGACCTGCGAATGGCTGGCGGCACGCACCACCTCCATGAACTTAGGCGGGAATTCGTTCATCATCACCCCGCCGTTCTCGCCGTCGGCGATCTGGGTCACGAGCGGCGGGATCGAGTGCCCGGCCAGATCGACCCGGTTCAATCCCTGGGCCTCGTACCAGGGCTGCATCTGGGCCACGAGCTTGGTATCCGACCCCTGGGTCTTGATGATGGCGATGATGCTCGCCGTCTCGCCGTGTGAGTTGGTGCAAACCAGCCGGTGCGGGATGTGCGGGCGCTCGGGATGCCGCTCGCTGCCGAGCTGATGCACCGTATGTTCCTGGACCAGGACCCATTGATAGCCGCAATCGACCAGGGTCTTGACGAAGGCGTAGGCGACATCGGGATGATTGGGAAGCGCCATCTCGGACGGCGAGAAGCCGCGGATCCGCTCCAGCGCCTCCCAGCCGAAGATGGCGGCGAAGTGATGCTGGAAGGCGCGCACATGGAGCCGGTAGTCCTGCACTGGGGTGGAGGGAGCGACCGCATGACCCCAGGGCATGCCGAGCCACTCGACCGCCCAGTGATAGTCCGGGTTGCAGGTGATGGTCTTGAGGGCATCGATGACATGATGCTCACCCATCTTGCGCAGACCATGCAGCAGGGTGCCGGAGTATTCAAGCATCACCCGCGGCGACCGGCCTTCCTGGATCAGCTGCGGGATGAATTCACCCATGCGCTTGTAGCACCAGACGAAGGTCGGCGCATTGTGGTTGTCGCCGATATGCTGGTTCTCCATCATGTACTGGAGATTGCTGATGAGCGCAGCGGTGCGCAGATCCGTACCGCCAGCGGGGATGAGCGGCTGATGCTGGTGCAGCGCGATGGCGGTAGCGGCCCGGATGGCACCGAAATCGATCCCGCCCCGCTTGGCGAATAGCGCGCGCTCGCGTCCGCGCGCAACGACCCGCGCGACCTCGGCCTCCTGGCCGGACAGATTGGGCACGTCTCCAATGTATTCAGGCATGGCGTTCAAGGTCGGCTCCTTCAGGTTGGTTGGCGAGTAATTCGGTAGAGGTTGCTTGGGGCCGTGGCCCCGGGACAGCGGCTGGGGCACTGGCCTCGGGCACCGCGTGGGGCGCCGATGGCGCATCGGCGGCCTCCCGTGCCGCTGTGGCCAGACTCAGCGCGCGCTCCAGGGCCTGACGGGCGGCATGCAGATCGGCCTCGGCGCGTGGCACCCAGGCCTCACCCCAGTAGAGGTTGCAGCTAGTCTCGGCGCGCAACAGATGCCAGAGCGCCTCGGCCAGGGCGTCCGACTCTGGCCCCGTGGTGACGCCACGCTCGCCGGCGAACCAGCGCGCGTCATGGACCATGCGGCTGACCTCGGCGTAGTCGGCGACCGCCCGGCGTTGGCGCTCTGACCCCATCCATTGGGTAAAGTCGCGTCCATGATGCCAGCCGGTGTTCCAGGCCCCAGTGCGGACCCGCACCTCGCCATGCGCGCCGTACTCGTCGAGATAGTCGCTGACGAAGGTCGGACGCACCTTGGCCTCGCCCGCCGCGATCCGATCCAGCAGCGGCAGATAGAAGGCACCCCAGAAGTTGGCGCTGGGGTTGACGTTGCGGAACCAGCCACCGTTCTCGCCATCGGTGCAGGTGGTGACCAGAGGCTCGAAATCGCACCACTTGGTGCGTTCGGCGACCTCGTTGAGGAACCAGTCGACGTCCATGCCGGACTCCTGGGCATCCGAGAGTTCGCGATCGCGCACGATGACGATGATCTCATCCTCGCCATAGCGAGCGAGATGCGGACGATAGCGCAGTTCTTGCCAGCTCATCTCACCGACCGGTTCGACGTGCTCGCTATCGACGAAGACATAGCGATAGCCGAACGCCTTCAGCAGGGGGATGAGCTCCATCGAGAACCCCATCTCGGGCGGCCAAAAGCCCTGAAACTGCGGACGCCACAGCAGATGGCGGGCGATGTCGAGCCAGCGCGCCAGGTGCTCACGCCGGTCGGCCTCCGGGATGAGTGGCAACACCGGGTGGAAGTACCCCGTCCCCAGAACCTCGAACAGGGCCAGATTCTGGAAGTGCCACAGCAACGAGCCACAATCGACGATGCCATAGACCCGCCCCTGGAAGGCCGGGTCGGACAGCGTCTCCAGCAAGGTTCCAGACAGCGACAGATGGACGCGGGCGAGTTCCTCGCGTCCCCAGAGACTGCGCGGGATGCGATCGAGGGCAAACAGGATCTCACGGGCCTCCCAGTTTTGGTGTTCCAGCAAGTCCTGGAGATTGCCCAGGGGTTGGTGGAGATTCAACACGAGCGCGTGATGGACTGTTGCCATGAGAGCTCCACGATGACGGCTTGGGATGACGGTCAAGGATATCAAAGCCGAACGTCTGGATTCACCAACGAATCCATGGTCTTTAATCGAACCCCATCGATTATTGACATGCGATAGTCAATGTCGTGGAGATGCGCGATCTCATCGTCCCATATGTGACAGGGATTAAGGCTGTGGCCATCCGGTCAATCCACTGGAGCGACGGATCAGGCGCGATACAAAAACCACGGCGAATTAGCAATTGTTGTGTATCCTATTGATCGCCACCCCGAATCGTAGAGGCAAGCAAGTGACATGGCTGACGACAAGATCGTGACGAAGAAAACGGCGGCCAAAAAGGCGGTGACCAAGAAGACCACGGCCATCAAGGGCCGGGCTTCAGCGTCTGGGCCTTCTACCACCGCCGCCCCTGACAAACCTGAATCTGCTCCGGTCGGCAAGGGCACGGCAAGATCGGCGGGCAAGAGGGCAACCACCGCCAAGGCGACGCCAGCCGCCACCCCCAAGCGCGGTCAGTCCGCTGCCAGCCCTAGCCTCTCGGATCACCAGGGTCATCTGCACGAATTGGCGACGGTCTCCGAAGAGAAGCGCCAGGATATGATCCGCGAGGCCGCCTATTACAAGGCCGAGAAGCGCAACTTTGCCCCCGGCCATGAGGCCGAGGACTGGGCGATGGCCGAACGCGAGATCGATGAGCTCATCGCGCGCGCGCGGGCGATGACGGGGCATTGAGCGGCGCAAGCCCCATCCATTCCAGAGCGCCGATGCGCGGTGCCGAGCCGGGCCTCGGTGGCTCCGATCTCAGAGTCCCAGCTCATCGAGCAGCGACTGATCGACGAGCGACTGGCTGCTCGTGCTCGTCAGCGCCCCCTGCTGACCGACCTGCTCGACGATGCGGTCGGGATCGGTCTCCTCGCGCTCGAACTCATGGAGCTGGATGAACTCGGTGCGATCCATCGCCAGCTCCATGTAGAAGACATTGCGATTGGCGGTCGTGAATGAGACCCGCCGCGCCTGGGCGCGATCCAGATTGGTGTCGATACTGACCACCACCTCCTTGTTGATGGTGAGCATCTTGGGCTGATTCTGATTGATCGAGACCAGGAGCTCGCTGCCCACATTGCCCGTGAAATCACCGACAATCTGGTTCATCAGCTCGCCGAGCATGTTGCCGACCTCGTCGGAGGTATGCTGAGTCGCCAGTTCGGACTCCGGCATCCCCATGCTCATCATGTAGGCGCGATAGAGTTCCATAGCAGCCGGCGCCGAGAAATTCATGATGACCAGTCCCGAGAAGCTCCCGTCGAAGAGCACGAAGCAGCCGATATCTGGACGCAGACAGGTGCGGGTGATCTTCTGCACCATGGGCGAGTAGCTGATCTGGGTCTGGGTGGCCACCGAAAGCACCTTCTTCACGGAGCCACACAGCATCAGGAGCACGTCATCGGTCGAGATCGCTTTTGTCTTTGCCACGAGTTTTGGTTCCTAACTGAATCGAGAGTGTGTCTTTTGAGGGCGAGTCCGGACGGGGAGATATCGCGCCCCGACCCGAAGCCTCGCCGGCCCTTAGCGTCGCGGGTCGTCCCGGCCCCCATCACAGCTTGTCGGAAGTCAATCGGCCTCGGGTGCAAAGGCGACGATAAAGTTGTAACAGACGTGCGGGTCATCGGCCATCTCGAGGAAATCGATCTTCCGACTACAGCCCTGAAGGAACTGGGTTTGCGTGATGATATGCTCCATGTCGCGGAAGCCCATACTCCAACCGACGAAGGCGCGCTGTTGGATGCCGCCCTCGAAAACAATCCGCAGGCCGTGATGGCGCGGATCGCGCCGGATCCGTTCCAGCAACGCACGCACCCGTGAGCGCTGCCCTTCGAGGATCTGCATGAAGGAGCTGTTGAAATAGAGCAGAAACCCGGTGATGCCCTGGGCGCGATTGGCGTCGCGCGCCTTTTCGAGCATGGTTTGGAGTTCGACTTCATTCATGGGCCGGGTGGCCTTGCTGACATAGAGCAGCGCATAGAGATCGTCCGAACTAGCCAGACGCCCGGCGGCACTTGACTCATGCAACAGGGCGAGGAACTCCTCGGGCGGTAACGGACGATGGAAGTAAAACCCCTGGACATAGTCGCACCCTAGATCGCGCAGATACCCGAACTGACTGGCGTTCTCCACCCCCTCGGCGATCACCTGCAGGTTCATGGCGCGCGCCATGCTGCACACGGCATGCACAATAGCACGGCTGTCGTGACGCTTGTCGAGCCCGTCGACGAACTCACGGTCGATCTTAAGCTTGCTCAGCGGCAGGCGCAGCAGCTGCGCCAGGGAGGAATAACCAGTGCCGAAGTCGTCGACCGCCACCCGCAGACCCAGCCTGGCGAGCTGGTTGAGCACGCTGAGATTGAAGATGACATCGCTCATCAGCGAGGTCTCGGTCAGCTCCAGCACGATGCGGTTGGGATCAGCCCCGGTTTCATCCAGCAGACGCCGAAACTCCTCGACCAGGGATTCGTCGTTGAGCTGGCGTGCCGAGACATTGACGCTGACATAGGGTGCCTCGACGCCGAACAGTTCGCGCCACTGGCGCTCGGCCAGACAGGCCTGATGGAAGACCCACTTGCCGATCGGCACGATCGAACCGCTCATCTCGGCGATGGGGATGAAATGGGCCGGCGAGACCTCGCCCCCGCTCTGAAACCAGCGCAACAGCAATTCAGCGCCGCGAATGATCTGACTCTGGGCGCAGAGGATGGGCTGAAAGCGTACCTGAAACTCGTTGCGCTCGATGGCCTGACGCAGTCCGTTGGTGATGTCGAGCCGCCGGCGCGCCTGTTCGTGGATCTCCTCGCTGAAAAAGCGCCAACCATCGCGACCCTGCTCCTTGGCCTGATACATGGCCGCATCCGCGTTGCGCAGCAGATCGTCGACGCTGTGGGTGGTGCCGTGACCGAGGGCCAGGCCGATGCTGGCGGTGGCGAACAGACGCCGTCCTGAGAGTTCCACAGGCTCGCGCAGCAGATCGTTGAGCCGGTCGGCCAGGCTGGCGATCGCCGCCGGACTCTCGACCTGGTCGCAGAGCACCACGAACTCGTCGCCGCCGAGCCGACCGACGATGTCGCCCGGACGCACATGGTCGATCAGACGCTGGGCGATCGTCTTGAGCAGCTCATCGCCGGCCTGATGACCATGACTGTCGTTGATGAGCTTGAAGCCATCGAGATCGATGAACAGCAGCGCCACGCTGTGACCCTGGCGCCTGGAGCGCTGCAGGGCGCGCTCCAGGCGGGTATGGATCATGTCGCGATTGGCGAGACCCGTCAGGGGGTCATGAACGGCACGCCAGCTCAATTCTTCCTCGGCAAGTCGGCGCTCGGTGACGTCGAGGATGGTCGCCACCAGGACCCAGCGCCCCTCGATCTGAGACTTGGAGATCGAGATCTCGACCGGAAAGTTCGAACCATCCTTGCGATAACCGCTGAGATCTGGACGCTGGCTCATGCGTCGCTCCCGTGTTGCGGCCTTCAAAAAGCCTTTCAGATGCTCGGCATGGGCCTGACGGAATGCGGGCGGAATCAGTTCCTCGAGCGGCAGTCCAACCAGCTCCTCGACCTCATAGCCGAACATGTCGCCGGCGCGCCGATTGGCCTCCAGGATGAGACCCTCGGCATCGACCGCCAGCACCCCGACGTCAATGTTCGACAGGATGTGGTCGATGGTCTTGAGCGGGTACGCTGCCTGGTGCACCCGACGCGGCCTCGGAGGGGGAGACTTACACAGCGGGCTGCCCCCCGACTCCACCCCATGACGATAGCGCTCCGGAATGTGCGGCGGCAGACACCCAAACTCAGCGATGACCTCGAAGCGCCCCTCGAAGGTGGCACGCGCCAGGTAGGTGTTGACGTGCGCATGATGGGTGGCCGGATCCATGCGGACATGGCCCTGAGGCCCCTCGACCTCGACCTGCTCTAGGGCCTCAAGCAGTGTCTGGGTTGCGAGCGAACCGGCCTGTTCGGCGGCGCGCGCAAAGGCATGCACACACAGATAGACGCCCTCGCCGAAATTGGTCAGTATCCCATTGCCCTCGGGCCAGATGCCGCTGACATCAGGGAGTTCGGCCAGGGCCTTCAGATAGCGCCGGTTGACCTGGGTGTCGAGCGCCATGAAATAGGTGTTGCAGGAGTAAAAGCCCTCGCGCACCTCGGGGGCAAGCGTGGCGGCCATGGCCTCGTCATAGTGCCCCATGACGACGGCCATGCGCCGTTTGAGCCCGAGTTGGGAGAAGCGGGTCAGGAGGCGCGCCTGTTCGACCCCGGCGAAATAGGGCACGAACACGTCCGCCCCCGAACGACGCACGCGGTCGAGGAGGATATCGATCGGCGCCTTCCCCAACGGCAGATATTCCTCGCCTACCACGTCGCCGCCGAGCTCGCGCAGGACACGGGTGGCGGCGTCGATCGAGCCGCGCGGCCACTCGTAGTTACTGCCGGCGAAGAACATCTTGGGGCCGACCGCGCGCGCCATGTAGGGGATCATGCGATCGATCTGCTGATTGGGCAGGGCGGCGAAATGGAAGAAATAGGGGTTGTAGATGCTGCCCTCGTAGAACGAGAAGTTCAGATAGGGAACCTGACGCACCGCGGCGACCTGACTGGCCACGGCGATGCGCGCGTTGGAGAGCAGGTTGCCGATCAGGGCAACGCAGCCGTGTTGATCGAGCAGGCGCTCGGCGGCGGGCACGGCGGTCTCGGGCAGACTGCCGTCGTCCTCGACGACCAGTTCCAGACGCCGCCCCAGGACACCGCCGGCGGCATTGACCTCGTCGCAGGCGATCTGCCCGGCCCAGACGATCTCCTGGCCATAGAGTGAGACCAGGCCGGTCAGCGGACTTAAGAGTCCCAATCGAATCGGTTTGGCGTTGGAGTCGGTCATGGATCGTCCAGGCGGGCTTTGGCCTAGAGACGCTATCGTGGGGAATGAGGACTAGAGTGCGAATTATAGGCAACTTGGCGGCATCTGATTCGGCGAGGTATCGATCGTGAGAGAATGGATGATCGCGTTGAGAAACGCTGTGCACCTTGATTTCAGTCTAGACACGCTCATGCCTCCGATGACAGACAGCACCACACGACGTCTCGCGCTCCAACACAACCGGCGTTTGGCGGTCGCGCCCATGCTCGACTGGACCGACCGGCACTGTCGCTACCTCCTGCGTCTGATCAGCCGCCATACCCTGCTCTATACCGAAATGATCGCCACCGGCGCCCTGATCCACGGCGATCCTGAGCGATTTCTCCGCTATGACCCGAGCGAGCATCCGGTCGCCCTCCAGCTCGGTGGGTCAGACCCTAGGGATCTGGCCGACTGTGCCCGGATGGCCGAGGACTGGGGCTATGACGAGATCAACCTCAACGTCGGCTGCCCGTCGGACCGCGTGCAGAATGGACGCTTCGGTGCCTGTCTCATGGCCGAGCCGGAACTGGTGGCCGAGTGCGTGGCGGCGATGCGCGCAGTGGTCCGGGTGCCGGTGACGGTCAAGCATCGGATTGGGATCGATGATCGCGATAGCTATGCCGAGCTGGTGGAGTTCGTCGGTCATCTAAGCCGCGCTGGGTGTGATGCCATCATCGTCCATGCGCGCAAGGCTTGGCTTAAGGGATTGAATCCAAATGAGAATCGCGACATCCCCCCCTTGAATTACGAGGTCGTGCGTGCCCTCAAGCGCGACTTCCCGAGTCTTCCGATCGTCATCAATGGCGGCATCACGACCCTGGATGCCGCCCTCGCCTTCCTGAACGCATTCGATGGCGTCATGATCGGGCGCGCGGCCTACCACAATCCTTGGCTCCTAGCCGAGGCCGATCGGCGCGTCTTTGGCGACGCGCATCCGCTGCCGTCGCGCCTGGAGGTGTTGGAGTCCTTCATCCACTATGCCGAGCGCGAGCTGGCCGCCGGCGTGCCGTTGAGCGCCATGAGCCGCCATCTACTCGGGCTCTTTCATGGTCAACCCGGCGCGCGCGCCTGGCGGCGGCGGATCAGCGAACAGCTCCATCGTCCAGGTGTTGGGGTCGAGATACTCGGGTTCGGCGACGGCGCGCATCCATGAGCTGGATCGCATTGGCGCTGATCTGCGCCTTCGCCCTCGCGAGCGCCGACGCGGCGACCAAGGCCTGGTTGCAGGATCTCACGGCGAGTGAGCTCTTGGTGGTGCGCTTCTGTATACCAGCTCTGCTGATGACCCCCCTGTTGTCGGGGATGCCGCCGATCACCGAGCTACCCTGGGCCTTCTGGGGTTGGATGGGCGTCATGCTGCCGCTGGAGATGGCCGCCATGTGGCTTTATGCTACAGCGATCCGCGACCACCCGCTCTCGCTCACCCTGCCCTATCTGGCCTTCACCCCGGTATTCGTGATCGGCGTGGCCTGGCTGCTGCTCGGCGAGCAGATCTCGGCACGCGGGGTTCTGGGGATTCTGTTGGTCGTCGCCGGCGCCTGGTTGCTCAACAGCGACCATGCCCATTGGCGCCACTGGCGCGGCTGGATCGCCCCCTTCGTTGCCATCTTCGATGCGCCTGGGGCAAGGATGATGCTTGGAGTCGCCACCCTCTATGCGCTCACCGCGACCCTGGGCAAGGGTGCGATGCGCTATCTGCCGCCCGAATCCTTCGGCGCCTTCTATTTCGCTCTGCTCGGGATCACGGTCGCCGTGTTCGTAGTACTTCCGCGTCCGAGTCGGCTGCGTGGGCTCGCTCGGCATCCCTGGGCCGTGCTTCTGGTCGGCGGTGGGCTCGGGGTCATGGTCTTCACCCATTTCCTGGCGATCCAGCAGGTCGAGGTCGCCTATATGATCGCCGTCAAGCGCACCAGCCTGCTGTTTGGCATCCTCTATGGCGCGCTGTGCTTTCGCGAGCCCGGTCTGAGCCGGCGCCTGCCGGCTGGGGTTCTGATGCTCGCAGGGGTGGTTCTGATCGTCATCTGAGCGCCCCGGGGTCATCCCCCCTCGATCTGGCGCTGAACCTCGCGCGCCCAGGCGAAGGCCTCGAGCAAATACCGGATGAGACTCTCGGAGCTCACCCCTTCTTGGGACACCCAGTGACCGCGATCACCCTCCTCAAACCGCTTGGCCCAGGACAGCACCTGGCCGAGCAGACCCTCGTGCCCGAGGATGGCCCGCTTGAGTCGCTCCGCGAGCGGTAGATACTGGAGCGCTTCCTCGAGTGGGATGAGTAGGATCTCGTCGAGATTGGCGAAGAGCCCCACGGTGAAGAGGGCGTCTCGCTCGGACTGGAAGTGATGCTCGCCGACCAGCTGACAGAATCGAGCATAGGTCAGGGCGCGGGTGAGGCTATAGGGATTGACCGCCTCGAGCTCACCCAGCCCGAGCAGGGTTGCCCATTGACGGATGGTACGTAGACCGACGAGCGCGATGGCCTGCTTGAGGGTCTGGACCGGGCGTCCCTGGCAGATCGCGGCATTCCCGATGAAACGCAGCAAGCGATAGCTCAGTGCGACATCCTGGCTGACGATCTGCTCGATCTCGTGCAGATCGATGTCATCGTCTTGCAGGCGCGCCAGTAGACGCAATGAATGAAGCCGGTTGGCCGGTGGACGTCTGCCGGTGATGATCTCGGGATGGGCCAGGTAATAGCCCTGAAAGAGCTCGAAGCCTAGATCGAGACAGTCTTGAAACTGTTGCCGAGTCTCGATCTTCTCGGCGAGCAGACGCGGGCGATGACCAGGCGGGAGCGTGGCGAGCTTGGCGTTGATCGCGGCGCGATCGGCGCCGAGCACATCGAACTTGATGATCCCTGCGATCTCGACCAAGGGCCTCCACTCGGGGGTATAGACGAAGTCATCCAGGGCCAGGGTAAAGCCCTGCTCGACCAGACGCCGGGCCGATTCGACCAGACGAGGGGTGATGCGCACCGTCTCCAGGATCTCCAGCACCACCCGCTCCGGTGGCAGGGTCTCGATGAGATCGCTCGTCAGCAGGCCCTCGGTCAGATTCAAAAACAGCAGCTTGTCGTATCCAAGGCGCTCGACACCGATGTCAGAAAAGGCGTTGAGGATCACCTGCGAGGTCGCAGTCTCTGGATCGATCGGATCGTTCTCGAATCCACCGAGTAGACTACGAAACAGGAGCTCATAGGCGACGATCCGCTGATCCCGGTCGAAAATCGGTTGTAGGCCGAGAAAGATATCCGACATCGTTCCCTCGCCGACCACGGCTTGAATATATTGGGGGGTGGAGGTCTATTGTGACACCTCGCGTGCGCGTGCGCCAACGACTTCGAGGGAGACATGCGCCGATTGTGCCGGTAACTCCCCTGGATCGCAGCACCCAGACCCAGTCTGGACCCTGCTAGGGCGCCAGGCTGGATTCGTCCGGCAGTGAGCCGACATGAGCGTCCTGAGCCGAATTCGGCTCGGCGGCGAGCAGTGCATGCAAACGGTCGAGGATCTCGGAGAAAGCGTTATCGCGACTGGTATCGATGACGAGCGCACGGCTGTGTTCCTGCTCACTCAACGGCTGACGGCTCGCATACTGATGCTCCAGCACCGAGAGATCGGCCTCGGAGACGTCTCTACCCCGCGCGAGGCGTCTCACCACCCGTTCGCGCAGGACCTCCAGCGGGGCCTCCAGGGCCAGGATCGCAAATCCGGCCCGATGCCGGCGGGCCAAGGCGGCAAAGTGTTCGCGCCGGTGGCGGGCAAGGAAGGTGGCATCGACCAGCACATCATAGCCGCTGGCCAGGATCCCATCGGCCAGACGATGCAGACGATCGTAAGTCCATTCGGTCGCACGCGGGAAATAGATGCCCTGATCGATGCTGCTGGCGGTGCGCGCCAGCTCACCCAGTCCAAACAGACGCTTGCGCTCCACGTCCGAACGCAGATGGATCAGCGGCAACGCCTCGCGCAGACGGTAGGAGAGCCGACTCTTGCCCGACCCCGGTAGCCCGCAGGCGATGAGCAGATGGCAACGGCGCCTCTGGGTATAGGACAGGGCCAGTTCCAGATAGCGCGCGAAGTCGTCACGAATGGCGGCGGCCTCTTCAGGCCGCAGGTCATCCTGCCGCGACCGGATCATGAGCACCTTGGCCCGCACCAGGGCGCGATAGACCTTGTAGAAATCGAGCATGGCGAGGGCGCCATAGTCGCCGCTAAGCTCCAGATAGCGGTTAAGGAAACGCCGGGCGGCGCCATATGCGCCCTCCTGCTCCAGGTCCATGATGAGAAAGGCGATCTCACTGGCGGTATCGATCCAGCGCAGACTGGGGTTGAACTCGATGGCGTCAAAGATCAGGATCCGATCCTCAACCAGGGCGATGTTGCCGCGATGCATGTCGCCATGACACTCGCGCACGAAGCCCTCGACCCGGCGCCGCTCGATCACGGGTTTCAGCGTCTCGAAGCGGGCGCGAATCCAGGTCTCCAGCACATCCAGACGCGCCAGTACCTCGGGATCTTCGAGCCGGACGCGGATCTGGGTCAGATTCTCCAACATGGGGGCAAGCACCCGCACCGGCGTACCAAAACCAGTGTCCGGCGCTGCCGGGGGAAGACTGGCATGGAAGTCGGCGATATGCTCGGCCAGGCGGGTCATGAGCTCGGGCGTCACCGGCTGGCGGTCGAGCAGGGCCGACTGGGGAAAGCGGCGCATCCGCACGCCATATTCCAAGACAGGCCCAGTGCCGGCGATGCGCGGCGCCTCGAGCGTGCCATTGACCGTGACCACATCCAGATAGAGCTCCGGCGCCAGACGGCGGTTGAGCCGCAGCTCTTCCTCGCAATAGAAGCGGCGCCGCTCCAGGGTCGAGAAATCCAAAAAGCCGAGATCGAGCGGCTTCTTGAACTTGTAGGCATAGTCCCCGGCCAGCAGCACATGCGAGATATGGGTCTCGATATGCTCGACGCCATCGACTGCGTGCGGATAGGCCCGAGAGTGCCTCAGTGCATCGATCAAAACCGACAGATCGTCTTGACTCATCGCCCTACCCCTAGAACCACCCCGCGTTGAGATGCGCACAGGGGTTGGTGTCCGCGCACGATGCTATGTCGTGGCTGGAATCCGGGCTCGGTTGAACAAGGCCGCCTCGACTCAGTAAGATCCGATCGCCATCCATCCCACTTACATAGTGTAGAGAATTCAATGTCGATCGAACGCATCGTTTTGGCCGTCGCCGGCGGTTTCATCCTCATCTCCTTGCTCCTGGCCCATTTCGTCAGCCCCTACTGGCTGTGGTTCACCGCCTTCGTCGGCGCCAATCTATTCCAGTCGGCCTTCACCGGTTTCTGTCCGCTGGCCCTGATCCTCAAAAGGCTCGGCAAGCAGAGCGGGCCGGCATTCTGAACCTTAAGGTCGATCAGTCATCCGGATCGACCGGCTGGGCCCAGAGGTCGTGTTCGCTGGCTTCGGTGACCACGACCTCGATGAAGTCGCCCGGATCGATCTCCCAGGCGCCCTCGATGATGACCTCGCCGTCGATCTCGGGGGCGTCGCCATAACTGCGGGCAATGAGTGCGTCCTCTTCCACCGTGTCGACCAGCACAGTGAGCCGCTGACCGATGCGCGCAGCCAGTTTCTCGCGGCTGATCTCGGCCTGGACCGCCATGAGGCGCTCCAGCCGTTCCTGCTTGACGGCCTCGGGCACCGGATTCGGCAGCTCGTTGGCCGCTGCGCCCGCGACGGGTGAATAGGGAAAACAACCGACCCGGTCGAGCCGCGCCGCGCGCAGGAAGTCCAACAACTGCTCGAAGTCGTCCTGGGTCTCGCCCGGAAAGCCGACGATGAAGGTGCTGCGCAGCACCAGCTCGGGACATTCGGCACGCCAGCGCGCCAGACGGTCCAGCATCTTCTCGGTGGCCGCCGGACGGCGCATCGCACGCAATACCGACTCACTGCCATGCTGGAGCGGCAGGTCCAGATAGGGCAGGATCACCCCCTCGGCCATCAGCGGGATGAGCGTATCGACGTGCGGATAGGGATAGACATAGTGCAACCGGATCCAGGCCGGCAGCTCGCCCAGGGCCCGCGCCAGATCGGTGATATGGGTGCGCAGTGGACGCCCGCCCCAGAACCCGGGCCGATGGCCCAGGTCCAGCCCGTAGGCGCCGGTGTCCTGCGCGACCACGAGTAGTTCGCGGACCCCGGATTCGACCAGACGCCCGGCCTCCTCCAGGACCTCACCGATCGGGCGGCTGACCAAGGGTCCGCGCAGACTGGGGATGATGCAAAAGCGACAGCCATGGTTGCAGCCCTCTGAGATCTTCAGATAGGCATAGTGTCTCGGCGTCAGACGCACGCCCGGGGGCGGGATGAGACTGGTGAAGGGGGCGTGTGGGGCGGGCAGATGTGCGTGCACAGCGGCCATCACCTCTTCCAACGCCTGGGGGCCGGTGATGGCGAGCACCTCGGGATGACGCGCGCGCACCAGCTCCGCACGTGCCCCGAGACAGCCGGTGACGATCACCCGCCCGTTCTCATCGAGCGCCTCGGCGATGGCCTCCAGTGACTCATCGATCGCCGCGTCGATGAAGCCACAGGTGTTGACGATGACCAGATCGGCCTCGGCATGGGTCGGCTGAAGGAGATAACCCTCGGCGCGCAGCCGGGTGAGGATGCGCTCGGAGTCGACCGTGGCCTTGGGGCAGCCGAGACTGACGAAACCAATACGCGGGAGCGTTCCGTGGCGATGAGCGGGCATGCCGCCGGGATTGGATGAAGTCTTCAGTAAACAACCCTCGACTGAAGTCGAAGGCTTTATTGTAAGACGCAGCAAACATGGTTGACCACATCCCCAACATTGGGCGTGTTTACAGCCGCCCTTGGCAGCGGGGCGCCGCTACCAATCCGGGCCAGGTTTCGACTGGCGTTGCAGTCGGCGTGCGCCCGGAGACCACACTTGTCGCACACGAAACGATGCTTGACGCGCCGACCCAACGCCCCGCAGCAAGAACACGTCTGGCTGGTGTAGGCCGGATTGACGTATTCGACCGCGATTCCGGCAGCCTTACCCTTGTATTCAACAAAGGTCTGAAGTTGCCGGAAAGCCCAGCGATGCAGTCTCGCTCTCACGCGCTTGCCAGCCCGGATGCGGTCGCGAATATGGCACAAGTCTTCCATCACGATCTTGGAAGCACCAATGCGCCGCGCTTCGGCAACGATCGCTTTGCTCGTTTCGTGGTTGATGTGCGTCACACGTCGCCGCTCTTTGCCAGAGACCTGCCGCAGCTTCTGTTTGGCGCTTTGGCTGCCGTTGGACTGCAAACGACGACGAAGGGCAAGGTAGCAGTTGCGCTTGTGGCGCAGTTGCCCGCCGCCCCATACCTTGCCCGTGCTGGTGGCAGCGAGATTGTTTTCTCCGACATCCACGCCCATGACGGAGCCAGATGCAATGGGGTCCGCATCGTCGGACTCGACGACGAGGTTGAAATACCAGCGACCCTTGCGACAAACCAACTCGGCTTCTTTGGCCTTGCCCGAGGCCATGATGCGACGCTGATGCTCGCCCAGCACCATCGGGACGGTGATGCGGCCAGAAAGGGTGTAGAGACTCAGGCACTCCCCTTTAATGGAGTACGTTCGCTTGTCGAAATGGACACTGGCGCGGTCGAAGTGCACTACAGGTGCGGGCTCGTCCTTCTTGATGCGACCGAGTTCCTTTTGCGCCTTGTAGGACTTACAGACCGAGAAGATGGCGTTGCAGACCATTTGCGAGCCCAGCGGTGTTTCCTCGCGCAGCCGGGCATAGGCCAACTGGTGCAGCGCCACGCGGTTCCAGCAGCGATGTTCGATCACCGTCGGCACCAAGCGGTTGCAGGCATCGGCATAAGCCGATTGCAGAGCCCCCAAGGCCGCCACTTGGTCCGGGCGAACATTCAGGCGAATCGAGGCGGTGCGCAGCATGGGTTATCGCCGCTTGGTGACGTGTTCGGATCGTTCGATGTAGCGCCGGATCGTCTCGGCGCTGACGTTACCTGCCGTGCCGACATAGTAGGAGGGCGACCACAGATGCCCGTCCAAAAGGCGGTTCTTGAGCCACGGAAACCGCTGAAACAGCTTGCGCGCCGTTGTCCCTTTCAGGATTTTTACGGCATCAGCCACAGCAAGGGCTGGCGGGATGCTGACAAACAGGTGGACGTGATCGGGCTGAATCTCTTTGGAGATCACCGGCCAGCCGCGCTCCGCGCAAATCGCATCCAGCATCGCCCCCATTTCCTCTGCCACCAGTCCCGTCAGTACATCTCGCCGATACTTCGGACACCAGATCACATGGTATGCCGTTTGATAGACGCAGTTCCTGTTGGTTACTATGTCAACCATGCGGTGCATTATACACCACATGGCGCGCTTCGTGCACCCGCCATTCCTCCCGCGACTCAAGTCGCGGGTTTCCTTGCGGAGGGTCTATGAACGGAAGGAACCATTGAACCGGGCGCGCACTTGGGTGAGGATAGCGCGGCGCTCAAAGGGTACCCGAAAGTATCGATCATCGCCCCGACCTGTCCACAGGCGAGCCGAGGCGCCATCCACTCACAAACGAGCAGACAGAGAGACGGATGAAAAGCTGTAAACTCTGCAAGTACAGTCAGATCTGCAACGACCTGCCGGGCATCTGCATTCTACTCCCTTATGTGGCCATCGCCGTGGTCACGGTCGCGCTGGCGTATCTGTTCGTCACCCAGGAGCTCATCTAAAAGTCCTGTCGGACAAGCCTGGACCGGACGGTCAGCATCCGCTGAGAGCGATCCGGGGGGTCTCGTCGTCATAAGGTCACGATCCGCCTGTATCGTATTTCGATGCGATCCCAACCTGCCGAGAGGACGAGCATGACGCACCACACCACAGCCCCTGGCCCGCTCACACCCGAACAGCTCCACCGGATCGATGCCTACTGGCGCGCCTGTAACTATCTGGCCGTGGGCATGATCTATCTGCGCGACAACCCACTGCTGCGCGAGCCGCTCAGGCCCGAGCATATCAAGCAGCGACTTCTGGGTCATTGGGGCGCAAGTCCTGGGCTCTCCTTCATGTACGTCCACCTCAACCGGATCATCCGCGAGCGCGACCAGGACGCGATCTTTATCGCCGGCCCCGGTCATGGCGCACCGGGCGTGCTGGCGCCCGTCTATCTGGAAGGGACCTACTCCGAGATCTATCCCGACAAGGGCGAGGATATCGAGGGGATGCGCCGCTTCTTCAAGCAATTCTCCTTCCCTGGCGGCATCGGCTCGCACTGCACGCCCGAGACGCCCGGCTCGATCCACGAGGGCGGCGAGCTGGGCTATTCGATCTCGCATGCCTTCGGCGCGGCCTTCGACAATCCGGACCTCTTGGTCGCGGTGGCCGTGGGTGACGGTGAGGCCGAGACTGGGCCCTTGGCCACGGCCTGGCATTCGAGCAAGTTTCTGAATCCGATCCGCGACGGTGCGGTGTTGCCGATCCTCCATCTCAATGGTTACAAGATCAACAACCCAACCCTGCTCGCGCGCATCCCCGAGGAGGAGTTGGCGAGCCTGATGCGCGGTTATGGCTGGACGCCGCACTTCGTCGCGGGCGAGGACCCGCTGACCCTGCATCAGCAGATGGCGGCGACCCTGGACACCTGTCATGACCAGATCCGCGCCATCCAGCGCGCCGCGCGCGAAAGCGGCGAGGCCAGGCGCGCCCACTGGCCGATGATCGTGCTGCGCACACCCAAGGGCTGGACCGGGCCATCCGAGGTCGATGGTCACAAGGTCGAGGGTTTTTGGCGCGCGCATCAGGTACCGCTCGCCGGGATGCACGACAATCCGGCCCATCTCAAGCAACTCGAAGACTGGCTGAGGAGCTATAGACCGGAGGAGCTGTTCGACGCCCAGGGGCGGCTGATCCCCGAGCTCAAGGCACTCGCGCCCCAAGGGACCAAGCGCATGAGCGCCAATCCGCACGCCAACGGCGGGCTGATCCGCCGCGCGCTGCGGATGCCGGACTTTCGCGACTATGCCATCGAGGTCGCGAAGCCTGGCGCCACACTCCATCCGAACACCAGGCCCCTGGGTGCCTTGCTGCGCGATGTGATGGCGCGCAATCCCGACAATTTTCGCGTCTTTGGTCCGGACGAGAACACCTCCAACAAGCTCGATGCGATCTATGAGGTCTCAAAGAAGCTCTGGCTGTGCGACTACAGACCCGAGGATGCCGACGGCGGCGAGCTCGCGCCCGACGGGCGCGTGCTCGAGATGCTCTCCGAGCATACCCTGGAGGGCTGGTACGAGGGCTATGTGCTGACCGGGCGTCATGGCTTCTTTGCCACCTATGAGGCCTTCGTCCATGTCATCGACAGCATGTACAACCAGCATGCCAAGTGGCTGTCGATCTGCGAGGACATCCCCTGGCGGGCACCCATCTCCTCGCTCAATCTGCTCATCACCTCGACCGTGTGGCGTCAGGATCACAACGGCTTCACCCATCAGGACCCGGGCTTTCTCGATGTGGTCGTCAACAAGAGCCCCAGGGTCACGCGCATCTATCTGCCGCCGGACGTCAATACCCTACTCTCGACCGTGGACCACTGTCTCCAGAGCCGCAACGACATCAACGTCATCGTCGCCGACAAGCAGAACCATCTCCAGTATCTGGACATGGACGCGGCCATCAAGCACTGCATTAAGGGCATCGGGATCTGGGACTGGGCGAGCAATGATCAGGGCACGGAGCCGGACGTGGTGATGGTCGGCTGCGGCGACATCCCGACCAAGGAGGCGCTGGCGGCCACGGCGCTGCTACGCGAACACTTCCCCGACCTCAGGATCCGCTTCATCAATGTCGTAGATCTGTTCAAGCTCCAGCCGGCCGGTGAGCATCCGCATGGACTCTCGGACGCTGACTTCGACAGCCTCTTTACCAAGGACCGTCCGATCATCTTCAACTTCCACGGCTATCCCTGGCTGATTCATCGCCTTGCCTACCGTCGCACCAATCACAAGAACCTGCATGTGCGCGGCTACAAGGAGAAGGGCAGCATCAACACGCCGCTCGAGCTGGCGATCAACAACGAGATCGACCGCTTTAGCCTGGCGATCGATGTCATCAACCGCGTACCGCGGCTCCAAGTTGCCGGGGCGCATGTGAAGGAGGCGCTGCGCGATCGGCAGATCGAGTGTCGCAACTATGCCTATGAGCACGGGATCGATAAGCCCGAGGTGGATGACTGGGTATGGCCGTTTTGAGCTCGCTCTCAGCACTCTAGGTCGCGATAGAAGTTTTCGGGCGGGCTGACGGCAAGTCTCTCAATCGCGGCTGAAGCCGCTCCTACAAAATCAATGAGTTACGTGAGAAGGTTTTGCCACAGATGGAATAAATCAGCGTTTCCCTAAGCGTGGCGCTGGATCTTGACCGGATCGACGAGACGGCGCACGGATTGGATCGCCGGACGTCGCGTTGAAACGACGCCCGAGATCAGGGCGTCCGCGCCACGACCCAGGCATCGACCCGTGCGGCACCGGCGTCGATCAACACCCGACTCAGTTCGGACAGGGTGCCGCCGGTCGTCATCACGTCATCGACGATGGCCAGATGCCGTCCCCTGAGATCCCCTTTGGTTTTGAAGGCGCCCCGGATGTTGCGCCGTCGGGCGCGCGCTGTCAGTGTGGTCTGGGGCGAGGTATCGCGGACGCGGGCGACGAGATCTGGCTCGATCGGAATGGACAGAACGCGGCCTGTAACGCGCGCGATCTCTAGCGCCTGGTTGTAGCCGCGCGTGCGCTGGCGGCGCGGATAGAGCGGCACTGGGACCAGCGCCTCGGGCCAGTCGCCCGCCGATTCGCGTATATGCTTGGCCAGACACTGACCCAAAAGCCGCGCGGCATTGAGCCGACCATGGAACTTGGCGCCCGTGATCAGGAAAGGCAATGCACCTTCGTAGCGAAAGGCGGCCAGACAGACTGCAAACGGCGGCGGACGGCGCGCGCAATCGCCGCAGACCGTCCCATCCGGAAGCTCAGCCAGGAGGGGGGAGCCACATCTGGCGCAGGCAGGGCGGTTGTAGGGCAGATCCAGCGCACAGCCGGCACAAAGGTCGCGCCCTCGATCGCCGGGCGCACCGCAGAGCAAGCAGGTCGGCGGGAACAGGCTGTCGAGCAGACTGTGGCCGATCCCAAGACCGAGTCTCCACACAGCGCTGCCTCCCATCGGTCATGACACCGGCGGAACCGACGTCAGGGGTTGTAAACCCTGAGAAGCAAAATCAGTTGACAACTCAGTCAACCCACTTAGAGTAATGGATTTTTCCATCTCGGGACCCAGGTCTCCGAGCATCCCAGGTTCTGCCCGCCTATGTCACAGCCCCAGACCACCGCCTTAAAGCCCCAGCCCATACCCCGTCACGACTGGTCGCTCGACGAGATCGAGGCGATCCTCGATCAGCCGTTCAATGACCTGCTGTTTGCAGCCCAGAGCGTCCATCGCGCCTCCTTCGACCCCAATACCATCCAGGTCAGCACCCTGCTGAGCATCAAGACCGGCGCCTGTCCCGAGGATTGCGGGTATTGCGGTCAGAGCGCCCACCATGCCACCGCGGTCGTGCCCGAGCGTCTCTTGTCGCTCGACACCGTACTGGAAGCCGCACGCACCGCCAAGGCGCAGGGCGCGACCCGTTTCTGCATGGGTGCGGCCTGGCGCAATCCGACCGACAGGCAGCTCGATCAGGTGATCGCGATGATCGAGGGTGTCCACGCCCTTGGGCTGGAGACCTGCGTCACCCTCGGGATGCTGACCGCCGACCAGGCCCGCCGGCTCAAGGACGCTGGACTCGACTATTACAACCACAACCTCGACACCTCGCCTGAGTTCTATGGCCAGGTCATCAGCACCCGCACCTATCAGGACCGACTCGATACCCTGGAGCACATCCGCGCGGTCGGACTCAAGACCTGTAGCGGCGGCATCCTCGGCATGGGCGAGTCGCGCCGTGATCGCGCCTCCATGCTGCGCCAGCTCGCCAACCTGCCGGCGCATCCCGAGTCCGTCCCCATCAACCTGCTGGTCCAGGTCGAGGGCACGCCGCTGTTCGGTAGCGACGCACTCGATCCCTTCGAGTTCGTGCGCGTGGTGGCGACGGCGCGGATCCTCATGCCGCGCTCGCATGTGCGCCTCTCGGCCGGACGCCACACGATGAGCGATGAACTCCAGGCACTCTGTTTCCTGGCCGGGGCCAACTCGATCTTTTACGGCGAGCGGCTGCTGACGACCCCCAATGCCGAATCCGAGCGCGACCGACGGCTATTCAAGCGTCTGGGCCTGAGCCTCGAGCCGGTCGAGGCCGAACGCACCGAGCCGGGCGCCTGTCACAAGACCAGCGAACACAGGATCCAGCTCTGAGGGGCGCGACATGGAGCAAACGCCCAGCAGCCACCCATCGCCCGAGACCGAACTGCGCCTACGACTTGAGGCGCTCCAGGCCCAGTCGCTCTATCGCCGTCGCCGGCTGCGCGATGGGCCACAACAGCCTCGGATGGGCATCGATGGCCGACCCATGCTGAGCTTTTGCAGCAACGACTATCTGGGTCTGGCCAATCACCCCGAGGTGATCGCGGCCCTGTGCGACGGGGCAAGACGCTGGGGCGTAGGCAGCGGCGCGGCGCATCTGGTCAACGGTCACAGCCGCTCACATCAGGCCCTGGAAGAGTCCCTGGCCGAGTTCAGTGGACGCCCGCGGGCACTCCTGTTCTCGACCGGTTACATGGCCAATCTGGGCATCATCAGCGCCCTGGCCGGACGCAACGACTGGGTGTTCGAGGACCGGTTCAATCACGCCTCGCTGCTCGACGGCGCCTTGTTGTCACGCGCCCGACTGTGTCGCTATCCGCATGCCGATACCCAGGCCCTGCAACGCCTGATCGCCAGCACACCCGCACGGCTCATCGTCACCGATGGCGTCTTCAGCATGGACGGGGATCTCGCCCCCCTGCCCGAGCTGGCCGCGATCGCGCGCGCCTCCGGGGCCTGGCTGATGGTCGATGACGCCCATGGCCTGGGCGTATTGGGACCCGAAGGGCGCGGCACCCTGGAGCACTTCGGGCTGGGCCCTAAGGAGGTGCCGATCCTGATGGGCACGCTCGGCAAGGCGTTCGGCACCTTCGGCGCCTTCGTCGCCGGCCCCGAGGAACTGATCGAGACCCTGATCCAGTCTGCACGCAGTTATCTCTACACCACGGCCACACCGCCGGCACTGGCCGAGGCCACGCTCGCGAGCCTCGCCATCGCCCGGCGCGAGCATTGGCGCCGCGAACGGCTTGCCGAGTGGATCGAGCGCTTTCGCACCGGGGCGGCCCGCCTCGGACTGAACCTGATGGACTCGCCGACCCCCATCCAGCCGCTCCTAGCCGGCAGTGCCGAACAGGCCCTGGCCTGGAGCGCCGCGCTTGAGTCCGAGGGCCTCCTGGTCACCGCCATCCGCCCCCCGACGGTCCCCGCAGGGACGGCGCGGTTGCGGATCACGCTCTCAGCCACGCACAGCGCCGAGGACATCGACCGACTCCTTGCAGCCCTGGCCAGATTGCCGCTAGCCGAGCCAACGCCCAGCCGCCCGTGATGAGGCCGCCGCGTGGTTCGGGGTGCCCGTCGGCAGGGGATGCCGCCGCCTCGAGGCGGTCATCAAGCCTCCAGAGATGGATTGACGGCGTCCCCCCGAGGACGGTGCCACGAACCACCCACGACCGCCCCAAGCAACCAGACCGAAACCACACCCGATGTCACAACAATCCGTTCTCAAGCCCCCTCCAACCCCCAAAACCACCGCCGACCTGGTCCTGCTCCACGGCTGGGGCATGAACTCAGCCGTTTGGAACGGCGTCCCCGAGCCGACCTGGAACGGCCTGACCCAACACCGCCTCGACCTGCCCGGACATGGTGACAGCCCCTTCCCCACCGGACGCGACTCACTCTGGGGCTGGGCCGAGGCCTGCCTGGACTCAGCCCCCGAGTGCGCCGTCTGGGTCGGCTGGTCGCTGGGCGGACTCATCGCCCTGGCCGCCGCCTTGCTTGCACCCAAGCGCGTCGCCGGACTGATCCTCCTGACCGCCACCCCACGCTTCACCCAGGCGAACGACTGGACGCCTGCCATGCCCGAGGCGACCCTGGTACGGTTCCACGATGGCCTGCTCGCCGACCCGAGCGGCACCCTGAACCGCTTCCTGACCCTACAAATGCGCGGCAGCGACCGCGTGCACGCGACCCTGCGCGCCCTCAAGCAGGAACTGGCCGCACGCCCTGAACCCAAGCCCGCTGCACTCGCCCTGGGCCTAGATCTGCTGCGCGAGGAAGACCTGCGCCCCCAGCTCCCCGACATCCGCTGCCCGACGCTCTGGCTGTTTGGCCAGAACGACACCCTGGTCCCGGCACGGGTCGCCGAGCGCATCGAGCGGCTGATGTCGGCGGCACAGACCGAGACCATCGCCGGCGCCGCCCATGCGCCTCACCTCTCGCACCCCCAGGAAACGGGTCAAACCATCCGCACCTTTCTAAACGCCCTTTGAACATCGCGACGTCAGCCCCCAAGATCGCCACCATGCACCCAATCGACAAGACCCGCGCCCGGCTCAGCTTCGAACGCGCCGCCGCCGACTACGACCGCGTCGCCGTGCTCCAACGCGAGATCGCCGACCGGTTGCTCGGACGGCTCGACTATATTCGACTCGCGCCCCAACGGATTCTCGACCTCGGCACCGGCACTGGCTATGCCATCGACCCACTCACCCGCCGCTATCCCAGGGCGCGCGTGCTGGCGCTGGACTTCGCCCAGGGGATGCTGCTCCAGGCACGCCGGCGCGGACGCTGGTGGCGTCGCCCGCTGTGCGTCTGCGCCGATGCCGAGTCGCTGCCGTTGGCCGATGGTGTGGTAGATCTGATCATCTCCAATGCCATGTTCCAGTGGTGCAACGACCTAGAGCGCACCTTCGGCGAATGCCGGCGGGTGCTGCGTCCAGGCGGACTGCTGCTCTTTACCACCTTTGGACCGGATACCCTCAAGGAGCTGCGCGCGGCCTGGGGCCAGGTCGACCGACATAGCCATGTTAGCCCCTTCCTGGACATGCACGACATCGGCGATGCCCTGGTGCGCGCCCGCTTCGCCGATCCGGTGATGGACGCCGATCGCCTGACCCTGACCTATGACAACGTCCAGGGTCTGATGCGGGATCTCAAGGCGCTCGGCGCGCGCAACGCCACGGCGGCGCGTCCGCGTGGATTGACCGGACGCGCACGCCTGGCCGCGCTCGCCGCCGCCTATGAGTGCTTCAGACGCGAGGGACGCCTGCCGGCCAGCTATGAGGTGCTCTATGGACATGCCTGGGCCCCTGAAGCCTCGGCTTCCAGACAGGTCAGCGGTGAGGTCGCCATCCCGGTCTCAGCGATCGGCGGACGCCGCCGGGCGGTCGCACCATGAGCGGATACTTCATCACGGGAACAGATACCGGCTGCGGCAAGACCGAGATCACCCTCGGGCTCATGGCCGCCCTGCAGATACGCGGACAGCGGGTACTGGGCATGAAACCGGTCGCAAGCGGCTGTGACCCGAGTCCCGATGGACTGCGCCATGCCGATGCCGAGCGTCTCCAGGCCCAGGGCACGTTCGCGGTCCCCTATGCCTTGGTCAATCCCTATGCCTTCCTGCCGCCGATCGCGCCACATCTGGCCGCCGAGCAGGCCGCGATCTCGATCGAACTCGAGCGCATCCGCGCGGCGCACGCCGAGCTGAGTCGGCAGGCCGACTGGGTGCTGGTCGAGGGCATCGGCGGCTGGCGCGTTCCACTGGGGCCCGAGTGCTTCGTCGGCGATATCCCGCGCACGCTTGGGCTGCCGGTGATCCTGGTGGTCGGGCTCAGGCTCGGCTGTCTCAATCATGCCCTGCTGACGGCTGAGTCGATCCAGGGAAGCGGTCTGGAACTGGCCGGCTGGATCGCCAATCAGGTGGATCCAGACCTGCTGGCCCCCGAGGCCAACCTGAAGACGCTCCAGACGCTGATCCAGGCCCCCTGTCTCGGCGCCGTCCCCTGGATGGACGCACCGGATGCGCGAGCCATCGCCGCCTGTCTCCAGGTGGGTCGCTGAAGGCCGCCAGGACGCTCGGCGTTTGCAGCCGGTCATCCTGAATACGGTTCGAGTTCGGGATTGCGGTATGCTGTCTGGCGCCTGTCAACACAGCCCCTGACTTCATCAGATGACTGCCCATCGCCCTCACTGGCTCGTACTCATCGCCGTGCTCTGGCTCGGTCTTGCACACGCGGCCCTGGCCGAGGACCCGGTCGTCCAGGTGCGCGCGCTCCCGCAGGCCAGTCTGCTGGTCAAGGAGCGCGGACGTGACCGGATCGCCTATCAGGCCGAGGTCGCGCGTATCCCGGCCTCGACCCTGAAGCTCCTGACCGCCTATGCGGCGCTCGAGAGCTGGGGACGCGATCATCGCTTCCACACCGACCTCTTCCAGGACGCCTCCGGCTGGCTCTGGGTCAAGGGGTACGCCGATCCCTATCTGGTCTCCGAAGAACTCGATCGCCTGGTCACGGCGATCAAACGGCAGGGTGTGCACCGGGTCGCTGGAATCGGTCTCGACGACAGTCTTTTCGATCCGGACCTCGAGATCGCTGGGCGCTCGACCTCGAGCAACCCCTATGACGCCCCGGTCACGGCCCTGGCGGCGAACTTCAACACCCTCAATCTGATCCGCGAGGGCGAACACATCCACAGCGCCGAGCCGCAGACGCCCCTGACCGCCACCGGCGAACGTCTCGGTCGCCTCGGACCCCAGGGTCAGCAGCGCATCAATCTGCGCGAACGCGCGCTCGCCCTGCGCTATTTCGGCGAACTGCTGGCCGCCAAGCTTAGGACCGCCGGCATCGAGGTCGGGGACAGACAGCAACTTGCCACTACACCGGGGACTGCCAAACGCCTCTTGCGCTACCAAAACAGCCGTACCCTGGCCGAGATGGTTGCGCCCATGCTCAAGTACTCCAATAACTTCATCGCCAACGCACTCTTCCTGCGTCTGGCCGCACCGGATGGACAGGGCCAGATCCGTCCGGGACAGGCGCAGCGCGCCCTGACCGACTTTGCCCGGCGGCGGTTCGGCTGGACCGGATTTACCATCGACGACGGCGCCGGTCTATCGCGCGCCAATCGCTTGAGCGCGCGCCAGCTCGTCGAGCTGCTCGAGGCCTTCGCGCCCTATCGCGACCTGATGCCCCAGCAGGACGACGACCCCAATGTCCGCGCCAAGACCGGCACCCTGAGCGGCATCAGCAGCTATGCCGGTTATGTCCGGCGCGGTGGCGTTTGGGAGCCATTTGCCCTACTCATCGAACAACCCGTGGCTTATGACCTCAGACGCCAGGTCGCCAGCCAGCTGGCGCGCTGAGCCGGATTGACGCATGTCGGTCACTCGATTCCATCCCGGCGTCGGTATCGCTCGCGGCTCCAGAGGCGCGCTTCACTGGGGCGCACTGCTGCTGGCTGGCGCGCTACTCACGGCCTGCGTGATCGGCCCCTCGCCGACGGGCACGGATTCGGCACGCTTGGATCCGAACGGCCTGATCAAGGGTGGCGCGATCCCCGGGGCTTCGGGCTATCCCAGCCTCGCGCCCTTGTTGCGCCAGGTGACACCCGCCGTCGTCAACATCACGGTCGACTCACGCATCCCGCGCGAGGAGCACCCCTTTCTCAACGACCCTGATTTCCGCCACTTCCTCGACCGCATGGGATTGCCCATCCCCGAGATCCCCCCTATCGAGCGTCGCCACAGTCAGGGGTCGGGCTTTATCGTCGACTCCGCGCGTGGCTATGTGATGACCAACGAGCATCTGCTCAAGGGCGCCACGCGCATCCAGGTCACACTCAAGGATCAGCGCAGCTTCGAGGCCCGAAGGCTCGGTGCCGACAGCGGTTCGGATCTGGCCATCCTTCAGATCCCGCCGGTCGCCATCCGTCCGCTGCCGCTCGGGGATTCGGACCGGCTGGAAGTCGGGGATTTCGTGGTCGCCATCGGCAACCCCTTTGGTCTTGGCCAGACGGCCACACTAGGGATCGTCAGTGCGCTGGGGCGCAGCGGTGTCGGCGGCAGCCGACTCGGCAAGCTGATCCAGACCGATGCCTCGATCAATCCGGGCAACTCGGGCGGTCCGCTCGTCAATCTGGCCGGCGAGGTCGTCGGCATCAACACCGCCCTGATCGGACCCACCGGGGGCAATGTCGGTATCGGCTTTGCCGTGCCCAGCAATCGCGCCCGCGCGGCACTGCGCGCCTTGACCGGTCAAGGTGAACCACGACCCTAGTCACTCGGCGACCTGGTTTGCACTCCACCATGGACTACTCTAGAGTTTGGGCTACTGCGGTTGACAAAGGGTTCATCTTGCATCGACAGGGTGTTACAGCAACGAGAAGCGTTCGATGGACAAGACAGAGACAACCCAGCCAGATTCATTGCGCCGGACCGCCGATACAGACGGCGCCACCCGTCCGGCTCAAGCGTCGGGCAGTGCCGAGCGATCCACGAATGCCGGGGAGGTGCTCCAGCGCTATCTCAAGGCCCAGGCCACCCAAATCTCCCGGATCATAGCCAGCCTCAACCAGTACCGTCAGGACCTCCAGAAGCTCGAGCTCTCGCTGATCGCGCGCATCGGCGATGTCGATGACGACCGGCGTCGCGCCGACACACGTCTGTTGCGCACGCTCCAGACCCAGCGCGACGAACTCGACAATCGACTGAAGCGTCATGGCTCACTCATGGCGATGCTGTTGTTGCTGTTCAGTTTGCTGGTGGCCGGGACGCTGATCTTCTTTCTCCTCAAGCTCAATGCCACCCAGCAGGCCTTCGAGACGCAGCTGACCGATCTGAAGAAAACCCTGGAACGAATTGACGCCTCGTCTCCTAACGAACCCGAGCCGCAGACACGCCTCCAACTCGATCGACTGTCCGCCGCCCTGGCCGAGATCTCTAAGTCCATCGAGCGATTGGACGAGGCGCCTCCGCTGGATCTGGACTTGCGTCTCCAGCCTGCCCCAAACCACGAACCTGAACCACCCAGCATCTCGCTGACCGAGCGAGAGACCGAGCGCACCCCGTCACCACAATCCGCAACCGAATTGGAACCGACCACAGACACGCGTGCGCCCGAGGGGACCGCGTCGGGCTCCGAGGCGCGAGACACCCCGACGGACGGTGCCGATTCATCCCCAAAACCAGAAATGGAGTCGAGTGCGTCTACCCCAGTTCACCCCGTTGCGGATTCTGAATCGTCCCGTGCGTCAGAGACCACGAACGCGGCAGGCCAGGCCGAGGCGGTCAGGGTCAAACCGAGCGCTTCGCTCGTGACCCGTCCGGTCCAGGTCGGAGATCGACCCTTTACGGTGCAGCTCATCGGCTTTCACAGCCTCGAAGCACTCGAACGCTTCGCCGCAGATCATGTGCTGCCAACGATCTATTACTATCGTCGGGAGACCTATCAAGGGCGCCCCTGGTTCGTCCTGATCCACAGTCTGCACGAGACCCGGGAGGCGGCCGAGGCCATCACCACCAGGCTACCGCCCGAACTGGCCAATCTGAACATCTGGATTCGCAAACTCAGGCCCGAAACAGAACTGACCGAGGTTCGGAGATCCGGAAACTGATCACGCACCTTGATGATTGATGAACGATGATCGCGCAGACCCGCTCTCAGATTCGAAGACAGGTCCGCGGCTATATTCATGAGCCGTTATCATCGAGGCCCATCGCAGCAGGGATTTCATCCATGGCCAAGCAGTCTCAAAAGACCAGCGTTCATTTCAGTAGCGACCTGGAAGCCATCCTCGATCGTGTCTATGGCAATAAATCCGATTCGACGTTGGATCGTGCCAAGACATCTATCCCGCCGCCGTTTGCGCGCAAGAATCCTGGCTCGCAGGAACTCAAGGAGGCACTCGCCGAGCTGCGCACCCGACGCGAGCGCGCCCAGGGCAGCCTGCGCATGCAAGAGGAGATCAACTATCTGCGCGAGCAGATCAGCGCGCTCCGTAAACTCGGTGATCAGATCGATCAGTTGCGCCAGCAGATCGCCGTCAAGGAGACCCAGGGACAGCCCTCGACGCTGTCTGAGGCGGGATGACGAAACCGGCTTGACAGTCTGAAGTGTGATGAATCAGTATCCGCTCATACTCAGTCGATAGCCTTCGAGCGATCTCCCCCGATGCGAGACCTCAGTCCGTTCCGCCATTTCACCTGGCTCGGCCTTTTCATCGCCCTGGCCGCCCAGGCCCATTTCCAGGAGCTCATCCCCTCTACGGATGTGGTGACAGATCCGTCTTCAAGCGAGATCACCCTGGATCTGACCTTCACCCACCCGATGGAGCGCGGTCCAGCCATGGCCATGGGCCGCCCAGTCCAGTTTGGCGTCCTGACACCCTCCGGGCGCGAGGATCTGCTCGCAAACCTGACAGCGCGCACCCAGGATGGCCAACCGGCCTATAGCGCCCGCTATCGGATCCAGCAACCCGGCGACCATGTCTTTTTCGTCGAACCGGCCCCCTATTGGGAGCCGGCCGAGGGCGTCATGATCGTGCATTACACCAAGGTCGTGGTCGATGGTTTTGGCGGTGGTGGGGGCTGGGACGCCGAGGTCGGCCTTCCGGTCGAGATCACACCCCTGACCCGGCCCTATGGTCTCTGGACCGGCAATCTGTTTCGCGGCATCGTCAAGCGCAATGGCCAACCCGTGCCCTTCGCCGAGGTCGAGGTCGAGTGGCGCAACGACGGCTCGCTGACCCCGCCGGCCGATGCCTTCGTCACCCAGGTCCTCAAGACCGATGCCCAGGGTGTCTTCGCCTATGCCATGCCGCGTGCGGGCTGGTGGGGTTTCGCGGCGCTGCCGGAAAGCGAGCGGACGCTCCAGAATCCGGAGGGCCAGGAGGTGCCGGTTGAGACCGGCGCGCTCATCTGGGTCCATACCCGTGACATGAAATAGCGCGGAGCGAGGCATGGCCCATATCCCCGAGGGTGTGCTCACGCCCCAGGTCCTGATCGGCGGTGGGGTGATGACAGCCAGCCTCTTGACCCTGGCCTTACGCCGGATCGACTATGACCGTCTGCCCCATGCCGCCGTGCTCTCGGCGGCGTTCTTCGTCTCATCGCTCATCAGCGTCCCGCTGGGACCGACCAGTGTCCATCTACTGCTCAATGGACTCATGGGCCTACTGCTCGGCTGGACAGCGGTGCCGGCGATCCTGGTCGCGCTCGCCCTCCAGGCGGCCTTTTTCGGGTTCGGCGGCCCTCTGGTGCTGGGCGTCAATACCCTGAACATGGCCCTCCCGGCGCTCATGTGCGCCTGGCTGCTGGCCCCGGCGCTGGGGCACGCGCCTCCGGCGCGTCGGGTCTGGATCGGCTTCGGGGCCGGTCTCCTGGGGGTGATGCTGACAGGGATGCTGGTGGCCGCGACCCTGGCCTTGAGCGGCGAGCCCTTCCGCCCTGCGGCCAAGATCCTGGCGCTGACCTATCCACCCCTGGCCCTGGTCGAGGGACTAATCACGGCTACCATCGTCGGTTTTTTGCAGCGGGTCGCCCCCGAGATACTGTCGCCGGGAGCGAACCTGCATGACTAAGACCCCTTCGATCTGGTTGCTGCTGCTGGCGCTGCTGAGCCAGCCTGCACTGGCCCACAAACTCAAGCTCTTTGCCCAAACCGAGGGCGATTGGATCCGCGGTCGCGTCTATTTCGTCGGCGGGGCCGGGGCGAGCGGTGCCAGAGTCGAGGTCCAGGACAGCGCAGGCCACGTGCTCGCCGAACTGACCCCGATGGAAGACGGGGGCTTCGCCTATCGTACGCTCGCGCCGATCGAGCATCGGCTCGTCGCCGAGACTGGCGATGGGCATCGCGCTCAGTGGGTCATCGCGGCTGAGACACTGCAAGGCGCGTCTTCGTCGCCCACCACACCGCCCCCCGCCGCTCCGAACCCCGACGCGGGGTCGTCACCGACTCGGACTCAGCCCCCGGCGGACATCACCGCATCCCGGGTCCCGCTCGATCACGACCCGGCGCTGATCGGCGCCATCGAGCAGGCACTCGCCCGTCAGACGCATCCGCTCGCCGAGCGCCTGAATGCACTCGAGGAGCGTGTCCGCTTCCAGGATGTCCTAGGCGGGATCGGCTACATCCTGGGCCTGACCGGACTGGCGCTTTGGTGGCGTTGTCGTCGTGCGGGCGAGCGTGCGTGACCGCCACGCCCATCCCCGATATCAAGGGTTCCGGCTGGATCGTCGCGCGCGATCCACGTCTGCGTGTCATCGCCGTACTCGCCTTCGCATTGATCACGGTCGGACTCGATCATGTCATCAGCACGAGCTCGGCCCTAGGGCTAGCACTCGGTCTGGCACTCGCCGCCGGACTGAAGGCTCGCGACCTGGTCCGGCGTCTGCTGGCCCTGGAAGGCTTCATGCTCATCGTGCTGCTGACCCTACCCTTCACCGTACCGGGCCAACCCTGGTTCGACCTTGGATCATTGAGCGCGAGCAGGGCTGGGCGCGACCTGGCCCTGATGATCCTGTTCAAGGCCAATGCCGTGGTGCTTGCCCTCATCACCCTGGTCGGCACGCTCGACCCCGTGGTGCTCGGTCAGGCGCTAGGACGGCTCGGTGTACCGGATAAGCTGACCCATTTGCTGCTGATGACGGCCCGCCAGATCCATCTCGTTCATGCCGAATTCGTCCGATTGCGTCAGGCCATGCGGGCGCGCGCCTTTGTGCCGCGTACCGACTGGCACACCTGGCGCGTCTATGGCTGGCTGATGGGGATGTTGCTGGTACGCAGTCTGGCGCGCGCCGAGCGGGTGATGGACGCCATGCGCTGTCGTGGCTTCCACGGGCGGCTATACCGGCTCGACACGCCGCGCTGGCGCACAGGGGACACGCTCGGCGCACTTGGTCTGGCCCTGCTGCTCGGTGCACTGGTCTGGCTGGATCAGAGCTGAGGCTTGCCAGATTGATGAGTCTTAGAGCCCTGCCCGACCCCATCGCCGCCATCAAGAGACCATGACGATGCCCCTGATCGAGCTGCAACGAGTCGGCTTCGACTATCACGACCGCCGTGTCCTGCACGAACTGGACTTCAGACTCGAACCAGGCGAGCGGGTCGCCCTGATCGGGGCCAATGGGGCCGGCAAGACGACCCTTTTGCACCTGCTGGTCGGACTCAAACGCCCTAGTTCGGGCCGAATCCTCGCCTTCGGGCGCGAACGCACGCATGAGCGCGACTTCCATGAGGTCCGGACGCGGGTCGGTCTGCTGTTCCAGGACTCGGACGATCAGCTCTTCTGCCCGACGGTGCTGGAGGATGTCGCCTTCGGTCCCTTGAATCTGGGGCGTTCGCCTGAACAGGCGCGCACCGATGCCCTGGAGACGCTCGATCATCTGGGACTCGCCGACTTCGCTGAGCGCATTACCTACCGGTTGTCGGCGGGCGAGAAGCGGCTGGTCGCGCTCGCGACCGTGCTGGCGATGCACCCCGAGGTCCTGCTGCTCGACGAACCGACCACTGGCCTGGACGAGGCAACCGCCGAGCGGCTGATCGCCCATCTAGAGGGGCTAAAACAGGCGATGATCCTGGTCTCGCACGACTGGGCGTTCCTGGCGCGGCTGGCGACCCGGGCGGTCCGGCTCGTCGCGGGTCGGCTTGTGGAGGCCATCCTGCACAGCCATACCCATGCCCATCGACACGATCATCTGCATCCGCACTCAGCGGACGAACTGATCGGACCGCACACCGACCTGGAATACCAACATCCACATTGAGCATTCCTTGGGTTCAAAGGTGGCGCTGGTCTCAGCGATCCCAAACCGGCGCACCGTGACGAGCCATCCTACCAATAACGCTGGCTCTTAGATCCATGTCGGGGAGATCGGAAGGCTGAAGATGGAACTGGACTGGCTCAAAAAAGTCCGGACGATGAGTAGCGAGACGCGAATGGGCTGGATCGACCGGGAAGCGGAACTGGCGCTGGCGCGGCAATGCGAATTGTCCGGGGTGGCGCGGGCCACCTTCTACGGGCGGAAGGTTCTAAGCGAGGAATCCGAGGGGAAGCTGTTGCTGTGCCGGCTGATCGACGAGGAATACACGCGGCGGCCGTTTTACGCCAGTCGGCGGATGGTTGTGTATTTGGCGCGGCAAGGCCACGCGGTTAATCGCAAGCGGGTACAGCGGCTGATGCGCCTGGCGGGGATGGCACTGGGACCGACGACGAGCGTCAAGCCCCCGGACCACTGCGTCCATCCCGACCTGCTGCGGGGCGTCGAGGTTACGCGGCCCAACCAAGTCTGGAGCACGGATATGACCTATTTCAGGATGCCCGTGACAGACACCCAACGTCGAAGCTCATGGGCACGCCGCTTGCGGCGCGTCCCGCTGGAGCGCAGTGTTAGGCATGATGGTTGATTGGATAGTGGCAATATCGGGAATTGCTTTTGCCTGCCAACGTACTATGCGGATGCCTGCCGATCTAAGGGCTTTATCTTTTTTCGCGTCTGCCGCCTGACGATCCTCTTTTTGGTGTGTCGCGTCATCAAGCTCGATGACGGAGACAATGCTTGAGTCTTTGTTGCACACCACGAAGTCAGCACTCATCCGGTTGATGCGATTGAACCATGCCTGATAGTTATTGCCTTTCTTGACTCCGAGCAAGCGGGACAGCTGTACTTGGGAAAGGACGATATGCTCAGGCAATGCCTGAACGAGGCGAAAGTAAAGTACCTGCTCTGGCTGGGAAAGCGGTTTCTTGGCGTAGAAAGGCCAAACCTCCTCAGTGTCACCGCCTCGGGATTTGGCTTTGAGTGCTGCCAGAACTGCGACAACAACAATGACAACGACTAACAGCAAAATAATTGTGCTCATTTCTCTTGCTTTCCCTTGTGGGTGAATGCCTAACGTCGAAGCTCAGGGGCGCGCCGCTTGCGGCGCGTCCCGCTGGAGCGCAGTGTTATGTTTCACGTTAAAAAAACGCAACCAAGGCCACGGCTAGTCCAGCATAAACAACGACAGAAATCCAGAAATATTCCGGTGACTCTTCGCGATACACCACGCGACCCCATGGCCCGGATTCGACATAGATCCTTCCCATGACGACCGCATAGAGCACGTAGAGCGCCAACATCCCTCCGAGCACCTTGAACACGATCAGCTCCTGCGGCCAAGAAAAAAACCAACGATCAGCTTGACCAAGCCGATAGCGACCACCCCCAGGCCAACAGGAGTCACCGTAATGAACAGCAGGCCAAGACCGATCGGGTTTCCGTCGCGTGGCCCGAACATGATGTAGAGCTGCAGGGGCAGATAACCCATTGCTGCAATGATGATCCCGGCGACAAGGAACTTTCTGGCCGACCATCGGGTGAGCAGTCTTTCTTCCAGGTCGATCATTGAGTTTTATCCTCCCTGTGCGCCAAGCGGTAGATCAGTTGCCCGAGGATCACGCCCGGGGCGGTAGCGGCATAGCCGACCACAGCGGAAATGATGATGGCCAGAGGCCATAGATTATGCTTGGTAGGGTCCATGGCACCCTCGACGACTATGCGCGCCATCAGAGCAGCAGGAACCGACGCCGACAGGACGTGCAAAGTTCTGGAAAATGTCGAAAAACCAGAAGCACGGAGCAACGCGGCCAAGATGAAGACCACGACCAGCCCCGCCCCGTACAGAGCACTTGGGACATTCAGTTTGCTGTATGGCATCAACCAGACTGGAATGCCCACACTAAGCATGCCGACTAAGAAAGCGGCGCTTAGCCGCCATGACGTACGTTTTTCAGTGGCCATATTCGGGAACATAACGTCGAAGCTCAGGGGCGCGCCGCTTGCGGCGCGTCCCACTGGAGCGCGGGGTTAGGGCTGGTGCGGCGAAATCTTGCCATTGAGCCACCCTCCAAGTTTTGCTACGGCAATACCGGGCACGGACATTACGAGAAACAGCAGCAAACCGAGAGGCCACAGGTTGCCGAGTTCGCCAGCGCGGATAGTCAGTGCGAGGAACTGCCCGCAGAACAATGCCAAAGGCCAGCGCCATGAACGGTTGCTAAAAAAGAAGCCCAGCAAGCCACTGACGATGATGGCTGCTGGATAGACCACTGACCAGTATGAGGGGTCATCCCAAGGTTCCCGCTTGCCACTCGAAGCCATGGCGGCAAACCAAAGAACCATTCCGGTCGCAACGGATAAGGCGTATGCGGTGATATCAGGCTTGCGCATGGGAAACCCTAACGAACCAAGCTCAGCCGCGGCGGCCCGTGGCCGCCGTCGGCTGCAGCGCCTTGTTGGGCAATATTAGCTATGCAATCGCTCGGTTTGGAAAGGATAATTCTAATACGATACACCCAACGTCTGTTTTAAATGGCCCATGAATCTCTCCGGGAGGCCTGCTCGCATAGTCTCCAGGCTCCAGCCACTTATTAAAGGCGTGATCATAGAGACGACCGCTAACAATGAAAACCTCTTCTGGATATGGGTGGCTTTTTCCACCAAAAGGGGTCGTGTCTGCGCCAGGATGAAACCGTGTGAGACGGGTATATTCACCTGTCGCTGCATCAATGCTGAGAGTGAGCTCTTCGGCAATATTCTCAAGGCCCTTGATCGGTTTCCATTGATTTCGATTAGCTGGATCCAGCGGGTTCCAATATGTGGACGTTGTTTTTCCCATTTTTCTCCTTATGCCCAACGTGAAGTAGACGGAAAAACAGGTGTATATTCCAGCCCACTGGTGCCTATAACTCAAAACGCTCGGCTTTAAGCTGCTGTTTCATTTGATTTCCTTCGCCATCGCGCAGGATATGACGCCGCTTTCCGCGCCTGATACCCCATCGCCGCCGCGCCTGCTCGATCAGGTGCGCGAGCGGCTCAGGACGAAACACTACTCCATCCGCACCGAAGGTCAATATGTCTTTTGGATAAGGCGCTTCATCCTGTTCCACGGCAAGCGTCACCCGTGCGAGTTGGGGCGGCGGAGGTCGAGGCGTTTTTGTCCGATCTGGCGGTCAATGGCCAGGTGGCGGCGGCGACGCAGAATCAGGCGCTGTCGGCGCTGCTGTTCCTTTACCGCGAGGTGCTGGGGGTCGAGTTGCCGTGGCTGGAAGGCCTCACGCGCGCGAAGCGGCCGCAGCGCCTGCCGGTGGTGCTCACCCCCGCCGAGGTGCGCGCCGTGCTCGATCGCATGGACGGGGTGTATGGCCTGATGGCGCGTCTGCTCTACGGCACGGGCATGCGGCTGATGGAGTGCGTGCGATTGCGGGTGAAGGACGTTGATTTCGGTCGCAACGAGATTCTGATCCGCGACGGCAAGGGCGCGAAGGATCGCGTGACGATGTTGCCGGCGGCGCTGGCGGGGCCCCTGCAGGCACATCTGGCACGAAGACGCCTGATTTACGAGGATGATTTACGCTCAGGCCTGGCGGCGGTGTGGTTGCCGGATGCGCTGGCGAGGAAATATCCGAATGGTCGATGGGCATCGCTATGCGCTGCCCATCCTAGGACTCAGGGCGCGCTCTCAAACCGAAAGGGCGCGGCGAGGAGTCCGTCTGGTGTATGGAGCAACACACGCGCCTCCCAGGTCATGCGTTTACTGGTGCACACTGGGATCATGCCGTTTCCGGCATAGCGGCCCGTACCGAGCGGTTCCAGCGTCACGCGATTGAAGCCCATGTACATCTCAACACCGACGAAATCGACCTCGACTGCCTTGGCCTCCAGTCCCGAGAGTTCGACCTTAAGCCGCAGTGGCGCGGCCACCGGCAGGGTCCGCGGCTCGATCCCAAGGCGGACCCGACCACCACCGCCAAAACGGACCTCACAGGGTCCGGCCCGCAGATCACAGTGCGGATCGAGCGGTGCGACCCAAGACGCCGAAGGATACAGCACCGACCAAACGGCCTGAACGACGACGAGGATCGCGCCGAGCCCCAGGGCTGCCGCCCCCAGCCAAACCCAGGGCCAGACCAGACGCCGGTCGTTGTCGCCCTGCATGCCTCCTCAGCGCACCTGACGCCACCAGTGGTCGACGATCCCATTGACGTCCAAATCATCTGGACCCCGCATCCAGCTCTGCGAGAAGGGCGCGTCAGCGCTCGCCGGCGGCGGATCGGGTGGATCGACCTGGATGCGCGTGGGCAGCTGCAGGGCATCACCCACGGCCAAGACCTCGCCCCGACGCAGCGAGGCGAGCCGGTCGGCCAGATTCTTGGCCCCCTCGGGCAGCAGCCGGCGCACATATTCTTGGTCGTCGGCGTTGGAGATGCGCAGACAGAGATAGTTGCCGCATTGGGCCAACACGGTCTCCGAGAGCTCGGTCGGACGCTGGCTGACGATACAGAGCGTGACGCCATATTTGCGTCCCTCTTTGGCGATCCGTTCCATCGCGCGTCTGGTCCCAACGAAGCGGGTGTCGGACTCGCGCGGGATGTATTGATGTGCCTCCTCGCAGACCAACACCAGCGGAAACTCGTGCCGACGCGGATTCCAGTAATTGAATTCATAGGCGAGCCGACCGATCTGCGCCGAGATAACCGGGCGTAGATCGACAGGCACGGGGCTGAGATCGATCACGGTCACCTGACGCTTGGGCTCGCCCAACCCGACGAAGTCGCGCAGTAACCCCTCCAGACTGGCCGAACTACGGTGCTTGCGCGGGTGCATGAAGAAGTCGTAGCGCCCGTCGTTGTAGAGCGCAAGGAAGCGCACCAAAAAGTCATCGAAGGCCCCGAACAGTGGCCCCTTGACCTTACCGAATTCGAGCTTTTCCTCATTGGCCTTCTTGAAGCGCTGATAGAGCTCGTCGATCGGAAAGTAGACCGGCGAGTCGACCGAGAGCCGATCGATCCCGGCGTGCTGGTTGGACTGCTTGCGCAGGGCATAGAGGGTCTCGCGCAGAAAGGCGATCTGGACCGAGGCATTGGCATCCGAGCGGTCGATGAAGAGATCGACCAGTTCCGCATAGGTCAGCAGCCAATAGGGGATCTCCAATTCGCGCGCGTCGAGATAGCGTGCCGTGCCGGGCGGAAAGATGCCCTCAGTCGCGCCATCGGAACCCTTCCAGCTGTATTCGCCGTGCAGGTCGAGCAGGATGAGGTGCGAATGCGGCATGGTCTTGACCACGCGCTGCATCAGACTGGAGAGCGTCCAGGATTTACCCGATCCCGACTGACCGAGGATGGCCAGGTGGCGCCCGAACAGGGCCGTTGGCTCTAGGCTGGCCTTGAGCGCAGAACGCACCGACAGCCGCCCCAGTTCTAGCGCGACCTGGGTCGGACGTGCCAGCAGCACCGCCAGACGCGCAGTGGGAATCAGGTGCACGCTCGCGCCGAGCACCGGATAGCGGCTCACGCCGGGCTCGAGCCGATCCTTGCTGTTGATCTCACCAAGCGCGGTCAGCTCTAGCCGCCGCTCGCGCACCCTGACCTGGCGTGGGCTCGTATTGGCCTCGCCCTGGACGGTGCGGGTGCCGACGACCTCTTCATGGCAGCGGGTGATCTCGGCGAGGATGTGTCCGGCGCGATCCCGGACCTCCACTAGACTGCCCAACTGGCCGATCGGGAGCGTTTCGTCTTCCAGTGTCTTGGTCGCGGGGAAGCCATCCTCGACGGGCAAGAGCGTGGCGATCAGGCGTCCGGCTTGGATGTCGATGACGCGGCCGATGAGCGTTGGATCTGGCGTGGACATTGGCGACTGGACTCCAGGTGATTTGGGCTGACCGATTATCGCGCGCTTGATGTCGACAAGTCTCGCTCGACAGACGATTCACACCGGTGTTGGACTTGAAAAATTAGAATATTCTTATATTATTAGAATAGAGTAAATTGCTAGCCTTTCAGGAGTCGTATCATGGACATTCTTGGAGTCTTCGCCCTGATTGCCGTCCTGGTCGGTGGTGTACAGACCGCAATTCTGACGTCGCCCGACGACCACTCGATGACAGGCCAGGCGCGCACGCCAACCACCGAGGTCAGAACCCAGCCGACGGAGCCTAGTCAGGCAGTGGAACCTTTGAACGGCTGACACGATCGGTTCGTTCACGTATCCCAGGGTTTCAGTGCGTTGTCCGGATTGCTATCCTTCGCCCGGCTAAACGCACTGGATCCCCTGATGACAAGTCCCGATTCGACCATCCGCTTCACCGTCTCGCTCCCCAAGACGCTGCTCGACGAGCTCGATCAGCGTGTAGTCAATAGGGGCTATGCCTCGCGCTCCGAGTTGGTGCGCGATCTGATCCGGGAACGGATCGTCGAGGAGACCTGGGAGCGCGGTGACGCCGAGGTCGCTGGGGTGCTGACCATCGTCTACGACCACCATCAACGAGAGCTGACCCGGCAGATCCTAGACATCCAGCACCATCAGTACGTCCATGTGATCGCCACGACCCATGTCCATCTGGATCATCACAACTGTCTAGAGACCATCATCCTCCGCGGGATGCCGGCTGAGATCGAACGGCTCAGTCTGGAGATCGGCGGACTCCGCGGCGTGCGCTTTGCTGAATTGACGCGCACATCCAAGGTCGAGCATTAATTAAACCGCGCATGAGGACCGATACGCGGTTTGGGTCACTCGATTCGGCGAACTGAGGCCACCCCTTATTCGCCCGGCTCGACCGCCTTCATACTCAGCCGGATGCGGCCCTGCTTGTCGACCTCCAGCACCTTGACGCGCACCAGGTCGCCTTCCTTGAGCTTGTCGCTGACGGACTGCACCCGCTCCTCGCAGATCTGCGAGATGTGAACCAGGCCATCACGTCCGGGCAGGATGGTGACGAAGGCGCCGAAATCCATCAAACGCGCGACCCGGCCCTCGTAGACCTTGCCCACCTCGACATCTGCAGTGATGAGCTGGATGCGACGCTTGGCCTCCTCGCCGGCGGACTTGACCACGGAAAAGATCTTGACCACGCCATCGTCATTGATGTCGATGGTGGCGCCCGTCTCCTCGGTGATGGCCCGGATGACCGACCCGCCCTTGCCGATGACGTCACGGATCTTCTCGGGATGGATCTTGAACTCGATGATGCGCGGGGCATGTTCGGACATCTCGGGCCGGTGGGAGGGCATCACCTTGTTCATCTCGGCGAGGATATGCAGGCGTGCCTCCTTCGCCTGTGCGAGCGCGATCTCCATGATCTCCTTGGTGATCCCCTCGATCTTGATGTCCATCTGGAGCGCATTGATGCCCTCAGCCGTCCCCGCAACCTTGAAGTCCATGTCGCCCAGGTGGTCTTCGTCGCCCATGATGTCGGTGAGGACGGCAAAGCGCTCGCCTTCCTTGATCAGACCCATAGCCACACCCGCAACCGGTGCCTTGATCGGCACACCAGCATCCATCAGGGCCAGACTGGTTCCGCAGACGCTGGCCATCGAGCTGGACCCATTGGACTCGGTGATCTCCGAGACCACGCGCACCGAATAGGGGAACTCCTCGATGCTCGGCATCACCGCCAGCACCCCGCGCTTGGCCAGACGCCCATGACCGATCTCACGGCGCTTGGGACTGCCGACCCGCCCGATCTCGCCGACACAGAAAGGCGGGAAGTTGTAGTGCAGCATGAAGTGCTCGCGCCGCTCGCCCTCCAGTGCATCGATGATCTGCGAATCGCGCTCGGTGCCGAGGGTGGTGATGACCATCGCCTGGGTCTCGCCGCGCGTGAACAATGCCGAGCCATGGGTGCGTGGTAGGACACCGGTCCGGATGCTGATCGGACGCACGGTCTTGGTGTCGCGTCCATCGATGCGCGGGTTGCCGGCCAGGATCGACTCGCGCACCGTGCTCGACTCCAGCGCCTCGATGGCGGCCCTGACCTGGGCCTCGGTCCAGGCCGGGGCCTCGCCGCTGCATAGTTGCTCGACAATGGCGGCGCGTGCACTGTCGAGGGCGGCATAACGCGCCTGCTTTTCCTTGATGCGATAGGCAGCGGCGATCGACTCGCCGCCGACCGCGCGAACCTGCTCGGTCAGCGCCAGATCGATGACGTGCGGCGTCCAGTCCATTGGTGGCTTGCCAGCCTCGGCGGCCAGCTCGCGGATGGCCTGGATCGCGACCTGCATCTGCTCATGCCCGAACAGCACCGCGCCAAGCATGACCTCCTCAGACAGCCCGCGTGCCTCGGACTCGACCATGAGCACGGCTTTATCCGTCCCGGCCACCACTAGATCCAGGTCCGAGTCCGGTCCGAGTCCGATCACGGATGGGTTGAGGATATATTCACCGTTCTTGTAACCGACGCGCGCGGCGCCGATCGGACCCTTGAAGGGTACGCCGGAGAGCATCAGCGCCGCTGAGGCACCAAGCATGGCCGGTACCTCGGGATTGACCGCCGGGTTCAGCGACTTGACGGTCGCGATGATCTGCACCTCGTTGCAGAAACCCTCGGCGAACAATGGGCGGATCGGACGGTCGATCAGACGCGCGGTCAGGATCTCACCCTCGCTCGGACGGCCCTCGCGCCGGAAAAAGCCGCCGGGGATGCGCCCGGCGGCATAGGTCTTTTCCTGATACTCGACCGTCAGGGGCAGGAAGTCGCGCTCCGCGCCCGGACGCTTGTCGACCACGACCGTCACGAGGACCACGGTGTCGTCCATGTTGACCATGACGGCACCATCGGCCTGGCGCGCGACCTCGCCGGTTTCCAGCCTGACGGTCTGTTTGCCGAATTGGAACTCTTTAACGATAGGGGTGGGAATCACGGATAAATCCTCTGGATGTTTGGCTTGGGGTGTTTGGGCCGCCAGCGCAACCCCGGACACTCCAAACCCTCGGCTCGGGCCGGTGCGATATGGAGCCGGCGGCGCGTGGTGTTGTCGGCCCCCGGCACGTCTTGCTTGAGGCACCGGAAGCGGACGAACGAACGACCGGCGCCCGACCACCCGTTCACCGGGGCCGTGATGCAGAGATCAGCAAGGCAGAGATTAACGACGCAGACCTAGGCGCGCGATCAGGTCACGATAGCGATCCAGGTCCTTGCGCTTGAGATAGTCGAGCAGTTTACGCCGTGCGTTGACCATGCGCACCAGGCCACGGCGCGAGTGATGATCATGGGTGTGCACCTTAAAATGCTCGGTCAGCTGCTGGATGCGCGCGGTCAGCAGTGCAACCTGCACCTCGGGCGAACCGGTGTCGCGCTCGCCGCGCGCGTATTCATCGACAATCTTTTTCTTGTCGGCGGCGGTCATTGTCATTGAAACTCTCCTCAGAAATGGTTGGAATACGAAAAACGACCCAATGTCGGACGGGACCACCCGACGCGACCATCCCCGACAATGACCTCAGGGATGCCTCCATCAGGCCGGACATGGAGTTTTAATCAAATCACTCGCTTGGGCTGGACCTTGCCGTCTTCGAGGATCTCGCCGACCCCCAGGAAACGCGCTGAAGGGTCGTAGAGCCGGACCAATCCCGCGGTCGGCGCCTGGGGAACCAGCACGGCCTGCCCCTGCCTGAGATAGAAGGCGGCACCAGCCGAGAGCTTCAGCGCCGGACAATGCCCGAGCGCACTATCGAGCGGTAGCAGCAAGGCGTCGAGCGCGGCGAAATCCTCGGCCTCGGCCAGTGTGGCGATCCGTTCACCGGTGACGAAGCTCACCTCTGGCTCGACATAGGGACCAACGCCGGTCCGGCGCAGGGCGCTTACATGGGCACCGCACCCGAGCGCGCGTCCGATGTCCTCGGCCAGGGCACGGACATAGGTCCCCTTGGAACAATGCACCTCAAGCTCGATCTCGGGCAACGCCATCGAGCGCAGGTCAAGCGCATGGATCTCGACACGACGCGGTTGACGCTCGACCTCCAGACCCTGGCGCGCCAGATCATAGAGCCGCCGCCCCTGGTGCTTGACCGCCGAATACATGGGTGGACGCTGATCGATGGGGCCAAGAAAACGGCGCAGGACCGTCTGCAAAAGTTCCTCGGTCACGCCCGCGACCGGCGCCCGCTCCAACACCTCGCCCTCAGCATCGCCGGTCGCCGTGGTCTCGCCCAGACGCACCCGCACGCAATAGCGCTTGTCGGCATCCAGTAGAAAGGCCGAAAACTTGGTCGAGTCACCCAGACAACAGGGAAGAAGCCCAGTCGCCAGTGGATCCAGACTCCCGGTATGCCCGGCCTTGGCGGCACGATAATAACGCTTGACCCGTTGCAGGGCCTCGTTCGAGGACAGTCCAAGCGGCTTGTCCAAGAGCAGGATCCCGCTCACGGGGCGTCCCCAATGACGGCGGCGTCCCATGATCTCAGTGCCCCCCTTCGGTCAAGGACCGATCCTTGGCCACGGCCTGATCGATCAGGTCCGCTAGATGCTGGCCCCGAGCGATGGATTCATCGTGCACAAAGTGCAGCTGCGGCATGACCCGCAGCCGCATCTCCTGGGCCAGCGCATGGCGCAAGAAGCCGGCAAGCCGGGTGTTGAGCAGCCGCTCCTGCGCCTCGGCATCCGCATCGAACGGAAAGCAGGTGAAATAGACCTTGGCGTGGGCGAGGTCGCGCGTCACCCGCACCTCATGCACCGTGATGTCGGCTAGACGCGGATCCTTGACCTGATCCCGTAGCAATACCGCCAGGATGCGCTTCATCTCGGCACCGATGCGCTCGGTACGATCGAATTCGCGTTCGCTCACAGGAGGCGGGCCTTCTCGGTGCGCTCAAAGACCTCGATCTGGTCGCCGGGCTGCACGTCGTTGTAGTTCTTCACACCGATCCCGCACTCGAGGCCGTGCTTGACCTCGGAGACATCGTCCTTGAAGCGTCGCAGCGACTCGAGCGAACCCTCGTAGATCACGACGTTGTTGCGCAGCACGCGGATCGGGTTGTTGCGTTTGATGACGCCCTCGACCACCATGCAGCCGGCAATGGCCCCGAACTTGGAGGAACGGAACACGTCGCGCACCTCCGCCAAACCGATGATCTCCTCGGTGACGATCGGGCTCAAGAGACCCGAGATCGCCTGCTTCACCGCATCGATCAGCTCGTAGATGACGCTGTAATAGCGCAGATCCAGACCCTTCTCTTCGACCACCCGGCGCGCGGCGGCATCGGCGCGGACGTTGAAGCCGAGCAGGATGGCGTTGGAGGTCACGGCCAGGTTGGCATCGGATTCGGTGATCCCGCCCACGCCCGAGGCGACGATGGCAACCTTGACCTCGTCATTGCTGAGCTTGAGCAGACTCTCACGCAGCGCCTCCAGGCTGCCCTGAACATCGGCCTTGAGGATGAGGTTGACCGTCTTTTGCTCGCCGTCCTTGAACTGGGTGAAGAGCTGATCGAGGCTCATGCCGCGCTGCTCGTCGAAACGGCTCTGACGCGAGCGGGCGGCGCGGAGCTCGGCGACCTCGCGCGCACGACGCTCGTCACTGACCGTGATGACATCATCGCCCGCGTTCGGCGTGCCCGACAGACCCAGCACCTGCACCGGGATCGAGGGCCCAGCCGACTCAACCGGCGAACCCGACTCGTTGAACATGGCGCGCACCCGGCCATACTCGCCACCGGAGACGATGATGTCGCCACGCTTGAGCGTACCGGACTGCACCAGCACTGTGGCCACTGGACCGCGGCCCTTGTCGAGACTCGACTCGATGATGGCACCGCGCGCCGGGCCCTCGACCGGCGCCTTGAGTTCGAGCACCTCGGCCTGGAGCAGGATGGCGTCGAGCAGCTCGTCGATGCCGGTGCCGGTCTTGGCCGAGACCCTGACCATCATGGTGTCGCCGCCCCAGTCCTCGACCAGCACCTCATGCTGGGCAAGCTCCTGCATCACCCGATCCGGATTGGCCTCGGGTTTGTCCATCTTGTTGATGGCCACGATCAGCGGCACACCCGCGGCGCGCGCATGCTGGATCGCCTCGACCGTCTGTGGCATGACGCCGTCATCCGCCGCGACGACCAGGACGACGATGTCCGTCACCTTGGCGCCCCGGGCCCGCATGGCCGAGAAGGCGGCATGACCGGGCGTGTCGAGGAAGGTGACCGTCCCCTTGGGGGTCTCGACATGATAGGCGCCGATGTGCTGGGTGATGCCGCCGGCCTCACCCGAGGCCACACGGGTGCGGCGAATGTAATCGAGCAGCGAGGTCTTGCCGTGGTCGACATGGCCCATGATGGTGACCACGGGTGGACGCGGCAGGGCCTCGAACTGGCCCTCCTGTTCCTGCATCTCATCGAGCAGCGCGCCCTCGGCGTCGCGCTCGTCGGCGACGATGGCCTTGTGGCCCATCTCCTCGACCACCAGGATCGCAGTGTCGCGATCGAGGTTCTGATTGATGGTGACCATCATGCCTTGTTTGAACAACTCCTTGACCACCGCGGACGCCTTGACCGACATGCGATTGGCCAGCTCGGCGACCGTGATGGTTTCGGGGATCTCGACCTCGCGCACCACCGGTGCCGTGGGTTTTTGGAAGGCATGTTTGTCCTGAAGCTGGGGCTTGGCGGGCTTTTTGCGCCGACGCGGACCGTGGCTGCCAGGGCTCTCGAGATCCTCATAATCCCCGCGCGCGGCAACCGCGATATCGCGGACACGCACAGGCGCCACCTCCCGGCGGATGATCTTCTTGGCCGGACGGTCTTTTTCCCTGTCTCTCTCAATCGGTTCAGCCGCCTTCTTCGCAGCCTTTTTCGGCTTGACGGTCTCGGTGCGACGCACGCGCCTCTCGGTCTCGGGATCATCGGCCTCAACCATCGGCTCGATCACGGCCTCATGGCTCAGTTCGAGCGCCTGACGATCGGCGGCCTCGCGCTCGGCGCGCAGGCGTGCCTCTTCTTCGGCCTCGGCGCGACGGCGTGCCTCGGCGGCCTGTCGGCGCTCTTCCGCCAGGCGCGCCTCTTCCTCGCGGGCACGACGCCCCTGCTCCTCCAGCTCGGCGAGACGACGCGCCTCCTGCTCGGCACGCATCGCCTCCAGTGCGGCACGACGGCGCGCCTCATCGATCACGGCACTGGTGGCCGCCGCACGCTCGCGTCCGGTGCGAGCACGGTCATTGGATGACCGCTTCGGAGTCGGCTCAGCACCGGTTGCCGGCTCGTCGGCGCGCTTGACATAGGTGCGCTTGCGCCGCACCTCGACGCTCACCGTCTTGCCGCCACGCGCGGTCGGCATGGGACGCGAATTCAGTGTGTTGCCACGTGGTGGCGCGGCCGCTGGGACCCGCAGTTCGCTGACCGACTTACGCTTGATCGTGACCTGACCCGGACCACCGTCGGCCTCACCCGCATCCTTGCCATGACTACGACGTAGATAGGCGAGCAATTGCACCTTCTCTTGCTCCGTCAGCGTCGAGTCCGCATTGCCGGCACGGATACCTGCATCCTTCAGCTGGGCGAGGAGTCGCTCGACCGGAATGCCGACCGTTGAGGCGAGTTGCTTGACCGTGACTTCACTCATGAACTGACCCTTTGTACCTCTATATCCTTTGGAGCATTCGCGAACATCGGCTCGCGCGCCTGCATGATCAAACGGGCGGCCCGCGCCTCGTCCATGCCATCGATCTCCATGAGGTCGGAGACCGCCAGGTCGGCGAGATCGTCCAGGGTCTCGATACCGCGCTCGGCGAGCTGTTTGGCAAGCCCCTCATCCATGCCCTCCAGCGCCAACAGCGTCAGACCGGCCACTTCGCTGACCTCCTCGTTGGCAATGGCACGCGTAACTAGGGCATCGTTGGCACGCTGACGCAGCAGCTCAATGGTCTCGTCGTCGAGATCCTCGATGGCTCGCATCTCCTCTAGCGGCACATAGGCCACCTCATCAACGCTCGAAAAGCCCTCCTCGACCAGGAGCATGGCCAGCCCCTCATCGATGCCCAGTTGATCCATGAACACCTGTGCCGAGCGTCGCGCCTCTTGCTCGCTCTTGGCAGCGGCGTCCTTCTCGTTCATGACGTTCAGTTCCCAACCGGTCAGCTGGGCGGCCAGACGAACATTCTGACCGGAACGCCCGATGGCCTGGGCCAGATTCTCTTCCTTGACAGCAACGTCCATGCTGCGTGCCTCCTCGTCGATGACGATGGAGACCACATCTGCCGGCGACATGGCATTGATGACGAACTGAGCCGGGTTCTCGTCCCAGAGGATGATGTCGACGCGCTCGCCGTTGAGCTCGTTGGAGACGGCCTGCACGCGCGAGCCGCGCATGCCGACACAGGCACCGACCGGATCGATGCGTGGGTCGCGGGTGCGCACCGCGATCTTGGCGCGCACACCCGGATCGCGGGCCGCCCCCAGGATCTCGATCAGACCCTCGCCGACCTCGGGCACCTCAAGCTTGAAAAGTTCGATCAAAAACTCCGGCATGGTCCGGCTGACAAAGAGCTGCGGTCCCTTCTGCTCGGCGCGCACATCATAGAGATAGCCGCGCAGTCGATCCCCAGGACGCACCGACTCACGCGGGATGACGTGATCGCGCGGGATGAGCGCCTCAGCATTGTTGCCCAGATCAAGCAGGATGGCACCGCGCTCTGTCTTCTTGACGACACCGGTCACGAGCTGGCCCCGGCGCGCGGCGAAGGCGTCGACGATCTTGGCGCGTTCGGCATCGCGCACCTTCTGGACAATGACCTGCTTGGCAATCTGGGCGGCGATGCGACCGAAGACCTCGGGCTCGATCTCTTCTTCCATAAAGTCGCCGACGCGCAGATCCGGTTCCAGGATGGCCGCAGCCGAGGCGGTAATCTGACGTGATGGGGCCTCCAGCCGACCGTCCTCGGGATCTGGAACCACCTCCCAGCGCCGGAAGGAACGATAGTGTCCGGTCTTGCGATCGATGGTCACACGCACGTCGATCTCACTGCCATACTTCTTGCGGGTCGCCGAGGCGAGCGCCGCCTCGATCGCCTCGAAGATCACGCTTTCGGGGACGTCCTTCTCGTTGGAGATGGCTTCAACGACATTCAGGATCTCTTTGCTCATTCCACCAATATCCAGCTTGAACCGCGGCCAGAGTGAAAAACGACGGGATCAACGCGAACCCGGACGCCCCGGGAAGTCTGGGCTCAGGCGGGCTGACTCGATGCTCGTCAAGGGGATCTCCCAATCACGCTCCTCGGTGCGCAGTGCGATGCCGCCCGGCACCCGCCCCAGGAGGATGCCTTCCAGCTTGCGCCGTCCCTCCACCTTTTCGTTCAGACGAATCCGAACCCGAGATCCAGCAAAGCGCGCGAAGTGCTCGGGAAACACCAGTGGACGATCCAGACCAGGCGAGGAGACTTCGAGGTCGTACTGATCCGCGATCGGATCCTCGACATCCAAGACGCCGCTCAGCTGATGACTGACCGCCGCGCAATCGTCCAGGGTGATGCCGCGCTCATGATCGATGTAGACCCGTAGCGTCGCTCCGCCGCCCTTCCGGAAATACTCGACGCCAACGAGCTCGTAGCCAAGAGGCTCGACGACGCGTCGGGCGAGGAGAGTGAGTTGGCTGTCGGCTGCTTGCATACTGTGCGCCACGTAAAAACAAAAATTGGGCCATAGGCCCAACCGCATAACCCTGCCCACAGGCTTCCGGACGATCGGCGCCATTTCGCGAGCGATAAAAAAACCCCGTAACGGGGTCTTATGGAGACGATTCTGTGTTACAGGATCCGCCTGTTCCTTATAAGGGGGCAAACTATACGCCCCCATTCATGTAATTTCAAGGCGCCCATCGAGGAGAGGGTGCGCCCGCCCAGGCTAGAAGCCTGGGGGCGCACATACCTCGCGTCCGATCCTTGCGACCTGACAACCTTACCGGCTGCCCAGTGCAGACACCACGCTGAAGCAGTCGACTCAGCGCACCGCCGGACCATAGACGCCGGGCACATAACCAGGTGCATAAACTGGGTAGCCATAGGGCATCACCGGCATGGGCATGGGCATGGACTCACGCATCCGGTCCCAGTACTGGCGCCTCCACTCGTCGGCCGCACGACGCATGGCCTCGTACTGGGCCATCATCTCGGCGCGCTGCTGCTCACGCTGAGCAGCCCATTCGGGGCTTGGCATCCGCGCCATGGGGGTGGACTCGCCCGGAGCAGGAATGGCGGCGGGTGGTGACATCGGTGCCGACTGGGAGGCCTGCGGGGCCGGCGCGGGCTTTTCGGTTGCCACCACCGCAGGCGCGGCCGGCTTCTCGGTCGTTGCCGCCGCAGGCGCGGTCGGGGCCGGCGCGGGCTTTTCGGTTGCCACCACCGCAGGCGCGGCCGGCTTCTCGGTCGTTGCCGCCCCAGGCGCGGTCGGCGCCGGCTTCTCGGTTGTAGCCGGGGCCGCTGGAGCCGGCGCGGGTTCAGCCGGTGCCTTCAGGGCAACGGAGGCATAGCTGACCGGCGGCTGGGGCGCGGGCCTGGACGCCTCGACCGCCTTGGGGGTCTCGGTGGAGGTGGTCGGCTTGGCGGTCCCCTCGGTCTGAGCCACCGGCTTGGCGGGGGCTTCGGTCTTGGATGCGGTGTTCTCCGTCTGGTCCGTCTTGGACAACTCGGCGGCGGGCTCTTCTTTGCCGGAGAAACCCGGCAGCGACGACAGCGGGACCGGATTCAGCTTGGCGATCGAGTCGAGCATGGATGAAGCCGTGATGGTGCCACTCTCGCGATCGACCGAGCTGAGATAGACATAGCCAAAGCCGATGACCGCCGCCCAGAGGATGAGTTTTGGAAACCAGCCGAGACCCGAACGAGACGGTTTCTTTTCTTCAGAGTCGGACATTCTGTTTTCTCCTGCGAATAGGCGAAATGTTGGATCTTCGATCAGTGATTGGAGCCAATGTCCATCGATCCAGGCCCTTAAAGACGTCAATCGGCGCCCGCCACGGCCTCCAGGACCGTCGACACCCGCTCGACACACAGGGCCAGATTGTCCTCGATCTCCTTCATGGTAATGACGTTGCCACTCTTACCGGCGGCCCAATTGACGACGAAGGCCAGACTGGCATAGCAGAGACCGAGTTCGCGTGCGAGACCCGCCTCGGGCATGCCCGTCATACCAACCATGTCGCATCCATCCCGTTCATGACGCCGGATCTCGGCGGCCGACTCCAGACGCGGCCCCTGGGTTGCGGCATAGGTCCCGCGCGCCACCACAGTCTCGCCCACGCGCGCACAGGCCGAGATCAGGGCCTGGCGCAGCGACTCACAGTAAGGTTCGGTGAAATCGATGTGCTCGATGCCCCCCGCGAGGCCGTCATAGATCGTATGCTCGCGTCCGTAGGTATAGTCGATGATCTGGTCCGGGACCGCCAGCGTGCCCGGGCCGAAGCTCGGCGTGATCCCGCCGACGGACGCCAGCCCAATGACGCGATCGGCCCCCGAGGCGCGAAGCGCCCAGAGATTGGCGCGATAGTTGACGCGATGCGGCGGCAGATGATGCGAGGGTCCATGACGCGGCAGGAACAGCACCTCGCACTCGGCAAGCCGCCCGCGCGCAACCGCCGCCGAGGTCGCCCCATAGGGCGTCTCGACCGACCTGGATTCAAGCACTGTCAGAGACGGAAGGCTCGAAAATCCCGAGCCGCCGATGATCGCGAGAAGACCCATGCGCCACCTTAAGCGATAAAGTCTTGGAAGTTTACCGGAGAGCGCGCTCGAAGCCAAACCGGTATCAAGGGTCGCCGGACGGAGGTGGAAAACGCGCGACGACCCAGTCCGGGAGCTGGGCCTGATTGGCGTGATAGAGCGCATCGGACTCGATCACGACCAGCACCAAGAGCGTGACCATCAGCGGCAGGATACCGATGCCGACCACCAGGGCGATTGCGGCCTCCTTGATCATGAGCCCGTTGGCATAGCCCAGCCAGCCCAGACCCGCCACCACGAGCAACAGTCCGAGCAGCGCCATGAAGATCCGGCTGCGGCGCGCACATACCTGCCAGTGACACATCACATACCAGGAGTCGCATCGGCGCGACCGGCGCGCGCCGGAGCGTATAGCCGAGGATGGCGAAAGAGAGGAGCGGCACGATCAGCATGGACCAGGGGGCCGCGCCGAAGAGCCCGCCGAGCGCCACCGTCATCAGGATATGGTTTCCGACCAGATTGATGAGAAACAGCTCGTGCGGGAGGTTGGCCTGTTTGATCTCGGTCGGGCTGACGTCGCAGTGGATGGACACGGCGGGTTGGTTCCTCAGGAAGCCGCAGAAGATCTGGTGTCGGCGGTCTTGGAACAGACCGGGCAGGCCGGATCGGGGTGCAACTGGACCTCGCGCCACTCCATCCGCGCCGCATCGAGCAGGAGCAGGCGCCCGAACAAGGGGGTGCCGAGGCCAGTGAGGATCTTGATCACCTCGGTCGCCTGGAGGCTGCCGATGATCCCGACCAGTGGCGCCAGCACGCCATTGGCGGCACAGCTGGTATCGAGCGTACCTTCATCCGGGTAGAGACACCGATAGCAGGGACCGCCGGGCCGGCCGCTGAACGCCGCCACCTGTCCTTCCAACCGGATCGCCGCGCCCGAGACCAGCGGGACATGTGCCGCCTGGCAGGCGGCGTTGATGGCGAAGCGGGTGGCGAAGTTGTCACAGCCATCGACGACCAGATCCACGTCTCCAACCAGTTCGGGCAGGGTCTCGGGCGTGAGCGGTGCATCGACAGAGATGAGTTCGACGTTCGGCGCGATGGCCTGGAGCGCACGCCGGGCCGACTCGGTCTTGGGCAGACCGAGGCGGTCTGTGGTGTGCAGGATTTGACGTTGCAGGTTGGACAGCTCGACGCGGTCGAAATCGGCCAGCAGCAAGCGCCCGACCCCGGCCGCTGCCAGATAGAGCGCCACCGGCGAGCCGAGTCCGCCGAGTCCAGCGACCAGCACGCTGGACGCACGCAGACGCTCCTGACCCTCGATGCCGAATTGGGGCAGTAGCATCTGGCGGCTGTAACGCAGCAGCTCGTCGTCGGTCATGGAGGCTTATTCCGTACGAAATATGGCACACATGTTAGGCCGCAGCCGGCCTCAGTGTAAAATTATGATCCTTTTGCAGCCGTTGGATCCCCTCCATGTCAGACTCGAACTCCTCTGCCAAGCCCTGGGCCGGGCGCTTCAATGCCCCGACCGACGCCTTCGTCGAGGCCTTTACCGCCTCGGTCGCGTTCGACCACAGGCTCTATCGCTACGACATCCAGGGCTCGATCGCCCATGCCACCATGCTCGCCCGCCAAGGGATCCTGACCGAGGCCGAACGCGAGGCCATCGTCGCGGGCTTGGAGCGGATCCGGGCGCGCATCGACGCCGGTGAGTTTGAATGGTCGATCGCGCTCGAGGATGTACACATGAACATCGAATCGGCCCTGACCGCCGAGATCGGCGACGCGGGCAAAAAGCTCCACACCGGGCGCTCGCGTAACGATCAGGTCGCCACCGATGTGCGACTGTGGTTGCGCGACGAGATCGATGCCATCCGCACCGAGATCGCCCGGCTGCAAACCGCGCTCCTGGATCTGGCCGAGCGCGAGGCCGAGACCATCTTGCCGGGTTTTACCCATCTCCAGGTCGCCCAGCCCATCACCTTCGGCCATCACCTGCTGGCCTGGTTCGAGATGCTGGAGCGCGACCGTGAGCGTCTGGCCGACTGCCGGCGGCGGCTGAACGTCTCACCCCTGGGGGCAGCTGCCTTGGCGGGGACCACCTATCCCATCGACCGTCACTACACCGCTGCGCTGCTCGGTTTTGACCGCCCCGCCGAGAACTCGCTCGATGCGGTCTCGGATCGCGACTTCGCCATCGAGTTCACGGCGGATGCCGCCATCCTGATGATGCATCTGTCACGTTTCTCAGAAGAATTGATCCTCTGGTCATCGGCCCAGTTTGGTTTCATCGAGCTTTCCGACAGCTTCTGCACCGGCTCCTCGATCATGCCCCAGAAGAAGAACCCCGATGTGCCCGAGCTAGTGCGCGGCAAGAGCGGGCGCATCTTCGGCCATCTGATGGGTCTGCTGACCCTGATGAAGTCCCAGCCGCTGGCCTACAACAAGGACAACCAGGAGGACAAGGAGCCGCTGTTTGATACCGTGGATACCCTCAAGGGCACACTCAGGGTCTATGCCGAGATGATGGCGCATGTCACCTGCAACCGCGACCGGATGCGCGCGGCGGCCAAACAGGGTTTTAGCACCGCCACTGATCTAGCCGACTATCTGGTACGCCGGGGGATCCCCTTCCGCGATGCCCATGAGATCGTCGGACGCGCGGTCGCGCTCGGCGTGCGCGAGGGGCGCGATCTGGCCGAACTGACCCTCGAAGAGCTTTGCCAATTCTCGCCAGCGATCGAGGCCGATGTCTTTTCTGTACTGACACTCGAGGGCTCGGTCGCCGCACGCGACCACATCGGGGGCACGGCGCCGGCCCAGGTGCGCGCTGCCATCGAACGTGGACGCCAGCGCTTGAACCAGCGCCCCTAACGCCCTGGAAGACAGCACACCTCTCCTTGAGACACCCTGTAGTGCCTCATCCATCCGCACCGACCCAGATACCATGACCGAACTCCAGGAACAGATCGCCAAGCGGCGCACCTTCGCCATCATCTCGCACCCCGATGCCGGCAAGACCACACTGACCGAAAAGCTCTTGCTGTTCGGCGGCGCCATCCAGCTTGCCGGTACGGTCAAGGGGCGCAAGGCGGCACGTCACGCCACCTCGGACTGGATGGAGCTGGAGAAGGAGCGCGGCATCTCGGTCACCTCCTCGGTGATGCAGTTTCACTATGGCGAGGCCATCGTCAATCTACTCGACACGCCCGGTCACGAGGACTTCTCGGAGGACACCTATCGCACCCTGACCGCGGTCGACTCGGCCCTGATGGTGATCGACGTGGCCAAGGGCGTCGAGGAACGGACCATCAAGCTGATGGAGGTGTGCCGGATGCGCGACACTCCCATCCTGACCTTCGTCAACAAGCTCGACCGCGAGGGGCGCGATCCGATCGAGATCCTCGATGAGATCGAGCGCGTGTTGAAGATCCAATGCGCCCCCGTGACCTGGCCGATCGGCATGGGCAAGCGCTTCAAAGGGGTCTATGATCGGCGTACCTGTCGCACCCATCTGTTCGCTGCCCAGCACGGTGGTCGGATCCTCGAGGGTGAGGTCATCGAGGGGCTCGACAATCCACGCCTGGACACCGTGCTCGGCGCGCAGGCCGAGGAGCTGCGCGCCGAGCTGGAGCTGGTCGAGGGCGCGAGCCACTCGCTCGATCTCGCCGCCTATCGGGCTGGCAGGCAGACGCCGGTGTTCTTCGGCTCGGCGATCAACAACTTCGGCGTGCGCGAACTGCTCGATGCCTTCGTCGCCTATGCCCCACCGCCGCGTGCACGCGAGGCCCGCCAGCGCCGTGTCGCCCCGGATGAACCCGCCTTTACCGGCTTCGTGTTCAAGATCCAGGCGAACATGGACCCGGCCCATCGTGACCGGGTGGCCTTCATGCGCGTGTGTTCGGGCAGCTATAAGAAGGGCATGAAGCTACGTCATGTGCGCATCGGCAAGACCATCCAGGTCGCCAACGCCATCACCTTCCAGGCCGATGAGCGCCGCCATGTCGAGGAGGCCTGGCCAGGCGACATCATCGGTCTGCACAACCACGGCACCATCCAGATCGGCGATACCTTCACCGAGGGCGAGGATCTCAAATACGAAGGCATCCCCTATTTCGCGCCCGAACTCTTTCGGCGCCTGGTGCTCAAGGATCCGTTGCGGATGAAGGCGTTGCAGAAGGGCGTCTTGCAGCTCTCCGAGGAGGGCGCCACTCAGTCGTTCCGGCCACTGAAGAACAACGATCTGATCCTGGGCGCGGTCGGCCTGCTCCAGTTCGATGTCGCGGCCTATCGGTTGAAGGCCGAATATGGCGTGGAGGCCGTGGTCGAACCGGTGGGCATCAAGACCGCGCGCTGGATCCAGTGCGATGACCCCAGGGTCCTGGAACGCTTCAAGGAGAGGTGTTACGAGCACCTGGCACTCGACGGCGACGATCAGCTCGTCTATCTGGCCCCAACGATGGTCAATCTGAGCCTGGCCGAGGAGCGCTGGCCCGAGGTGCGGTTTTTGGCCACGCGCGAGCTGTAAATCGAGCAATATAGGTTGGGTTGGCTCAGCCAACCCAACCTCGCATGATGATGGTGCCAGTGTTGGGTTGCCGAACAACAGCAACCCAACCTACGCGGCTGAATGATGAGGAGTCAAAACTTGGAAACCGAAGTAGTCGCACAACTCATTCGCGCTGGACTGCCCGGGGCCGAGGTCCAGGTCACTGGGGATGGCGCCCATTTCGAGGCCATCGTCGTCAGCGACGCCTTCGAGGGCCTGTCGCTCATCAAGCGCGAGCGTCTGGTCATGGAGACGGTCCGGGAGCAACTGGCCAGCGGCGAGCTGCACGCGCTCTCCATCAAGGCGCGCACGCCGGCTCAGCAGGCCGGCGTAAAACTCGAGTAGCCTTTCACCTGCACGGTCTAAAGGCCGTGGATTCTTAAATGAGACACCGCACAAGAAGAGGCCCTTGCGAGCGATCGCGAGGGCCTGTTTAGTCCGATTGAATCCGTTCAAACCCCGCCGATGGCAATCGGTGGCTGACCTGGGGCGCCCTTGCCCTGGGTTGCCTCATGGCCGCCATCGGCCTTGGTCGTCGGGCGACCGCCGCCGTTCTCGTCGGGTTTGCGCATCGGCCGACCAGCCATGATGTCGTCGATCTGCTCCTTGCCGATGGTCTCATAGGTCAGCAACGCCTCGGCCATGGCATGGAGCTTGTCGAGGTTCTCTTCCAGGATCCGCTTGGTGCGCTGATAGTTGCGATCGATGATGTCGCGCACCGCCTGATCGATCGCCAACGCCGTCTCGGGCGAGACCTTACGCTGCTGAGTCACCGAGCGGCCCAGGAACACCTCGCCCTCGTCTTCGGCATAGGCCAAAGGACCCATGGTTTCGGACAGACCGAAGCGCGTGACCATGTTGCGCGCGATCTCTGTGGCGCGCTCGATATCGTTGGCGGCCCCGGTCGTTACCTGCTCGGGTCCGAAGATCATTTCCTCGGCCAGCCGTCCACCAAACAGACTGGAGATCTGGCTCTCCAACTGGCGCTTGGTCAGGCTGTAACGATCGCGCTCGGGTAGAAACAGGGTCACGCCCAGCGCCCGACCACGCGGGATGATGCTGACCTTGTGCACCGGATCGTGATCCGGTACCAGTCGACCAACGATGGCATGTCCGGCCTCGTGATAGGCAGTCAGCCTCTTTTCGGACTCGGACATCACCATGCTGCGCCGCTCGGCCCCCATCATGATCTTGTCCTTGGCCTTCTCGAACATCGCCATGTTGACCTCCTCCAGGCCAGCACGGGCGGCAAACAGTGCCGCCTCGTTGACTAGATTGGCCAGATCCGCGCCCGAGAAACCCGGTGTGCCGCGTGCAATGGTGCGCGCATCGACATCTTCAGCGATCGGCACCTTGCGCATGTGGACCTCCAGGATGGCAGCCCGTCCGGCCAGATCCGGCAACCCGACCACCACCTGACGGTCAAAGCGCCCCGGACGCAGCAGCGCCGGATCGAGCACGTCGGCGCGGTTGGTCGCCGCGATCACGATCACGCCTTCGTTGCCGGTGAAGCCGTCCATCTCGACCAGGAGCTGGTTGAGAGTCTGCTCGCGCTCATCGTGCCCGCCGCCAAGGCCCGCACCACGCCGGCGCCCCACAGCGTCGATCTCGTCGATGAAGATGATGCAGGGCGCATGCTTCTTCGCCTGCTCGAACAGATCGCGCACCCGCGAGGCACCGACACCGACGAACATCTCGACGAAGTCCGAGCCCGAGATGCTAAAGAAGGGCACCTTGGCCTCACCAGCGATGGCACGCGCCAGAAGCGTCTTGCCTGTACCGGGCGGACCGACCATGAGCACGCCGCGCGGGATACGTCCGCCCAGGCTGGAGAACTTCTGCGGATTGCGCAGGAAATCGACCAGCTCACCGACCTCCTCCTTGGCCTCATCGATGCCGGCCACATCGCGCAGAGTCACCCGTACCTCGCCCTCGGCGTGCTGACGCGCGCGGCTCTTGCCAAAGTCGAAGAGCCCTCCGGCGCCACCACCGACGCCACGACGCATGAACCAAATCCAGATGCCGGCCAGCACGATGAAGGGCATCCAGGCGGCCACCAGCTGGATGAAGAGGCTCGGCTGTTCGGGCGGCTTGGCGCGGATGACCACATTATGCTTAAGCAGATCGCCCACCAGTCCGGGATCACCCGGATCATAGGTCTCGAACCGCGAGCCATCGCCGCGTATGCCCTTGATACTGGCGTCTTGAATGATGACCTCCTTGATGGCACCGCTGGAGAGCTCCTGCAGGAACTGGGTGTAGCTGAGCGTGCGCGCCTCGGTCTGCTCGGAGGCGGTGAAACTGTTGAGCATCATCACCAGCCAGAAGGTGACGGCAATCCAGAGTAAGATGTTCAGGATCTTGGCATTCATGGTATCGGAGCTGTCCTCGTTGACCGGACTGAAGTCGGGGCGCGGTGTCTGGACCTCGCCTGTCTTGACAGGCTAGATCGGGCCTTGAGCTATAAATGCAATAGAAAAGGTTCGCGATGAACCCCTGTTGATCGGAGCTTATCAGGGTTTGCGCGCGGATTGGAGTTCGGAAACGAGGATGGGTTCCGCGTTTTGGGTTGCCGTCTGCCTGCCGGCTCGTTAATCTGGCGTCGAATGCCTCAGCGACGGGTTTGACCATGCCACTTGGCCCCATCATGCTCGATCTCGCGGGAACGGCGCTCGACGCCGAGGAGCGCGAACTGCTGCGTCATCCGGCCGTCGGTGGCGTCATCTTGTTCGCGCGTAACTACGAATCACCCGAACAACTCACGGCGCTGACAACGACCATCCACAGGCTACGCGAACCGGCCCTATTGATCGGCGTCGATCAGGAGGGCGGACGGGTGCAGCGTTTCCGCGAGGGTTTTACGCGCCTGCCGCCGGCCGGGTGTCTGGGCCGGCTGCATCGCGAGCGTCCAGCCCAGGCACGCGCTGCCTGCGAGTCCATCGCCTGGCTGATGGCCGCTGAGTTGCGTGCGGTCGGGGTGGATTTCAGCTTCGCACCCGTGCTGGATCTGGATCGCGGTATCAGTCGCGTGATCGGTGATCGTGGTTTCAGCGCCGATCCGCAGGTGGTCGGTGAGCTGGCGTCGAGCTGGATGCGCGGTGCGCATCAGGCGGGCATGGCCAGTGTCGGCAAGCATTTCCCGGGGCATGGTGGGGTCGAGGCCGATTCACACACCGATCTACCACGCGACGAGCGTCCCCTCGTCGATCTAGAACTGGAGGATCTGGTTCCCTTCCGGCGGCTTATCGCCCAAGGGCTTGAGGCGATCATGCCGGCGCATGTGATCTATCCGCGTATCGATCCGCGCCCGGCGGGGTTTTCGCCGCTCTGGTTGCGCCAGATCCTGCGTCGGCAGCTCGGATTCCAGGGCGTTATCTTCAGTGACGATCTCAACATGGCGGCCGCCGACGTGGCCGGTGATCATGTTGAGCGCGCGCGGGCGGCGGTGGCGGCCGGCTGCGATATGCTCCTGATCTGCAACAATCGTCCGGCGGCCGTTTCAATGCTTGCGGCCTTCAAAGACCATCGCGATCCGGCGACCAGTCTGCGACTACTGCGGATGCACGGGCGTAAGCCGCTCGATCGTGTCCGGCTGCATGAAAGCCCCGAATGGCACCGCGCCCTGAGCCATATCGCCCAACTCAAAACCCACAATTCGCTCGAGCTGCCGCTCGAGGATCCCACGACTCCGGAGCCAAAAAACCAATCATGAAACTCGATCCTCAGACTTACGCGGCTGTTGCCAGCCGCGCCGAATGTCTGGCCACGGCGAATGACATCGAGGCCGCGCTCGACCGCATGGCCGCCGCTCTGACCGCACGCCTGGGCGACAAGGACCCACTGGTGCTCTGCGTCATGACTGGAGCCACCGTGGTCACCGGACGGCTGCTGCCCAGGCTCGATTTCCAGCTCAGACTCGACTACATCCATGCCAGCCGCTATCAAGGGGCCACGCGCGGCGGCGAGATCGGCTGGCACCATCGCCCATCCGAGGCCATTCGCGGCGAGCATGTGCTGGTGCTCGACGATATCCTCGACGAGGGCATCACGCTGGAGCATATCGTGCGGGCCTGCCGGGAGGACGGCGCAGCCAGTGTGACCACGGCAGTGTTGGTCGAGAAGGAGCGCGAACATGCCTGCGCGGCCGATGTGGTCGGTATCCGGGTGCCGGATCGTTATCTCTATGGCTATGGGCTCGACTACAAGAATTACTTCCGCAACGCCCCTGGGCTATATGCGGTAGCGGATGTCGATTGTTGAGTCGCAGCCGCCCGGCCCCTCCCCAACCACCCTCTTGCGGGGCGAGAGGGGCGCGGGCGTGCCATGTTCAGAGGGCGTAGTCAAAAACCAAACCGATGAAGATGACCATGCCGAAGTAGTTGTTGTTGAGAAAGGCCTGGAAACAGAGCGACGGATCGCGCTGGCGGATCAAATACTGCTGATAGACCGCCAGCGCCGCCGCTGCCAGCAGTCCGATCTGATAGAAGACGCCCCGCCCCGTCACCTCGCCGATCCAGACCAACAGCCCGAGCATCAGGAGCTGCAACAATCCGATCGCCAGCCGATCCCAGCGTCCGAAGAGGATGGCGGTCGATTTGATCCCAATCTTGAGATCGTCCTCGCGATCGACCATGGCGTACTGGGTGTCATAGATGAGTGCCCAGATCAGAGTTGCGACGAACAGCACCCAGGCATGGAACGGGATACTGCCGGTGACGGCAGTGAAGGCCATTGGGATCGCCCAGCCGAAGGCTGCGCCCAGAAAGAGCTGCGGCACATGGGTGAAGCGCTTCATGAAGGGATAGACGAAGGTCAGCGCCAAGGCGACGACGGACAGCGCCACCGTCTGCCAGTTCAGTTGCAGCACCAGGGCAAAGGCGATCAGGCTCAGAACCATGAACACCCCGATCGCCTCACGCGGCGTCACCTGCCCCGTGGCGAGCGGACGCTGACTGGTGCGCGCCACATGGCCATCGAAGTTGCGATCGGCGTAATCATTGATGGCACAGCCGGCGGAGCGCATCAGCACCACGCCCAACACGAAGATCAGCACCACCGACCAAGGCGGCTGCCCCTCGCCGGCCAACCACAGCGCCCAGAGCGCCGGCCACATCAGCAGAAAGATGCCGATCGGTCGATGCAGACGTACCAGCCGATAGTATTGGTAGAGACGATTACGCCAGCCCGTGGGGCTTTGGATCCGGACGTTCAGCTCGGGGAGACGCATGGTGAGAGATCGAATCGCCTGTCTTTGCGGCAAGGTCGTGCCGGAACCACGCCCGCGCCGGTCGACGACGACCCAAGCCGTATAAAATCCATGGTGCCCGGGGCCGGACTCGAACCGGCATGACCGAAGCCGAGGGATTTTAAGTCCCTTGCGTCTACCAATTTCGCCACCCGGGCAGGGCCTGAAGTGAAGTCGAACCAGTATACTGATCGGCATTGGGCTTGGATAGAGTTGGCCCGCTAGCCGTGACACGGCGGCTGAGAGTCCGGGGCGAATGTCGAACGACAACGACGGCGCGAGGTGTTAAGGCGCAACGGCCCTGGGTCAGGGGCGGCCAAAGGGTGCCGGCGCTCTAGCTGCGAAGAGGCCTCGCATCAGTGCATCTGTTCCTGGAGCAGGCCCAGGATACGCTGACTGTTTGGGCTGGGGTCAGGTGTTCCGTCGGCGGCGAGCACGGTTACACGCGACTCGGTCGCGTTGCCGCTGACTTTCACCTGATATTGCTTGACGCTATCGACCTCCTTCTTGCGCCAGAAGGCCAGGCGCGACAGGAGCCCTGGCTTCTTGCCGTCGGATGGCGGCGGGTCGCCGCGACCGGCATAGCGGACATAGTAGACGCCCTGGGTCTGGTCGCGATCCTCGACGGCGAAACCGGCGCGGTCGAGCGCGGTTCCGGTCAGTCGCCACGCAGAACGAAATTCCTGCGGGATGAGAATGACGGGCACGCCGCCTTCGATCGACAGGCGCGTGTTGGCGCCGACCGGCTGACCTGTAGCCGCGACCTCGGTTCCAGAACCGGCGGCCCTGGACTGGGAAGCGCCTAGATAGACCATGAGACGCCGTAGCATCTCGGCCTCCTTCTCCTTGTCCGAGCCGCTCGGCTCCCAGATGGTGCGGCTGTTGTCGCCGATGCCATCCGTCACCAGGCGTTCGACCATACCGCGATGGGTCAGGCGGATCTCGGTGGTGCCCGGCTTGATCCCCTCCTCGATCCGCAGACTGTACTGATCGCGGGTTGAGGTCGAATAAAGGCCCTCGGCAACCTTGCTCACCATGCGTGTGATGAAGTCCTTGCGGATCTCGGCGCGGTTGTCGAGCCAGTCGGTGCGCATCACACCGAGGGTCGGATTCTGCTCGGTCAGCAGGATGCCTTGCTCGCGCCAGAAGGCAACGAGTCGCGGCCAAAGGGTCTGGGGCGCGGCCTGGACCTCGAGCCAGCGCTCGCCGCCGCGTCGTTTGAGTTCGACGTTTTGAACCTGGGGGAGCACATCGCCCTGACTGGCGATTCGTTGGCGTTGCTCGCGCCCTCCGGCGTATTCGGAGAAGGTCGTCGGACGATCAACGGCTGGAATATCAAGCGCGTCGTCGAAGCGACCGGCGGTCAGGTCCGGTGGAATCTCGAGATTCTCGGACGCCTCGCGCTGTTTTTTATAGACGAGACGCTGATCGGGCAGGCTGTCCTGGATCTCGCTCATGCTGCAACCCGCCGTGACCAGCAAGGGTATGAATAGGGCAAGCGTCAAGACGGACTTGAAACCTGGTTTCACAGTCAAGAACCTCTCAACCTAGAAATCATAGACCCTCCGCAAGGAAACCCGCGACTTGAGTCGCGGGAGGAATGGCGGGTGCGCGAAGCGCACCATGTGGTGTATAATACAGTGTGGTCTCCGGGCGCACGCCGACTGTAACGCCAGTCAAAACCTTGCCCGGATTGGCAGCGGGGCCCCGCTGCCAAGGGCGGCTGTAAACACGCCCAATGTTGGGGATGTGGTCAACCATGTTTGCTGCGTCTCACAATAAAGCCTTCGACTTCAGTCGAGGGTTGTTTACTTGGTCGGGTTACAGAGATCACAGCAGTCCCGCCTGGATCATGGCTTGACGCACACAGGGTACGCAGTCATCGGTCAGCCAGGTCAGCGGCAGACGGATCCCGCGCTCGCAGAGCCCCAGCTCGGCAACGGCCCACTTGACCGGAATCGGATTGGATTGGACGAAGAGATCGCGATGGAGGGCCGCGAGCTGGGCGTTAATGGCCTCGGCACGCTCGCGTTCTCCGGTGAGCGCGGCCTCGCACATGGCCTGCATCAGACGCGGCGCCACATTGGCCGTCACTGAGATGACGCCGTCGCCACCGCGCAGCATGAATTCGCACGCGGTGGCGTCGTCGCCGCTGTAGAGCGCGAAGTCGGGGCCGCAGTCGGCACGCAGACGCTCGACGCGCGTCAGATCGCCGGTGGCCTCCTTGAGCCCGACGATGTTGTCGATCTCGGCGAGCCGGGCGACGGTCTCGGGAAGCATGTCACAGGCGGTACGACCTGGGACATTGTAGAGGATCTGCGGGATGTCGACGGCTTCGGCCACGGCCTTGTGGTGCAGATAGAGACCCTGCTGAGTGGGCTTGTTGTAGTAGGGCGTGACCAGCAGCGCAGCATCGGCCCCGGCCTCGCGGGCGCAGCGCGTGAGCGTGATCGCCTCGCGGGTCGAGTTGGCGCCGGTGCCGGCGATGACCGGAATGCGTCCAGCGGCGAACTCGACCGTGCGCCGGATGACGGCGCAGTGTTCGTCTTCGTCGAGCGTGGCCGACTCACCCGTGGTGCCGACCGAGACGATGGCAGAGGTGCCTTGCGCGACATGGAAATCGATGAGTCGTTGCAGGCTCGCGTCATCGATCTCCCCATCGGCGTGCATGGGCGTGACGAGTGCCACAATGCTGCCGCGAAACATGCTCAACTCCCAAGCTAGAGCCTAAAAATAGGGCCACATGGTAGCTTGCGCGGCTTGTCTCCCACAACCACAACCGCCGCCGACGGCGCGGCTAGAATGCAGCCTGGCAGATCGAGAGCAGCGCGGCAGGGAAGAGTCCCAGTGCCAGCAATGCCAGCCCATTGAGCGTCATGGCCAGGCGTACCCCACTGCTCGTGACCAGCGCCGGTGCCTCCTCGGCGGGTTTGTCGAAGTAGATGAACTTGACCACCCGCAGGTAGTAGAAGGCACCGATGATCGAGAAGAACACCGCGACCAGCGCCAGCCACACCATATCGATCCGGACCACGGCCTCCAACACCAAGAGCTTGGCCATGAAGCCGACCGTCGGCGGCACGCCGGCCATGGAGAACATGATCAGCGCCATCATGGCCGCATACCAGGCATCGCGGTCGTTCAGGCCCTTGAGATCCTCCAACCGCTCGGCATCGCAGCCCTGTCGGCTCAGGATCAAGAGGATGCCAAAGGCACCCGCCGCCATCACCGCATAGACGATGCTATAGAACATGGCGGCGGCATAGCCCGGCTCGGAGCCGGCCAAGAGCCCCAGGAAGATGAAGCCGACATGCGAGATGGTCGAATAGGCCAGCATCCGCTTGATGTTGGACTGGGCGATGGCGACCAGATTGCCCAGACCCATCGACAGCACGGCCAGGATGACCAGCATCCCCTGCCAGTCCGGGTGCAGGCCGTGCAGACCATCGACCAGCATCCGTACCGCGAGCGCAAAGGCGGCGATCTTGGGCGCGCTGCCTAAGATCAGCAGCGCCGGGGTCGGTCCGCCCTCATAGACATCTGGCACCCACATGTGGAAGGGCACGGCGCCGAACTTGAAGCCGATGCCGATCACCAGGAAGGCGATGCCGAAGACCAGCACCTGGTTCGACAGACCCTGCTCGGCGACCGCCGCCGCGACCGATGCGAACTCGATCGAGCCGGTCGCGCCATAGATCATCGAGACACCATAGAGCAGCAGGCCCGAGCCGAGCGCGCCGAGCACGAAGTATTTCATCGCCGCCTCGGCGCCCTTGCCGGAGTCGCGGTCGAAGGCGACCAGGGCATAGAGGGCGAGCGCCTGGAGTTCGAGTCCCAGATAGAGGGTCAGGAAGCCATTGGCCGAGACCATGATCAGCATTCCGAGCACCGCGAGCAGTCCGAGCACATAGAACTCGCCGACCAGCATCCCACGATCCTGGAGCCAGGGGCGCGCATAGACGAAGGTCAGGATGCTGACGATGAGGATCGCGCCCCGCAGCAGGTCGGTCATGGCGTCGCGGATCAGGTTGCCGTCGAAGAGCACCTGGGCCTCGTCGCCGCCGACGAGGCCGGTCAGCGCAATGGCGATCACCAGACCGAGCAGGGTCAGGCTGTGGTTGAGGCCCTTGTCCTGGTCCTTGAGATAGAGATCCAGGATCAGCACCACGCTCGCGGTCACGAGGATGGCGATCTCGGGCAGGATGGAGAGCAGATTGGCGGCGTCGAATGACATGGGCGTTCCAAATCCGTTGTTCAGTTATTCAGGCTGGATCAGTGCGCCAGGCTGGCGACGGTCTGGGGCTGGGCTAGGACACACCCCCCACGCTCCGCCTCAGGCAGCTTACAAACGCCGACCTGCGCGACCAGATTCTCGACCGTCACATGCATGACGTTGACCAGCGGCGCGGGCCACAGCCCAAACAGCAACACCACCGCCGCCAGCGCCCCCAGATTGATCCGCTCGCGCACATCCAGATCCGCCAAGGCCGCGACCTTCTCGTTCTTGACCTCGCCGAAGACGACCCGCTTGACCATCCAGAGCGTAAAGGCCGCCGCCAGGATCAGCGTCGTCGCCGCGAGCAGCGCCCACCAAAAACTCGCCTTGAAGGTCGCCAGGATCACCATGAACTCCCCGACAAAGCCCGAGGTCCCCGGCAGTCCGGCATTGGCCATCGCGAAATAGACCATAAACGCACCAAACCAGGGCATGGTATTGATGACACCGCCATAATCCGCAATCTCACGCGAATGGACCCGGTCATAGAGCACCCCGACACAGAGGAAAAGCGCCCCCGAGATGAACCCATGCGAGATCATCTGCACCATGCCACCCTCGATGCCCATCACCGCCCCGCCCGTCACACTCGGATTGAACGCCAGCGTAAAGACGATGAAAAAGCCCAGGGTCACAAACCCCATGTGGGCAATCGACGAATAGGCGATGAGCTTCTTCATGTCCTGCTGCACCAGCGCCACAAAACCGATATAAATGATCGCGATCAGCGACAGCGCAATAATGACCCAGGCCAGATCCGCGCTCGCATCCGGCGTGATCGGCAGCGAGAAGCGCAGGAAGCCATATCCGCCGATCTTGAGCATGATCGCCGCCAGGATCACCGAGCCACCAGTCGGGGCCTCAACGTGCGCATCGGGGAGCCAGGTATGCACCGGAAACATCGGCACCTTGACCGCAAACGCCAGGAGGAAGGCGATAAAGATCAGCGTCTGCGCCGTCATGCCCAGTTCGAGCACGTGGAAATCCAGGATGCTGAAACTGCCCGACTGAAGATACAGGTAGATCAGCGCGACCAGCATGAACACCGACCCGAGGAAGGTGTAGAGGAAGAACTTGATGGTCGCATAGACCCGGTTTGGCCCGCCCCAGACCCCGATGATGATGAACATCGGGATCAGCATCGCCTCCCAGAACACATAGAACAGCACCGCATCGAGCGCCGCAAAGACGCCGACCATGAGGCCCTCCATGATCAGGAAGGCCGCCAGATACTGGGTCGGCTTGTACTCGATGACCTCCCAGCCGGCGATGACCACGAAGATCGTGATGAAGGTCGTCAGCACGATCAGCGGCATCGACAGACCATCGACGCCCAGGAAGTATTCGACATTGAAGCTCGGGATCCAGGACGCGCGTTCGACGAACTGCATCTCGGCGGTGGTCGGGTCGAAGCCGGTCCACAGTCCCAGACTGACCACGAAGGTCAGCACCGCGAAGGCCAGCGCCGTCCATTTGGACAACGTCTTTTCCTGATCGCCGCTCGCCAGCACCACCAATCCGCCGATGATCGGCAACCAGATGGTCAGCGTGAGTAAGGGTAAGGCGTTCATGACGAGGGTCTTCTCCCTTAATCGGCGTCAGAGCATCGCGAAGACCGTCAAGAGGCCAACCAGCCCAACGATCATCGCCATAGCGTAGTGGTAGAGATAGCCGGTCTGGAGCTGGCGGAACTGCTGGGCCAGGCGCCCGACGGTACGCGCCGAGCCGTTGACCATGGCGCCATCGATAACGGTACGATCACCCATGATCCAGAGCGCGCGGCCCAGATCGAGACTGCCGCCGGCAAAGACGCGCTGGTTGAAGTCGTCAAAACCGTACTTGTCCTGGAGCACCCGCGTCACCGGCCCACCAAGCGCCTGGACGCGCTCGTCGATGCGCGGATTCCAGGCATGGAGCACCCACCAAATGAGCGCCGCCAGCGCCAGACCGGCCATCGCCAGATAGAAGGGCAAGGCGTGCATCCCGTGCTCGACGAAGGCCGCCGGACCATGCCAGTGCTCGCGCAGAGGATGGAGCGTATCGTGGTCATGGGCGACGACGATCGGACTCCAGTCACCCGTGGTCCACCAGTCGCCGATCAGGAGCGGCTCGACGGCATACCAACCGATGAAGAGCGACGGAATCGCCAGCAGCACCAAAGGCATCGTCACCACCCAGGGCGATTCGTGCAGATGATGCCGGGTGTGCTCGTCCATACGCTCGCAGCCATGGAAGACCAGAAAGTACAGGCGGAAGCTGTAGAGCGTGGTGACGAAGACGCCCGCCGTCAAGAGCAGCGAGGCATAGCCAGAACCGAAGAGTTCGGAATGTCCGACCGCCTCGAGGATGGCGTCCTTCGAGAAAAAGCCCGAGAGGCCGGGGAAGCCGATCAACGCCAGCGAGCCGATCAGTGCCGTGAGCCAGGTGATGGGCATATACCGGCGCAGACCGCCCATGGAGCGGATGTCTTGCCGATGGTGCAGGGCGATGATGACCGAGCCGGCGGCCAAAAACAGCAGCGCCTTGAAGAAGGCATGGGTCATCAGATGGAAGATGCCCGCCGCATAGGCCGAGGCGCCGAGCGCCGTCACCATGTAGCCAAGCTGCGACAGGGTCGAATAGGCGACCACGCGCTTGATGTCGTTCTGGACCAGACCGACCAGGCCCATGAAGAACGCCGTGGTCGCGCCGACGATGAGGATGAAGCTCAGCGCCGTCTCGGACAGCTCATAGAGCGGCGACATGCGCGCCACCATGAACACGCCCGCCGTCACCATGGTCGCAGCATGGATCAGGGCCGAGATCGGGGTCGGGCCCTCCATCGAGTCCGGCAGCCAGACATGCAGCGGCATCTGGGCCGATTTGCCCATGGCGCCGATGAAGAGCAGGATACAGATCAGGGTCATCAGGGACACGCCGCCGAAAAGATCGACCTGGGTGTCGGCGTGTGCAGGTGCCTGGGTGAACACCTCGGCATAGTCGAGTGTCCCGAAGTACATGGCCACGGCGGCGATGCCGAGGATGAAGCCAAAATCGCCGACGCGGTTGACGATGAATGCCTTGAGGTTGGCAAAGACCGCCGTCTCGCGTGTCGACCAGAACCCGATCAGCAGATAAGACACCAGGCCCACCGCCTCCCAGCCGAAGAACAGCTGCATGAAGTTGTTTGCCATCACCAGCATCAGCATCGAAAAGGTAAAGAGCGAGATATAGCTGAAGAAGCGCTGATAGCTGTTCTTGCCCGAGAGCGCCCCGTGCGGCCAGTTGTGCTCGTCGTCGGCCATATAGCCGATGGTATAGATGTGTACCATGAGCGAGACGAAGCTCACGGTGGCCATCATCACCGCTGTCAGCTTGTCGATCAGGAAACCGACCTCGAAGCGCATCCCGTCCGAGACCAGCCAGGTATAGACCGGGCCGTTGAAGACGTCAGCCTCGCACCAGATGAAGCGCGCGAGCACCCACAGCGACAGCCCGGTAGAGACGGCCACGCCCGCGATGCTCGCGCGATGGGCGCCCCGACGTCCGATCCGCCCCCCAAAGAAGCCGGCGACGATGGCGCCGATCAACGGTGCGAGCACAATGGTCAGATAGACATTTTCCATCGTTTAACCCTTGAGCGCGTCGAGATCCTCAACGTTGATGGTGCGGCGGTTGCGGAACAGCACCACCAGGATGGCCAGTCCGATGGCGGCCTCAGCCGCCGCCACGGTGAGGATGAAGAAGACGAAGACCTGCCCCGTCAGGTCGCCCAGAAAATGCGAGAAGGCGACGAAGTTCATGTTCACCGCGAGCAACATCAGCTCGACACACATCAACAGCAGGATCAGGTTCTTGCGGTTGAGAAAGATCCCAGCCACGGCAATGGCGAACAGCAGTCCGCCCAGGATCAGGTAGTCAGATAGCGCGACCATCAGCCCTCCCTCTTCTCATTGGCCAGGATCCGCAGTCCATCCTCCGGGGTCACCCTGACCAGCCGCACCCGGTCCGGACCCTTGCGCACCCGCACCTGCTGGGTCGGATCGACATATTTGTTGTCGGGACGCCGGCGCAGCGTGAGCCGGATGGCGGCGACGATGGCCAACAGCAGGATCACAGCGGCGATCTCGACCGGATAGAGATAGACGGTATAGATCAACAACCCCAGCTCACGGGTATTGCTGACCTCGGCCCTTAGCGGCTCGGGCTTGGGGAAGACGTCTAGCCCAAAATTGCCCGATCCGACGATGAGCAGGATCTCGACGGCCATGATCGCCGCGATCAGACCCGCCAGCGGCAGGTTCCGCACGAAGCCAGCGCGGAGAGTCGCCAGATCGATGTCGAGCATCATGACCACGAACAGAAACAGCACCATCACCGCGCCGACATAGACCAAGACCAGCACGATGCCGAGGAATTCGGCCTCCAGCAGTATCCAGAGTCCGGCGCTCGTCACGAACGCCAGCACCAAGAAGAGCACCGAATGCACTGGGTTTTTGCGCGTGATGATCATCACCCCCGCCCAGAGCGTGATGACCGCCAAGACATAGAAGATCAATTTTTCAGCCATGAGGTGTCATCCCGCTCAACGATAGGGCGCATCGGCCGCGCGTGCGGCGGCGATCTCGGCCTCGTATCTGTCACCGATCTCGAGCAGCCGCTCCTTGGTTAGGATGTGCTCGCCGCGCGTCTCGAAGTGATATTCGTAGATGCCGGTCTCGACGATGGAGTCAACCGGGCAGGACTCCTCACAGAAGCCGCAGTAGATGCACTTGAACAGATCGATCTCGTAGCGCGTGGTGCGGCGCGAGCCGTCTTCGCGCGGTTCGCATTCGATGGTGATGGCCAGCGCCGGACAGACCGCTTCGCACAGCTTGCAGGCGATGCAGCGTTCCTCGCCGTTCGGGTAGCGGCGCAGGGCATGGAGTCCGCGGAAGCGCGGCGAGATCGGCGCCTTTTCTTCCGGATACTGGACGGTGAACTTGCGCTTGAAGAAGTACCGACCCGTCACCGACAGCCCCTTGAAGAGCTCAGACAGGGTCAGACTGCGCAGATAGTCGCGCGCGGCTTGCAACATCTCGGGCCTCCAGATCATGCCGACCACCAGGGCGGCAGCCGATAGACCACCGCGAGCGCCACGACTAGGATCCAGACGAGCGTGATCGGGATGAAGACCTTCCAGCCCAGACGCATGATCTGGTCGTAGCGGTAGCGCGGGAAGGTCGCCCGCAGCCACAGGAACAGGAACATGAAGACAAAGGTCTTGGCGAGCAGCCAGTGGAAACCGTCACCGAGCAGCCAGCGGCCCTCGGCCCAGTCCGCCGGCAGCGGCGAGAGCCAGCCGCCCAGGAACATGAGCGCGGTCAAGGCCGAGATCAGCACCATGTTGGCGTACTCGGCGAGGAAGAACACGGCGAAGGCCATGCCCGAATACTCGACATGGAAACCGGCGACGATCTCGGACTCGCCCTCGGCCACGTCGAAGGGCGCGCGGTTGGTCTCGGCCACGCCCGAGATCAGATAGACCCCGAACAGCGGCAACAGCGGCAGCCAGAACCAGGTCAGGAGACTGCCCCGCTGCGCGGCGACGATGTCGCCTAGATTGAGGCTCCCGGCGGCGACCAGCACCCCGACCAGGGCAAAGCCCATCGCGATCTCATAGGCGACCATCTGGGCCGCCGAGCGCATGGCGCCGAGCAAGGCGTACTTCGAGTTCGAGGCCCAGCCGGCGATGATAATGCCATAGACCCCGAGCGAGCTGAGCGCGAGGATATAGAGCAGACCGGCGTTGATATCGGCCAACACCAGCCCTTCGTCAAATGGAAAGACCGCCCAGACCGCGAGTGCCGGGACGATGGCGATCATGGGCGCGAGCAGGAAGAGCGTCTTGTCCGCACGGGTAGGGATGACGATCTCCTTCATCAGCAGCTTGACCGCATCGGCGATCGGCTGGAGGAGCCCCCGCCAGCCGACCCGATTGGGTCCGATGCGCACCTGCATATAGCCAATGACCTTGCGCTCGGCGTAGGTGTAGTAGGCCACCAATCCGAGCAGCGGCACGACGATAGCGGCGATCTTGAGCAGGATCTGGATCAAGAGCGGCAGGCTGTTCCACGGTTCGATCATGACGGCATCATCCTCTCGCTCCGGAGGCCGTGCGGCCACTGAGACATTCGAGTTCAACTGGCCCGATCATGGGACCCAGCCCTTCGCTCCCCGGGACGGCGGCAGGGATGAGCGCCGCGCCGACCGCGATCCCGGGATCCAAAAGGAGCGGCGCCTCGGCCTCGGCCTCGCCCTGGGTGATGCGTACCCGATCGCCATCGGCCAGACCCAGTTCGGCAGCCTGATCCGGGTGCAGCCAGACGGCGAACTCGGCACCGGGCATCCGGGCGAGTGCCGGTGCACGACGCACCAGCGGGTCGAGCGCATAGCAGGGCACGGTGCCGACGCGGCTCAGACCTGAGCCAGGGACGAGCCTTGGGGCCGAGACGACCTGCAGCGCGCGCGGGGTGTTGTCGGGTATGGCTGCGGTACAGAGCGCGGCCAGCTCCTCGCGCACCTCAAGACCATCGCGATAGTCAAAGCCGGACAGATCCAGCAAGTTGCCGAGGACGCGCAGCACCTTCCAACCCGGACGCGCCTCGCCTGGGGGCGGCACCGCCCCCTGGAACGACTGCCAGGTGCCGCCGGCGTTGACGAAGGTGCCGGAGATCTCGGCGAAGGCGCCGATCGGCAGCAGCACATCGGCCGCTGCGCGCAGTGACGGCGAGTCGAAGGCCGAGCAGGCGACGACGAACTCGGCCTGTTCACAGGCAGCCAGGGCGCGGGCCGGGTCGATCAGGTCGCGATCCGGCTCCAGCCCCCAGAGCACCAGGGCGCCGAGTGGCTTTTCGAGCATGGCCCCAACGGCCAGTCCAGGCGTTGGGGCCGGATGGGCGCCCGGCAGGATCGCTGGATGGGCGCCGGCCAGATGTGCGCCGATGCTATTGGCCGCCGCCGGCAGATACCCGAGACGCACACCGGCGGCCTCCGCGATCAGGCCCGCCAGCGCCTTGAGCAGGCTGTAATCGGGGTGGGCGCAGGCCAGGGCGCCGAGCAGCACCACCCCCTGCCCCTGTGCCTGCTGCAACGCCTGGGCAAAGGACTCATGCACGGCGGTCGGTTCGCTCGCGCCGATCAGATCGGCCAGAATACCCGAACCGCGCGCCACAAGCGCCCTGGCAATGGCGGCGAGATCCGAGACCATCCGCGCCGGGGCGCTCTGGATCTGGCTGGCGCGATGGTTGAGCTCCAACCGGAGCGGATTGAGGCCCAGAACCTCGGCCCCATTCAATGCCGCCTGACGGATACGGTGTGCAAGCAGCGGCTGTTCCTGGCGGATGTGTGAGCCGATCAGCAGGATCGCCTTCTGTCGCGACAGTTCGGCGATCGGCAGCCCCAGCCAGGGGAACAGCGGATCGGCGGCATCGGCGCGGAAATCCTGCTGACGCAGACGATGATCAATGTTGTCGCACCCCAGAGCGCGTGCGATCCGGGCCGCCAGATAGAGTTCCTCGAGCGTCGCATTGGGCGCCATCAGCCAGCCCTGGTCGGTGCCATTCACCGACTTGAGCCGCTCTGCGACCTGGGTCAGGGCCTCGGTCCATTCGACCTGATGCCATTCACCCTCGCGCTTGATCAGGGGCGTCTTCAGACGATCCGCGCCATTGAGACCGGCATAACTGAAACGATCGCGATCCGAGATCCAGGTCTCGTTGATCGCCTCGTTGTCCTTGGGATGCACACGCATCACCTGACCACGCCGCACATGGAGCTGGAGGTTGGAGCCGAGTCCGTCGTGGGGCGCGATGCCATCGCGCGCAATCAGCTCCCAAGGCCGGGCGGTGAAGCGATAGGGCTTGGAGGTCAGGGCCCCGACCGGACAGAGGTCGATGACATTGCCCGAGAGCTCGTGCGTGACCACGTGGGCGACGAAGGTCCCGATGCGCATGTCTTCGCCGCGTCCGGTCGCGCCCAGCTCGCGCACCCCGGCGATCTCGGCACAGAAACGCACGCAGCGGGTGCAATGGATGCAGCGCGTCATGTCGGTGGCGATCAGCGGACCCAGATCCTCGTCCAGCACCACGCGCTTGCGTTCGGAAAAACGCGAGACATCGCTGCCATAGCCCATGGCCAGGTCCTGCAACTCGCATTCGCCGCCCTGATCGCAGATCGGACAGTCGAGCGGATGGTTGATGAGCAGGAACTCCATGGTGGCGCGCTGGGCCTCGATCGCCTTGGGCGAACGGGTCCAGACCTTCAGTCCCTCGCCGACTGGGGTCGCGCAGGCCGGAACCGGTTTGGGGAAGGGACGCCCCCCCTGCTCGGCCTCGACCAGGCACATCCGGCAGTTGGCCGCGATGGAGAGTTTTTTGTGATAGCAGAACCTGGGGATCGCAATGCCCTCACGATCGGCGACCGTGATGATCATCTCGCCTGGCACCGCCTCGCAGACGCGGCCATCGATCTCGATGTTGATCTTGTCCGTCATCAAAACCTTTCCGGTTGAAACCCGGCCCTATCTAGGGGCGGAATTATTTTTGAATGGTTACCGGATTTTCACCGGTAGGGTTTTTGCAATTTGTTCCTAAGCGGAACGATTTAAAAATGACATTAAATAATGACGGCACTTTATTCGATGCACCATTTTCTTGGCTTGCTTTCACGGTAATACAGGAAGCTAAATTACCAATAAGTTTAAGAATAAATCCAAAAACTTGGATCTAAACGATAATCGTATTAAAGCAAATAATTTAGGCACAATCGAATCAACTGACAATAGCGCAATGAGCCTAAGACTCACTCTTAGGCATCATGATCTCGAGCGAGCTTAGTAATTGCTTTTGATCTCTATGGTAGACCACAAGACTTCTATATATTACCATTGGCTCCCCTCTAATAATCACCAAGCGGTTCGCATGAAAAAAATGCTTTGGATGTCCTCCCAGCGAAGAAAAACTTGCTTATGCAACAGGTAGTACTCAAGACGTATTCGCTCATCATTTGCACTGAGCCTCTTGAAGTACTCGGGCTGTGCTGATAGGTATCCGAAGAAGCCTCCAAGTGACGCCCCAGATAACAGAACGGTGGCAGCGGCCATGCGCCATGCGCTCGAAGAGCGCCGAAAAAAGTCTAGCCAAAACATGAATCCAAGACCAGAACCCATTATCGTCATGCCCCAAAAGATAAACAGGGTAGTAGACTCGGACTGAAACTGATATGAAAAGAATTGTTCCATGCTCATTGCATCTCAATGTCGCTTGAAGGACGCAGAGACGGCAAGCAAAATTTACTGGAATAGTATCACTCTAAAAGCGTTTGCTAGCATGGTCTTTTAGCGAAGAGCAAGCACCAAAAGGTTTTAGACAGACATCATTGATACGGTATCTTGGTCAGCCTGAGAACGAGAATGTGCAATGAATGACGCTGTGAATAAATATAGTGGATTACAGTAAACACCAAATGCGCTTGGACGCAGTTAATGCTCTACTTTTGTATGCGCGCAGCCATTGGTTATTGATTGAACAGAGCTTTAACTGTCCAATAACTCATGCAACATGCTCTGAATCTTCGTCGTCTAGACTGATTGCTATCTAAACCCAAGAACACCTGAAAAAATCCATCTTGCCAAAAGATTCACTTTCCGAACAGTGCAAGCCTGAATCAAGCCGCCAAACTCCGCCCATGCTCGATCATGTATGCAAACTCATGCCGATAATGCTTGAGGAAACTCTGCACTGGCATCGCCGCCGCATCGCCCAGCGCGCAGATGGTCTTGCCGCCGATGCGTCCGGCGACGCTGTCGAGCAGGTCCAGATCCTCGGGGCGCCCCTGGCCATCAAGGATGCGCTTGATGACCCGCGCCAGCCAGCCGGTGCCCTCGCGACAGGGCGTGCACTGACCACAGGACTCATGCATGTAGAAGTTCGACAGGTTGTAGAGCACCTTGACCATGCAGGTCCCCTCGGCGATGACGATGACCGCCCCCGAACCAAGCATCGATCCGGCCCTGGCGATGGAGTCATAGTCCATATCGACCTCCATCATGATCTCACCCGGCACCACGGGCACCGAGGACCCACCTGGAATCACCGCCTTCAACTTGCGCCCATCCTTGACGCCCCCCGCCATCTCCAGCAGGGTACGAAACGGCGTCCCCAGCGGCACCTCGAAATTGTTGGGGTTATTGACGTGACCCGTGACCGAAAACAGCTTGGGTCCGCCATTGTTCGGACGACCCTGCTCCAGGAACCACTGCCCACCCTTTTCGAGGATCACCGGGATCGAGGCCAGCGACTCGGTATTGTTGATCGTCGTCGGTCGGCCATAGAGACCGCACTGGGCCGGAAACGGCGGTTTGAACCGCGGCTGACCCTTCTTGCCCTCGATGGATTCGAGCAAGGCCGTCTCCTCGCCGCAGATATAGGCCCCCGCACCATGATGGGTATAGAGCTCGAAATCGATCCCCGAACCCTGGATATTGCGCCCGAGCAGACCGGCGGCATAGGCCTCGCGCAGCGCCTCCTCGAAGCGCGCGATCGGTTCATAGAACTCACCGCGGATATAGTTGTAGCCCACGGTCGCGCCGATGCAGTAGCCGGCGATCGCCATCCCCTCGATCAATTGATGCGGGTTATAGCGAAGGATATCGCGATCCTTACAGGTGCCCGGCTCGCCTTCGTCGGAATTGCAGACGATATATTTCTGCCCCGGCGCATTGCGCGGCATGAAGCTCCACTTCAGCCCGGTCGGGAAGCCTGCCCCCCCGCGTCCTCGCAAAGCCGAGCGCTTGACCTCCTCGATCAGAGTGGACGGGTCAGGGCGCTCGCGCAGGATACGCTCCCACTGCGCATAGCCACCGAGATCACGATAGGCGGCCAGGGTGTGGCGGATCGCAGGATCGAGATGTTGATTGCGGAAGCAAACAGTGTTCTGACGTTCGACCATGCCCCTACTCCAATCCTTCGATCAGCTTGTCGAGCGACTCGGGCGTCAGCTTCTCGTGATAGACCTTGTCGAGCAGCACCACCGGCGCATCGCGACAGGCCCCCAGACATTCGACCTCCTTGAGCGTGAACCGCCCATCGGGCGTGGTCTCGCCGGGCTTGACGCCGTACCTGTGCTCGACATGGGCGATGAGCTCCTCCGACCCATTGAGCATGCAGGAGATGCTGTTGCAGATACAGACCTTGTGCCGGCCCTGTGGCGTGAGGTCATACATGCCATAGAAGGTCGCGACCTCATAGACTGAGACCGCTGGCATATCGAGGTAGGCTGCCACGTCATCCATCAACTCGGTCGTCAGCCAGCCGCCGTTGGCGTCCTGGACGATCGTCAGCGCCGGCATCACCGCCGACTGCTTCCACTCGGGCGGATACTTGGCGATATGCGCATCGATGGCCGCGCGGATCTCGGGCGTGAACAGGGCGGATTTGTTCACGTTATGCACAACAGTCAGAGGGGCGTTACGAAAGCTCATCAGCGGTCGATCTCACCAAACACGATATCCAGCGTACCAATGATGGCCACCACATCGGCCAACATATGACCCCTGGACATCTCGTCCAGCGCCGCCAGATGCGCGAAACCGGGCGCGCGCACCTTCAGCCGATAGGGCTTGTTGGCACCATCCGAGACGATGTAGCAGCCGAACTCGCCCTTGGGTGCTTCGACGGCGGCATAGACCTCGCCCGGTGGCGGACAATAGCCCTCGGTAAAGAGCTTAAAGTGATGGATCAAGGCCTCCATGTTCTCCTTGACCTCAGCGCGCTTGGGCGGAACGATCTTGTGATCATCGATGGCGACCGGACCCGGATGGGCGCGCAGCCAGTCAACACATTGGCGGATGATGCGGTTGGACTGACGCATCTCCTCGATACGCACCAGATAGCGGTCGTAGCAGTCGCCGTTCACGCCGACTGGAATGTCGAAATCGACCTGATCATAGGCCGCGTAGGGCTGCTTTTTGCGCAGATCCCAGGCGATGCCCGAGCCGCGCAGCATGGGGCCGGTGAAGCCGAGCTGCAACGCCCGCTCCGGTGACACCACACCGATCCCCACGGTACGCTGCTTCCAGATGCGATTGTCAGTCAGCAGGGTCTCGTATTCATCGACATGGCCGGGGAAGCGCTCGGTGAAGTCCTGGATAAAATCGAGCAACGATCCCTCCCGTGCGGCGTTACGCTGGGCGATCTCGCGCGCGCTGTGCCACTTGGACTGACCCTCATAGCGCGGCATCCGGTCCGGCAGATCGCGATGCACGCCACCCGGACGATAATAGGTCGCGTGCATGCGCGCCCCAGAGACCGCCTCATAGCAGTCCATCAGATCCTCGCGCTCGCGGAAGCAGTAGAGGAAGACGCTCATGGCACCGATGTCGAGGGCGTGCGCCCCGAGCCACATCAGGTGATTCAGGATCCGGGTGATCTCATCGAACATCGTGCGGATGTACTGCGCACGCTCCGGGACCTGGACGCCGAGCAGCTTTTCGATCGCGCGCACATAGCCGTGTTCGTTGCACATCATGGACACATAGTCCAGGCGATCCATATAACCGATGGATTGGTTATAGGGCTTATACTCGGCCAGCTTCTCGGTGCCGCGATGCAAGAGACCGATGTGCGGATCGGCACGCTCGATGACCTCGCCGTCCATCTCGAGCACCAGACGCAGCACGCCGTGCGCCGAGGGATGCTGGGGACCAAAGTTCAGGGTGTAGTTGCGGATCTCAGGCATGACGGCCCTCCTCGCCGGAACCAAGGTAGCGGCTGTCCTCACGGATCACGCGCGGCACCAGCACGCGCGGCTCGATGGAGACCGGCTCATAGACGACGCGCTTGCGCTCGGGGTCGTAGCGCATCTCGACCTGACCACTGAGCGGGAAGTCTTTACGGAATGGATGGCCGATGAAGCCATAATCGGTGAGGATACGGCGCAGATCCGGATGCCCACGAAACAGGATGCCGAAGAGATCGAAGGCCTCGCGCTCGAACCAGTTGGCCGAGTCCCAGACTGAAACCATTGAGTCGAGGATCGGCTCGGCTGCGCTGACATGGACGCGCACCCGCAAGCGCCAGTTGTGCGTGAGCGACAGCAGATGGACCACCACCGCGAACCGCTTGGGATCATCCACCGTGATCCCAAGCCCAGGCTTAACGCCGCGCCCGAAGCCTATGCTCGATGCCTCCTCGGTCTCCCATTCCGACTGGCCATAGACGGCGTAGTCGACGCCACAGAGATCGATCAGCTGCTCGAAGCGGAAGTCGTCGTGATCTCGCAGCATCTGGGCCGTATCGAGCAGACGCTCCGCGGGCGCAATCAGGGTCAGCTCGCCGAACGCATCGATCAGCTCGAAGCCCGGTTCGGCAAAGTGCGCACGAATGGAGGCGGCAAGCGTATCCAGCCTGGCGTTGCGGGTCAGGATCTGTGTCACCATGGTCTCTGAACCAGGACTTTAGCGGGCAATGGTATTGGTGCGGCGGATCTTCTCCTGCAATTGCAGGATGCCGTAGAGCAGTGCCTCAGCCGTCGGAGGACAGCCAGGGACATAGACATCGACTGGGACGATGCGATCGCAGCCGCGCACTACCGAATAGGAATAGTGATAGTAACCACCGCCGTTGGCACAGGACCCCATGGAGATGACCCAACGCGGCTCAGCCATCTGGTCATAGACCTTGCGCAACGCCGGCGCCATCTTGTTGACGAGGGTCCCGGCCACGATCATGACATCCGACTGACGCGGGCTCGGGCGGAAGATGATGCCGAAGCGGTCGAGATCATAACGCGCGGCACCGGCGTGCATCATCTCGATCGCGCAACAAGCCAGCCCGAAGGTCATGGGCCAGAGCGAGCCGGTACGCGCCCAGTTGATCAGCTTGTCGGCGGTCGTGGTGACGACGCCTTCTTCAAGCAAGCCTTCTATTCCCATTCCAGGGCCCCCTTCTTCCACTCATAGATGAAGCCAACGACCAGGATCCCGAGAAACACGACCATGGCCCAGAAGGCGAAGAGGCCCAGCTCACCGAGCGCAACGGCCCAGGGAAACAGGAACGCGATCTCCAGATCGAAGATGATGAACAGGATAGCGACTAGATAGTACCGGACGTCGAATTTCATGCGGGCGCTCTCGAACGCCTCGAAGCCGCATTCGTAGGGGGAATCCTTTTCGCTATCGGGACGCCGTGGACCAAGCAGATAGCCCATGACCAGCGGTCCCGCGCCAACTAGTATCCCGACCAGAATGAAGATCAGGATCGGCAGATAGTTGTCGAGCACTCTGTCCTCTCTCTAGTCATTTTTTTAATGCTGCGGCCGAATCGGGAGTCTAGTGCAGGGGTTAGCGCGATGTCAACCCGAGCATCAATTCAAATTATTGTTTTTTCAAACTGTTAGGCAGAAAACCATGCCACAAAAAAACGGCATACCACTTAAACTATGGTATGCCGTTTGTTATTGGTGCCGACGGCCAGACTCGAACTGGCACGGCTTGCGCCACTACCCCCTCAAGATAGCGTGTCTACCAATTTCACCACGTCGGCTAGGGCTTTCGCTCAATCACTCGTTGGCATCGAACTTAGCTTCTGTTTGCTGCGGCGCCTTCTGCACCGGAGCCATAGGTATATCAGATACAGCTGATTCACTCGATAGGGCGGCCCCCGGAATCGGGGGGACATCCGAGTTCGGAGACATTGTCGCTGAGTCAACCGCTGCATTCGGGACAACAACCGCCTCACCGATTTTATCCATCAATCCAGTCGGCTTACTCGCCTGAGCCGCATAATAGGCCAGCGCCATACTGGTCAGAAAAAATAGCGTAGCCAGGATGGCCGTGAGCCGCGTCAAAAACGAACCCGAGCCTTGGGCACCAAAAACGGTCGCCGAGGCACCACTGCCGAAGGCTGCACCCGCGTCTGCGCCCCTCCCGTGCTGGATCAGTACCAGACCGATCAGACCAAGCGACAAAAAGACTTGGAGGACTGTCAGAATCGTTTGCATGCGCTACTCAATTGAACAAAGCGTCTCACGCCGCCATCTCTCCTGCCCGGCAGATCGCCAGAAATTCCTCGGCCACCAACGAGGCGCCGCCGATCAAGCCACCGTCGATGTCTGGCATCGCCAGCAAGTCAGCGGCGTTCGACGGCTTTACACTGCCGCCGTAGAGGATTCGCATCTTTTCGGCGATTGCGCCTCCATGCGCAGCGATACGGCGACGGATAAAGGCATGGACCTCTTGTGCCTGTTCGGGCGTGGCCGTCTTTCCAGTCCCGATCGCCCAGACCGGCTCATAGGCGATCTCGATTTGACCAATGGAGTCAATGCCGTTGGCCTCGATGATCGCGTCGATCTGTCGCGCGATCACGGTCTCCGTGACCCCTTGCTCACGTTGTTCGAGCGTCTCGCCAACACAGAGAATGGGCGTCATGCCAGAAGACACAACCATCGCCAGCTTTTTAGCCACCACGGCATCGGTCTCGCCATAGTATTGGCGACGCTCGGAGTGTCCGCAGATCACATAACGGCATCCGAACTCGCGCAGCATCGCAGCCGAGATCTCGCCCGTATAGGCGCCGCTCGCCTCGGTGCTGACGTTCTGCGCCCCGAGACGGATGGGGGTTCCGGACAGCAAACGCTGCCCGAGCTCTAGAAAGACGAAGGGTACGCAAACCGCTATTTCGGTCTTCGTCATTCCAGTCGAACCTTCGATGACACCCTGGATCAGCGATTCGGCGCCGGCACGGGTGTTGTTCATCTTCCAGTTACCTGCGATCAGAGGCTGGCGCATGACGATACGGCTCCCTGTTCTGCTCAAGGCGAACTCGCTCAAGGCGAGCCAGCGATTATAGACACTTTCGCGCGTTCCGCAAGGGCCCTGTAGGGGCAAATGAGCAATGTCTGCCCCTAGCAGGTTAAAATGCCCGCTTTGCGTTCAAGCAGAGGATTATGGAAAGGCGGATCGAGATGAGCGGCCAGGAAGTATCGAGCGGCTAGAGGGGTCCAGCACGTGCTGGATGGGGTGCTTAGCCAGCGGCAGGTGGGGGACAAGCTCGGCTTGAGCGTTCGGCAGGTGTGGCGGCCGTTGCGCCATGAGCGCCAAGGGGCGAAGGGGCGCCCCACCGGACCCGGCGCGTCATGGGTTCGGGTTGCAGGGTGACATGGGTAATACCGAAGTCATGCCTCAAAAGGGCGTGACTCTGTTCCAGGATCTCTTCCCAGGCGGCCAAATCAGGGACCACCAGATGGGCCGTCAGCACTGGCAGGTCGGAGCGTACCGCCCAGATATGCAGATCATGGACCGAGGCGACGCCCGGCACGGCTGCCAGGGCCTGACCGACACGCGCCAGATCGAGATGCAGCGGGACGCCTTCCATCAGGCCATGAACGGATTCGCGCAGCAGGCGCAGACTGGAGACCAGGATGAGCGCGCCGATGGCCAGCGACAGCAGCGGATCGATGGGGGTCCAGCCGCTGACGGCAATGATGAGGCCCGATGAGAGTGCGGCCATCGAGCCGAGCAGATCGCCCAAGACATGCAGCAGGGCCGCACGGGTATTGAGCGTCTCCTCACCGCGCGTCAGCATCCAGGCCACCGCCAGATTGAGTGCCAGACCCAACGCGGCGGTCAGGGAAACAGCCACGCCCTGCACCGCTTGGGACGTGTGCAGACGCGTGATCGCCGAGATCACCAGCCAGACGACCAGTGCCAACAGTGCGGCGCTATTGATCAGGGCGGCGAGGAACTCGGCGCGTCCCAAACCATAGCTGTGTCGCGCCGAGGCCCCGCGTCTTGCCAACCAGGCCGCGCCAGCCGCCAAGGCCAGCGCGGCGGCATCATTGACCATGTGCCCGGCATCTGCCACCAGGGCGAGCGATCCGGCCCACAGTCCCACGGCGGCCTCGATGCCGGCAAAGCCCAGTGTCAAGGCCGTCGCCAGCATCAGCATACGGTCGCTGTCGGCGCTGGCAGGATGCGCATGGGGATGGTCATGGATCATGGCAGGATCACGCGCGGCAGCGTTTGGTTACAACAGCCCCCAGGCGGTCTTGATCGCAACAGCGAGCAGCACCAAGGCGATGAGGCGCTTCAGCGAATGGGCGCTGAGACGCTCGGCGGCCAGCCAGGCACCGAGTGCCGCCCCGGCCAGGGTCGCGACAGCCGTGACGCCGAGCAGGGCGGGGTCGATGCGTGCGACCTGGACATGCGCCAGGAAGCCGCTCATCGAGGCGAAGATCACGACGAAGGACGCGCTGGCCGAGGCGCGCTTGGGTTCCAGCCCGGACGCCACCAGCGCCGGCACGATGATGTTGCCGCCGCCGACGCCGAGCAGCCCGCCGATGAAGCCCGCCGCGCCGCCGACCGGTAGCCCCAACGCCAGGGTGGCGCCCGTGGAGGCTCGGCTCGAACGCGGCTTGGGCCGGTAGAACAGCATCATGCCGGCGGCGAAGACCAGAAAGACCACGAACAGCCACAGCAACGGCGTCCGGTCGAGTCCGTGGGCGGTCGAGACGCCCACGGGCGACAAAGCGACCGCCAGCACCAGGATGGGCGCGACCAGCCGCCATTCGACCAAACCCTTGCGCATGAAGGTGATGGAGGCGACCGTCATCCCAAGCGCATTGAGCAGCAGTGCGATGGCCATGGCGGTATGCAGCTCGATGCCGAAGGCGAGGAAGACCGGGATCAGGATCAGCGCCGCCCCCACCCCGGCCATGCTGAACAGCGTGGTCAGGGCGAGCGTGATCAGGGCGGTGAGAACGAGGAGAGTCATGCGGCCGACCGCGGCTCGCGGATTCCGGTGATCCGCTCACGACAGGGGATGCAGACCCGCTGCTCGCCGACCAGGCGCGCGTAGCCTTCGACCACCATCTCGCCGCAGATTTCGCACACCAACCCGGCGAAGGAGTGCGCATGATGTTCGATCGGATGCTCGAAGATCGGACCAACCGTGAGGAGCTGCTCATCCGGGGCGCTCATGACCCGATCGACCAGCGGCTGGACGATCTCCAGGGGGACTTTCGAGGCCGGGATGCCTTTCTCTCGATAGTCCTTGAAGAACGCGGTCTGCTTGTTGGCCAGCATCGCCTCGGCCTTCGGTGTGACCCGCACGGCTCGCCCGCTGGCGACTTCGATCAAGGTCACACCCCATTTGCCGTAGTGCAACTTCTTGATGTTGCCCTTACCGAAGGTGCAGCCGGTGACCATCTGGACGCCATCGGCAAAGCATGTGGCGCAATGGTCCTCGCCCAGTTCCAGCAGGGCCAGGAGTTGACCGTCGGCAGCGCGCTCGACGCCGAGCGCGTTGAGCGCCGCCGCGCCAACGCGCAGTCCCATCGGCATCGCCGGACATTTATGGCCGTGCAGAGCAAGGCCGTGCTCATAGAAATCGTTGGCTTTGATCATGTGCCGGAATCCTGGTGTGTGTTGGCGAAAGAGGCCGAATGGCCCCCGACATGCAGGAAGACGCGGACGACGGCAAAAGGATGCACCTCATCGCCGTCACCGCCAGTTGGTCAGCCCCCAGTCATCGACATGAAGCGCACCACCTGCCCAGGGCGCTCGTTGAACGCATGGCGCTCGGGCTTCAGGGCCATCGCTTGACGCAGATGCGCCTGGAGTTCGTCCGCACCGATCCCGGCACGCAGCAGATCGCGCAGCGGATAGCTGTGGTCCTGGCCCAGACACAGATAGAGCGTGCCGTCGACGCTCAGACGCACCCGATTGCAGGTGGCGCAGAAGTGCTGCGAAATGGGCGTGATGAAGCCAAGCCGGGTGTCGGTTCCGGCAACCCGGTAATAACGGGCAGGACCGCCGCCGGGCAGGATGTCCGGGATCAGCTCGAAACGCTGCTCCAGACGCTGCTTGATCGGTTCCAGGTCGCCGAAGGTGCTCGCGGCGGCCCGCCCGGTGGCGCCCATCGGCATGGTCTCGATCAGACGCAGGGTGAACCCATGCCTCGCACAGTAATCGAGGAGATCCTCGATCTCGGCGTCGTTGACGCCGCGCATGACCACCGTATTGACCCGGATCGGGTCCATGCCGGCCTCTCGCGCCGCCGCGATGCCGCCCAGCACCCGCTTGAGATCGCCGCCCGTGATCTGGCGGAAGACCTCCGGATTCAGACTGTCGAGACTGACATTGAGCCGCCGCACCCCGGCGCGCGCCAGCGGCGCGGCGAGCAACTCCAATCGGGTGGCATTGCTCGACAGCGAGAGATCGTCGAGACCGGGCAGGGCCGACAGACGTGCGGCCAGCTCGGTCAGGCCGCGCCGCATCAGCGGTTCACCGCCGGTCAGACGCACCCGACGCACGCCCAGCGCCGTGAAGGCCGCGACCACACGCTCGATCTCGTCGAAGGTCAGCCAGTGTGCCTGTTCCTCGAAGCCCTTGAAGCCCTTGGGAAGACAGTATCCGCAGCGCAGGTCACAGCGATCCGTGACCGAGAGACGTAGATAGTCGATGCAGCGACCGAAGGGGTCGGTCAAGGGGGCGTGACTCATCCTCGGGTGTCCTCATGACTTATGGTTTTGACTGTCACTCGATATCGCGTGGCGTGAAACAGCAGACATGACCCTGTTCGTCGAAACGCACCTGACAGACCTCGATCAGCCGTCGTTGCAAGCGTGTCCGGGCACGCTGGAGGCGCGACTTGGCGCCAGGCAGCGACAGGCCGAGCCGGTCGGCAAGGGCCTGCTGGGGTTGGCCCTCGATGTCGCAGAGCGTCAGCGCCAGCCGGTCGGCCTCGGACAGCTCGGCGAGCACGCGCGGCAGACACTCCGTGAGTCGATCCAGCGGCGACAGGGGTGTGTTAGAGGGTGCGGGGAGATCCTCGCTGAGCGGTAGGTGTTCGCGTTGCGCGCGCAGACGATCGGTCAGGGTGTTGCGCACCACCTGGAACAGCCAGGCACGCGGATTCCGAACCCCGCAGAATCCCCGACCCAGGCGCAGCGCCTTGATGAAGGCGTCCTGGAGCAGATCCGCCGCCTCATCGACATCGCCCAGACGATGATCGAGATAGCGTTTCAGCTCGGGCGCATGACGCGACCAGGCGTTCAGAAGGCAGGGCGGCGTGCGGTGCATGGTGGAATCTGGTTGTCCGAGAGTGCGGGCTTGGAGCATGTCTTTATAATCCAGGGTTGTCCGGCAACGCCAACCCTAATGTTTAGCGCTTATAAAGCCCCCCTTGAAACCGCATTTCATTGCGCATTCGTTGATATTTGAACACTTCACGCACGATGGTCAGCCTCCATCAGGATCGAATCATGGTCGGGGTCCAGCCCGGTCATCTCCAGGTCGATCCAGATCAGATTATGCCCGCTCTTGCTCATGGGACCCAGATCCGTGCGATGGTGTGGTCTTTTAAATCAACGCGGCCCTAAATTAAAGATGTGGATCGCGCCTTACGGCGCTCCTACCCCGCCAACGCATCCCGTAGGAGCGGCTTTAGCCGCGATCTTGGCGGTTGAGGCGGGGAGGGGCGCTGCGATCGCGCCTCAAGGCGCTCCTACAGATCCACCGACCCGCTTTGCCGAGATCCACCTTTATAGGGCCAGGGTTTGAAATTGTTCTATCGCTCATACCTTCCAGGAAGACCGCTCGAGGCGTGTTGCAGCCTTTTTGCCCGATGGTCTTTTGGGCCACCTTAAATAAGCAGGGCAGCCGATTTAGGGAGCGATTACCATGACGCGCCGTCTCGAACAATGTCTGGAAACCAGCAGCGCGCTGCGACTGGAGCTGAACCGACAGCGCTTCGCCGGTCATGGCCGTATCGACCTATTGCGCCGGATCAATGAGACCGGTTCGATCGCGCGCGCGGCCAAGTCACTGGGCCTGTCCTACAAACAGGCCTGGGACGCGGTCGATGCCATGAACAATCTCTCACCCGAGCCGCTGGTGCGGCGTCAGGTCGGCGGACGGCATGGCGGCGGGACCGAGCTCACCGAGGAGGGACGACGCCTGATCGCGGTTTACGAGGCAGCAGAGACGGAGCACCGCCGTTTTCTCGAACGCCTGAGTCGGAGCGTGCAGGATTTCGATCATTTTCAAACGTTACTTGGAGTCATGAGCATGAAAGTCAGCACCCGTAATCATCTGCGCGGCGTCGTGTCCGCGATCACCCCCGGCGCGGTCAACACCGAGGTCAGGCTCGATATCAACGGCGCCCCCTTGGTCGCCATCATCACCAATGACAGTGTTGCTGCGCTGGGTCTCACGGTCGGCACTGAGGCCTTTGCCCTCATCAAGGCGTCATTCGTCATCCTGGCTACCGAGGACGGCGGACTCAAGACCTCGGCGCGCAACCGGCTGTGTGGAGTCGTCGAGCGTATCGTCACGGGCGCGGTCAACACTGAGGTCGTCCTGGCGCTCGACGGCGGGACGCGCCTGACGGCCATGATCACCAACGAGAGCGTCACGAATCTGGGGTTGGCTGTGGGCCGGCGTGCCTGCGCACTGATCAAGGCGTCGCATGTCATCCTGGCCGTGAAGGACTGAGTTATAACCATGCAAACCTCCCCCGACGGTGTTCTGGATGATGGCGCTCTGTGGCAGTTGCTGGCCGAGGATGCGCCCTATGGCGATCTCACCACCGAGGCACTCGCGATCGGGGCGCGGGCAGGGTGCATCCGCTTTTTCGCTCGCGATCCAATGACCGTTTGCGGCACCGAGGAGGCTTACCGACTCTGCGAGCTGAGCGGCGCTCGTGCTGAATTGCACGTCGCTTCCGGTCAGTTCGCTCCACCCGACACCCTGTTGCTCGAAGCCGAAGGCACGGCAGAGGTGCTGCATCGGGTCTGGAAAACCGCACAGACCCTGCTTGAATGGTGCTCGGGGGTGGCCAGTTGTGCGGCTGAGATTCAGGCCGCCGCGCGGCGCGGTCATCCGGATGCCAGGGTCGCCGGCACCCGCAAAAATGTCCCCGGTGTGCGGCGGCTGGCGGTCAAGGCGTTTCGTGCCGGCGGGGCGGTAATGCATCGCTGCGGCCTGTCGGAAAGCGTGCTGATCTTTGCCGAGCATCGTCAGTTTCTTGGTGACGAAACCCCCGCGACCACCTTGACCCGAGTACGGCGGCACTGTCCCAAACAGCCGATCGTGGTTGAGGTTCACAGCCGAGACCAGGCGCTGGCCTGGGCCGGAGCCGATGTGCTGCAACTAGAGAAATTCACGCCGGCCGCCGTGGCCGAGACCGTCGCCGCACTGAACAACTGCGCGGCGACCCCGCTGATCGCCGCCGCCGGCGGGATCCATGCCGGCAATGCCGAGGACTATGCCCGCGCCGGGGCGCGTCTGCTGGTCACCAGTGCCCCGCATCAGGCCCCGCCACGCGACGTACAGGTGCGCTTCGTACCGGCTTGAGTGCGATGAGCCGATGCGGTCGCTGGTAGCAAAACACGCGCTCGTTGTCGGTTTTGCTACCAGCAATCCGACCGCAAACAGCTTAATCTACTGAATAGCAAGAATATGGTATGTGTTTTGCCTTTTGCTTATCGTTATATTTTTTTTGATATAACGATTGATCGTCACATCGCCGCCTAACTCACACTGGAGTCACCCCATGCGCCTTCTTCCAAGCGTTCCTGTTCTGAGTCTGGCCCTGACCATGGCCCTGTTTTCGTGGTCGGCTCAGGCCGAAAAGATCACCATCGCTGCCGCAGCGGATCTCAAATTCGCCATGGACGAGATCGTGACCGCGTTCAAGAAGACCCACCCGACGGATGAGATCACGGTGATCTACGGCTCGGCCGGAAAGTTTTTCACCCAGATTCAGCAGGGTGCGCCCTACGATCTCTATTTTTCCGCCGACATCGCCTTTCCGCACGAGTTGGAGAACAAGGGCCTGGCCGGCTCCACGATCACACCCTACGCCATCGGTCGGATCGTGCTCTGGAGCACGGATTTGGACGCTAGCCAGATGACGCTTCAGAGTCTCACCGATCCTGCCATCACCCGCATTGCCATCGCCAATCCCCAGCATGCCCCTTACGGGCGACGCGCCGAGGAGGCGCTGCGCGCCTCCGGGCTGTGGGAGAGGCTCCAGCCAAAGCTGGTGCTGGGCGAGGACATGATTCAGGTGTCGCAATTCGTGCAGAGCGGCAATGCCCAGGTTGGCATCATCTCGCTGTCCTTCGCCCTCAATCCCGAGCTGGCCAGGAAGGGGGGCTATTGGCTGATTCCCGACACCCTGCATGAACCCCTGGAACAAGCCTTCATCATCACCAAGCGTGCCGAGCACAATGCCCTGGCCCGCGCCTTCGCCGACTACATGCAAACCCCGGACGCGCGCGCCACGATGACCGCCTATGGGTTCGTGCTACCGGGTGAAACGGCCGCTTCGAGCCACTAAAGGCGTCACCACACCAGCCGCCCAATTCACCGAACCGCGCGCCTGACCCGAGCCACACGCCATGACCGCTCGGGTTGTCAGCCCACTCCAGAGGACATTTGCCATGCGCCTGACCAAGACACTCCTGCTTGCCACAACATTGCTGCTCTCGCTGTCCGCCCACGCCGAAAAGATCAGCATCGCGGCGGCAGCGGATCTCAAATTCGCCATGGACGAGATCGTGACCGCGTTCAAGAAGACCCACCCGACGGATGAGATCACGGTGATCTACGGCTCGTCTGGCAAGTTCCACACCCAGATCCAGCAGGGCGCGCCCTATGATCTCTATTTCTCGGCCGACATCGACTTTCCCCGTGCCCTGGTGAAGGAGGGGCTCGCCGCCTCCGACGTCAGGCCCTACGCCTTCGGTCGCATTGTGCTCTGGAGCACTCGCCTGGATGCCACCAGGATGACGCTCCAGAGCCTGACCGATCCGGCCATCACCCGCATCGCGATCGCCAATCCCCAGCACGCACCCTACGGCAAGCGCGCCGAAGAGGCGCTGCGCTCCGCCAAGATCTGGGACCAGGTCGAACCCAAGCTGGTCTATGGCGAGAACATCGCCCACACCGCCCAGTTCGTGCAGACCGGCAACGCCCAGGTGGGTATCATCGCCCTGTCCCTGGCGCTCAACCCAGAACTGGCCAGCCAGGGTGGCTATTGGTTGATCCCGGACGACCTGCATGAGCCATTGGAACAAGGCTTCATCATCACCGAGCGGGCGGCGGGCAATGCCCTGGCCAGGTCGTTCGCCGACTATATGGACAGCCCTGAGGCGCGCCGGATCATGACCCACTATGGCTTCGTCCTGCCCGGCGAAGCACTGGAACCCTGAGCATGAGTGGGATCAGTCACCTAGCCCGTGCCGGTCAAGGCCTTCTGGCCGGCGGGCTCATCGGCACACTCGGCGGGCTCATCGGCTTGGGCGGGGCGGAGTTCCGCCTGCCCGTCCTGGTGGGACTCTTCAGGCTCGATACCCTGGAGGCGATCATCTTCAACAAGGCGATGAGCCTGGTGGTGGTGGCTGTGGCCCTGTTCGCGCGTCTCGGCACCATTCCCGTCGGAGAGATGCTAGAGCATGCCGGGGTGGTCCTCAATCTACTGGCGGGGAGCCTGATCGGTGCCTGGTGGGCCGCCGGGCACGCCATGACGATGGCGCGGCGTTGGCTTGATCGCGTCGTCATGGTGCTACTGGTCGGGCTGGCGCTGTTGCTGTTGTCCGAAGCCTGGCTGGGTCTTGGCGACGCCGCGGCGGCGCTGATCGCGGAGGGCTGGCTGCGTCTCGGCCTGGGTCTGCTCGCCGGATTCGGCATCGGGATGGTCGCCGCCCTGCTGGGGGTGGCGGGCGGTGAGCTGCTCATCCCGACCATCGTGCTGCTCTACGGGCTGGACATCAAGCTGGCCGGCAGTCTCTCGCTGGCGGTCAGTCTGCCGACCATGATCGCCGGCTTCACCCGCTACACCCAGTCAGACGCCTTTACCGTGCTGGGGCGCGAGCGACCCCTATTCGGTGCCATGGCGGCGGGTTCCATCCTCGGTGCCGTCCTGGGCGGGCTGATGCTGGGCTGGGTACCGACCCAGTGGCTAACGACCCTGCTCGGGGTGATCCTCCTGATCTCGGCCATTAAGACCTTTCAACACAGCCATTGAATCGAGGAACGCTATGGTGTTGACCGACAGCGATCTGCAGGCCATCGGGCTCACCGTCCGCCTGGCCGGCATCGTGACCTTGATCCTGCTGGTGGTGGGCACGCCCATCGCCTGGTGGCTGGCGCGCACCCGGCATTGGCTGAAAGGCCCCATCGGCGCCCTGGTCGCCCTGCCGTTGGTGCTGCCGCCGTCGGTGCTGGGCTTTTATCTGTTGCTGGCGATGGGGCCGCATGGGCCGGTCGGGCAACTGACTCAGGCGCTGGGTGTAGGGCTCCTGCCCTTTACCTTCTGGGGTCTGGTGGTGGCCTCGGTGTTTTACTCGCTGCCGTTTATGGTGCAGCCGTTGCAGAATGCCTTTGAGTCGATCGGCGAGCGTCCGCTCGAGGTCGCCGCGACCCTGCGGGCCTCGCCCCTGGATACCTTCTTCACCGTGGTGGTGCCGCTGGCCCTGCCGGGTTTTCTGACCGCCGCGATTCTCACCTTCGCCCACACGGTGGGTGAGTTCGGCGTCGTGCTGATGATCGGCGGCAATCTGCCGGGCGAGACCCGGGTCGCCTCGGTCCAGATCTATGATCATGTCGAGGCGCTGGAGTATGCCGCCGCCCATCGGCTCTCGGCGGTGATGCTGATCTTCTCCTTCCTGGTGCTGCTGGTGCTCTATGCCTGGCGGCCCAATACCAAGAAGTGGTCCTAACATGAGCCGCATCCACGCCCGTTTCCATCTCGACTATCCGGATTTTTCGCTCGATGTGGATCTCGACCTGCCGGGACGTGGGGTTACCGCTCTCTTCGGTCATTCCGGTTCGGGCAAGACCACGCTGTTGCGTCTGATCGCCGGTCTGCAGCGGGCGCGTGCCGGCCATCTGAGCGTGAACGGCGAGGTCTGGCAGGATGGCGAGACCTTTGTGCCCACGCATCAGCGCCCGCTCGGCTATGTCTTCCAGGAGGCCAGTCTCTTCCCGCATCTCTCCGCGCGGGGCAATCTGGCCTATGGGATGAAGCGTGCGGGCGACGTCATGGGCCAGGAGGCGCTGGCCCAGGCGGTCGAACTGCTCGGCATCAGTCATCTGCTCGACCGCCGTCCGCACCAGCTCTCCGGGGGAGAGCGCCAGCGCGTCGCCATCGCGCGTGCCCTCGCGCTCCATCCGCGTCTGCTGTTGATGGACGAGCCGCTCGCCGCGCTCGATCTCAAGCGCAAGCAGGAGATCCTGCCCTATCTGGAGCGTCTGCACGATCAGCTCGAGATTCCGATGCTCTATGTGAGCCACTCGCCCGACGAGGTGGCGCGGCTGGCCGATACCGTGGTGGTGATGGAACAGGGGCGCGTGCGCGCCCAAGGGCCGGTGAACGAGATCTTCAGCCAGCTCGATCTGGCGCTCGCCCAGGCCCCGGAGGCGAGCGCCCTCATCGAGGGCGTGGTCTTGAGTCATGACGACGACTATGCCCTGACGCAGCTGGAGATCCCAGGTGGGCGGCTGAGCGTGGCGCGGCTCGATTGCGACATCCATGAGCGGGTACGGGTGCGCATCCATGCACGCGATGTCAGCCTGGCCCTGGACGAACCCCGAACCTCTAGCATCCTCAACATCCTGCCGGCAGTGATCCTGGAGCTGCGCGAGATCGATCAGGGACAGGTGCTGGTCAAGCTTTGTCCCGGGGCGAATGAGAAGGCACCGTTTCTGGCGCGTATCACCCGCCAGTCGCGCGACCGCCTACGGCTATACGAGGGACAGCAGGTCTATGCACAGGTCAAGACGGTCGCTTTGATGGATTGACAGCCAAGTACGCCACGCACACCAAGATCCTTGATTTGTCGTAGCAACCAACCTGACCGGCCCTGTCGTCACAAAAACTTCACTTGTCTTTGGTATGGGTCGTCAAAGATATTGGGGTAAAAATTCGAGGCGCTTGTCTATTTTTCCACTTGAGGCCCTGCATCACAGCAGGATTTGCCGCTCAGGATCAACCCCATGACCGATAAAGTCTTCAATGTGCTCTTTCTTTGTACTGGAAATTCCGCCCGCAGCATCTTCGCCGAACGCATCATTGAACGCTGGGGCGCGGGGCGTTTTCGCGGCTTCAGCGCCGGAAGCCACCCCAGGGGCGAGGTGCATCCCCTGACGCTGGAGCTGCTGCGACGCAACAACTATTTGACCGACGGACTGCGCAGCAAGGATTGGGCGGAGTTCGCCAAGCCGGATGCGCCTCAGATGGATTTCGTCATCACTGTCTGCGACAAGGCCAAGGGCGAGACGTGCCCGGTCTGGCCCGGCCAACCGATGATCGCCCATTGGGGCACCGCGGATCCAGCCGCCGTGGAGGGCGACGAGCTGACGCGGCTCAATGCCTTTCGCACGGCCTTTCGCGAGATCGAGAACCGTATCAAGATCTTTGTCTCACTGCCCTTCGCCTCGCTCGACAGATTAAGGCTCCAGCATGAGCTCAACCGCATCGGTAAGACCTGAAACATCCCATCCCCATCCATCCGATGGCCGCGGCCATCTCATCCGTCCTGACGTGATGATGCCGTCAGGGCGGCCAGCAGACCCCGCAGCACATCCAGGGGCGCAGGTGGGCAGCCTGGGATCTTGACATCGACCGGGATGACCGTCTCCACCGCGCCGCAACTCGCGTAGGTGACACCGAACTCACCGCCGCTGCAGGCGCAGTTACCCAGGGCGATGACGAACTTTGGCGCGGGGGTCGCACGCCAGGTGCGACGCAGCGCCGCCTCCATGTGGCGTGAGACCGGGCCTGTCACCAGCAAGGCATCGGCGTGACGTGGCGAGGCGACGAAGTGCACGCCGAACCGCTCGAGGTCGTAATAGGGGTTGTTGAGCGCGTGGATCTCCAGCTCACAGGCGTTGCAGGACCCGGCATCCACCTGACGAATGGCGAGGCTGCGCCCGAAACGCGCGTCGATCAGTCTGCGTAGCTCGACCCCCAGCCGTTTCAATTCGGCCTCGCTGTGCACCGGCCCAGGTTCGGTGATGATCCCAATGCGCTGGGAGTGCCGAAGGATGCGTAGCATATCGTCTTCTCCGCGTGTCTGATCCGAAACCCTGACTTGACTCGGAAAGACAGGTCAGGAAGGAGGCTTGTCCTCGGTCTTGGCAGCCCCCCCAGTCAGCCAGTCCGGCAGGTCGCGCGATCCACTGTGATCAAGGATGTATTGGCGTATCAGTTTACGGATGACCTGGGAGGGGTTTAGGTCTTGTTCGGCACAGATCGCCTCGAATAGCTGCTTTTTTCGTGGATCGATGAGGACGGTCAGGCGCGCCGTTCGATGTTCCATCATACACCTTCTGATACAGCGGATTATCATCCGATGTGAATTGAATTATCATAGGATTATCATATAGAATCGTGCCATACAACCATGGCAAAAAGACCTCGCGATACGGCGTGGTCTGCGTTTTGGATCCATCATGATCGATTGCGCTCGGTCGTCTCTGTGGTCGCCTTAAGAGTTTGTTCTAGTTCACGAATCCAAGCAGATTGTACGATCCCTAGACCGTTCCGTCAGACTGACTCGATCAGGCTCACTCGCCGGCGGGCGCGCGAAACTCGCCGTACCCTTTGAGCTATCTCGCCCATCGGGAACAGGAGTGACATCACCTGTCGAGTAGGCAAAAACATTCGAGACGGCAGGGCAATTATCTATATGAACACGCAGGAACGAGCGCGTATCAAAGAAACTGTTCAAACCCTTATCGAGCCTCGATCCAGGGTCTTCCATGTATCCCTCGCCCTGGCATCCCTCGCGGTGATCTTGGCCTTCGCCTCGGTCGGCGCTTCCCTCGCTCTGGCATCCCTCGCGGTGCTCTTGGCCTTCGCCTCGATCGGCACCTCTCTGCTCGCAAGTCGCCAACCGCACCTGCTGCGGTTGGTCGCCATCCCATTGCTCGGACTCGCGGGCGTGGTCGCGCTCCTCGCCGGTCTCTGGACCCTGATCGGCGGGACGGAGGCGAGCGCCGTCTTGCCGTTCGGCCTGCCCTGGCTGCACTGGCAGGTGCGGCTCGATCCGCTCGCGGGCGTCTTCCTCGTCCTCATCGGGTTGGTGACTGGTGCGGTTAGCCTCTATGGGCTTGACTATGTGCGCCACTTCGAAAACGGGCGCGAGTCACTCGCCGCGCTCGGCGGTTTCAGCGGACTGTTCGTGGTTGGGATGCTGCTCGTGGTGTTGGCCGACGATGCCTTCTTGTTCATGGTGGCCTGGGAGTTGATGTCCCTGTCCTCTTATTTCCTGGTCGCCTTCCAGCACGAGCATGCCGCCAATCGGCGCGCCGCCTTCCTCTATCTGCTCATGGCCCATTTCGGCGGGTTGGCGATCCTGCTCGGCTTTGGTGTCTTGGCCGCCTTCGGAGGCGGTTTCGATTTCGACGCCATGCGGACGGCACAGCTCACGCCGCTATGGGCGGGCGTCGCATTCGGCTTGACCTTCCTCGGCTTTGGACTGAAGGCCGGCCTGGTTCCATTCCATGCCTGGCTGCCTGAGGCGCATCCGGTTGCGCCCTCGCATATCTCGGCGCTGATGTCGGGTGTCATGCTCAAGGTCGCGGTCTATGGCTTCATCCGCCTGGTGTTGGACCTCAATGGCGAGCTGCATTGGTCCTGGGGCGTGATCCTGATCACGGTTGGGAGCCTCTCAGCCCTAGTCGGAGTGCTATTTGCCCTGATCCAGACCGACCTCAAAAGGCTGTTGGCCTATTCGTCGATCGAGAATCTGGGTATCGTCTTCATTGCGCTGGGGCTCACGCTGCTGTTTGCATCCACCGGTCACCCCAATCTGGCCGCCTTGGCCCTGGTCGCCGCACTCTATCACGCGCTCAACCACGCGCTGTTCAAGTCGCTGCTGTTCCTGGGCGCGGGTGCCATCCTGCACAGCACCCACGAACGCGACCTAGAACAGATGGGCGGTCTGTTGCGGCGTATGCCCTGGACAGGTTCGTTCTTCCTGATCGGCTGTCTGTCGATCTCGGCCCTACCCCCATTCAATGGTTTCGTCTCCGAATGGTTGATCTTCCAGTCGGCGCTGCAGGCCTGGAATCTGGAGAGCGGGGTACTGCGCAGCCTGGTGCCGATCGCCTCGGCAGTGTTGGCGCTCACTGGCGCGCTGGTCGCAGCGACCTTCGTCAAGGTCTATGGCATTGCCTTTTTGGGGCAAGCGCGTTCGCGTCATGTGCGCCGCGCCCGACCCTCACCCAAGGGGATGTGGGCCGGTCAGGGCGTGCTGGCGGTGCTGTGCGTGCTGTTCGGTATGCTGCCAACCCAGATCCTCAGCCTGCTCGATTCGGTGGCCGCCCAACTACTGGGCACGGGTGTGCCGCAGGCGGACGCAAGCGGTTGGCTATGGCTGACACCGATCTCCGCTGAGACCGCGAGCTACAGCGCCCCCCTGACCATACTGCTCCTAGCCCTGATTGCGGGCGCGGCCATCTGGTGGTTCAAACGTCACGCCTCCTGGCGGGTGCGGCGCTGCGATCCCTGGGATTGCGGATTCACCCCTCCAACGCCACGGATGCAGTCCAGTGCCGCCTCATTCGCCCAGCCGATCCGGCGCGTCTTCGCCCTGCTGTTTGTGATCGACGAAGCTCTGGAACAGAGCGCAGATGGCATCACGCGCTATCGGCTCAGGGTCGCCGATCGCGCCTGGGGCTGGCTCTATCTGCCGATGGCGCGCGCGGTTGATGCCTCCTCGCAACAGGTCGCCCGGCTGCAATCGGGAAACGTCCGGATCTATCTCGGCTGGACGCTGGCAACCCTGTTCGTCCTACTCTGGATCATCGCATGACTGCCTGGTTCATCGCCCTGCTACAGGCCCTGATCTGTGTCGCACTGGCCCCACTCTTGGTCGGCTGGGTACGTAAGGTCAAGGCGCAGCTCCAGAACCGGCGCGGCGCCCCACTGCTCCAGCCCTATGTCGATCTGCACAAGCTGATGGTCAAGGAGACGCGGGTGGCGCACTCAGCCTCGCCGCTGTTTCGGGTCGCGCCCTACATCGTCTTTGTCGCCACCTGGCTGGCGTGTGCCACCGTACCTCTGATCGCGCTTGATCTGCCGACGGCCAATATCGCCGATCTCATCGTGTTGGTCGGTCTGTTGGCCCTGGGACGTTTCTTCCTTGCCCTGGCTGGGATGGACGTGGGCACGGCCTTCGGCGGCATGGGCGCCTCGCGCGAGATGCTGATCTCGGCGCTAGCCGAGCCGGCGCTTCTGATGGTGGTCTTTACGCTCGCCATGACCGCGCACAGCACCAGTCTGGTCGGCGTGATGGACCATCATCTGACCGACGGCTTCCTGCTGCGTCCGTCCTATCTGTTTGCCTTCGGCGCGCTCGTGCTGGTGGCTCTGGCCGAGTGCGGACGTATCCCCGTCGACAACCCAGCAACCCACCTCGAGCTGACCATGGTCCACGAGGCCATGCTGCTCGAATACACCGGACGCCATCTGGCACTCATGGAGTGGGCGGCCTGGATCAAGCTATTGCTCTACGGGGTGCTGATCGTCAACGTCTTCCTGCCCTGGGGCATTGCGACCGAGTTCACGCCGAGGGCGCTCATGTTGGGCCTGATCGCTGTGCTCGCCAAGCTTACGCTGCTAGGTGCAGCCTTGGCGGTCAGCGAGACCCTGATGGCCAAGATGCGTCTGTTCCGGGTGCCGAACTTCCTAAACCTCGCCCTGCTCCTGGGATTGTTAGGGCTCATGAGTCATGTGATCCTGGAGGTCGGTTGATGAATCTTCTGGCGTTGCCGCTGTTGCAACAGTTCGTCGTTTTGCTGGCAGCCTTGGCACTGTTTCTCTCTTTCGTGCTCTTGGCCCAGACCCGGCTGGTCGCCGCGATCCATGTCTTCGCCTGGCAGGGCGCGCTTGTGGCGGCGGTGACCCTGACTGTGGCCCTAAGCGGTCAGGCTAGGCACCTCTATTTCTCAGCCATCCTGACCCTCGTCCTCAAGGCACTTCTAATCCCGTGGATGCTGCATCGTCTGGTGCGGCGTCTCGGTCTGGAACGGGAGACCGAGCGTCTTCGGTATCCGGCGCTCGTGGCCATGCTGGGCGTGGGTCTGGTGATCTTTAGCTACTGGCTGGTGCTGCCCATGGTCGAGCAGGGGCTGACCTTTACCCGCAACATCATCGCCGTGAGCCTCGCCCTGGTCTTGATTGGGCTCCTGATGATGGTCTTCCGCCAGCAGGCGGTGGCCCAGGTGCTGGGCTTTATGGCGATGGAGAATGGGCTGTTTTTGGCCGCAGTCTCGGCAACCGCCGGCATGCCGCTGGTGGTCGAGCTCGGAATTGCCTTCGATGTTCTGGTGGCCATGGTGTTATTCGGGGTCTTTTTCTTTCAAATCCGCGAGAGCATCGATTCGCTCGATGTGGATCGACTCAATCGCCTGACCGAGGCGGGTCCGGTGGATGAGGCAGCCGCAGATTCTTGGATGGTTGGTCACTGAGATGATGCCCTTGCTGCTCACACTCTTACCCCCCCTGATCGGTGGATTCGCGCTTTTCTGGGTGCGCGCGCTCGATCTGTCTGGACGGCTCAACTTGGCCATCTCTGGCCTGACCCTGATCGGTGCGCTATGGCTGGCCTGGATGGTCGCGCGGGTCGAGGTCGTGGCTGGTCTGGGCTTTCGGGTCGATGCCTTCAACGTTTATCTGATCGTGCTCACGGCCTTCGTGGGACTGACTACGGCCATCTTCTCAGGCCCCTATATGCAACATGTCCAGGCGAGCGGGCGCATCAGCGCGCTCAACCTGAGGCTCTATCACGGCCTCTACCAGTCCTTCATGCTGACCATGTTGGTGGCCCTAACCACAGACAATCTCGGCATCCTCTGGGTAGCGGTTGAGGGTGCGACGCTTGCGACCGTGCTCTTAGTCTCGCTCTATCGCACCCCGGAGGCGGTCGAGGCCGCCTGGAAATATTTCATCCTGTGCGGCGTCGGGATCGCGCTCGCACTGTTCGGCACAGTTCTGACCTATTTTGCTGCCTATTTGGTCCTCGAGGACACAGAATCCGGCCTGTCCTGGAGCGTACTCCATGCCCATGCCGGCGCCCTTGATCCCACGGTGATGCGGATCGCCTTCGTGTTCCTGTTGGTCGGCTATGGCACCAAGGTCGGTCTAGTGCCCATGCATCAGTGGCTGCCGGACGCCCATTCCGAGGGTCCGACCCCGATGTCAGCGGTCCTCTCGGGTCTGTTGCTCAATGTCGCGCTCTATGCGGTGGTGCGGCTCAAGATGCTGGTCGACGGCTCGCTGGCGGCGACCCAGACCTCGCATTTGGCCGGGGCACTCCTGATGGGGTTCGGGATAGTCTCGTTCGTCGTCGCTGGGCTCTTTCTGCATCGCCAGCGCGACATCAAACGGCTGTTCAGCTATTCCTCGATCGAGCACATGGGGCTCATGACCTTTGCCTTCGGGGTCGGAGGTCCTCTGGCGACCTTCGGTGCACTACTCCACATGTTGGTCCATTCGCTCACCAAATCGGCGATCTTCGTCACCGTCGGGCATGCCACCCATCTGGCTGGCACCCAGTCGATCGACCGCATCCGCGGACTGATCCGCACCCAGCCGGCGATTGGCTGGGGGCTGCTGTTCGGGGTGGTCGCCATCGCTGGCTTTCCGCCCTTTGGGGTCTTCACCAGTGAATTTTTGCTCCTGACCGCAACCATGCAGACCTATCCCTGGTTTACCCTGCTCCTGTTGAGCGGTCTGGCGATCGCCTTCGCCGGTCTGTTTCGGCATCTACACCCGATGGTCTATGGTACGGCCCCCGAGGGTCAGAGACCCGTCGCGGCGAACATGCTACCTGTGTTCTTGCATCTTGGGCTGGTGTTGTGGCTAGGGTTGTCCATCCCAGGGGCTCTCGTCGCCTGGCTGGATCGGGCGACGGCCTTGATCGCGGGCCGAGGTGTTCTATGAGCACATTTGACTGGTCATCCCGCTTGATCGAGCGGCTCGCCGAATCTGGGGCCGCTGCCCACCAGGGTGAGCCGCTCGCACCCGCCCGGCATCTGCTCCTCGCGCCAGACGCCTGGGGGACGGCGGCTCAGCTCGCCGCTGAGCTCGGGGTACGTCACGCTGGGGTCTGGGTCGATCCGCTTGACACCCCAGCCGATGTGGCCAGATCGGAGGGCGAACCGCGTCTGCGCGTGCTGGCCTGTCTGGAGCACGGTGGCACCTATCTGATCCTGGAGACCGAGGTTCCACTGAGTCGGCCGCATCTGGCCTCCCAGGCACACCACTTCCCAGGGATTAGTCGCCTGGAGCGTCATGCCCATGACCTGACCGGGATCCTCTGGACCGACCAGCCCGATAGACGGCGCTGGACGCGTCATCAGGCCTGGCCAGAGGATCGCTTCCCGCTGCGCGCCGATTTCCCCCTGAGCGGCGAGCATCGCGGGCGCACCCCGTCCGATGCCGAATATCCCTTCATCCCCATCCTAGGCCATGGTGTCCACGAGATCCCGGTCGGTCCAGTCCATGCCGGGATCATTGAGCCGGGACACTTTCGGTTCCAAGTTATGGGCGAGGAGGTCTTGCGCCTGGAGGAACGGTTGGGCTATGTCCATCGCGGGGTCGAAAAGCTCGCTGTCGGACGCGATCCGGCGGCCCTAGCGCGGCTTGCCGGGCGGGTCTCGGGCGATACGGCGGTCGCCCATGCCTGGGCGGCCTGTCAGGCCATGGAACGCGCCACTGGATGTGAGGTGCCGCCGCGGGCCCTGACCCTGCGGGCGCTCCTAGCCGAGCGCGAGCGCATCGCCAATCACCTCGGCGACATCGGCGCCATCTGCAACGACGTCGGCTTCGCCTTCGCCCATGTCCAGTGCGCCCGGTTGCGCGAACAGTGGCAGCGGCGCTCATCGGAGCTGTTTGGGCATCGGCTGCTGATGGATGTGGTCATCCCCGGCGGGGTCGCCGCTGACCTGTCGCCTGAAGGCTTCCATCACCTGCGGCTCGATCACGCCGCATTCCGGCAGTCCATCGAACCCATCTTCGACATCCTCGAGGATCTGCCCTCGCTCGAAGATCGGCTGCTCACGACCGGCATCCTGTCCGAAGCCGACGCCCGCGAACTCGGCTGCACTGGCTATGTCGGCAAGGCCAGCGGTCTGGCCTTCGATGTCCGGCACCACGCCCCCTACCCACCCTATGATCAGCTGCGGGTCGAGGTGCCGGTCCAGACCGAGGGCGACGTAGCCGCCCGGCTGCGGGTGCGGATCGAGGAGGTGCGCAGCACTCTGTGGATGCTCGACCGCCTGCTCGACGCCTTGCCGGACGGCGCGATCCAGGCGCCGCTCCCTGCACCCAAGTCAGGTGCAGCCGGGCTGGGCCTGATCGAGGGCTGGCGCGGCGAGATCCTGAGCTACGTCCGCTTCGACGAATCCGGACGGATCGCCCGTTATTTCCCTCGTGATCCGAGCTGGTTCACCTGGCCGGCGCTCGAACGGCTGATCCTGGGCAATATCGTCCCCGACTTCCCGGTCTGCAACAAATCGGTCAACGGCTCCTATGCCGGTCAGGATCTATAGCCGAACACGGCAGGGCCTGGATTCCAACAGCGCACCCAGGCTGAGGTTACGTGAGCGACCCGCAGGACCGAACGAGCCTGATGCATCCTTATTCAGATTCACTCGTCTTCAGCGTTGCTCGGACTACATTAATAGACACGATGAACCCAACGGCCACGACTGATCCTCAACGCCTCGCCCCCTGGCTTGTCGGCCTGCCCATCGCCGCCGTGTTCTGGGGGCTGGCCTACAGCCATCTCACCGAGATCGCCGATCTGGCGATCGGCGCGCTCGGCCTCACCCGCGCCACCCAGCTCGGCGAGGCGATACATTTCTTCCTCTACGACACGCCCAAGGTGTTGCTTCTGCTCACCGGCATCGTCTTTGTGATGGGCGTGATCCAGACCTTCTTCGCCCCAGAACGCACCCGGGCGCTGCTGGCCGGTCGGCGATTGGGGCTCGGGAATGCCCTGGCGGCGAGCCTCGGCATCGTCACGCCCTTCTGCTCTTGCTCGGCGGTGCCATTGTTTATCGGTTTCCTCTCGGCCGGGGTGCCGCTGGGGGTGACCTTCTCCTTCCTGATCGCCGCGCCCATGGTCAACGAGGTGGCATTGGCACTGCTACTGGGGTTGTTCGGCTGGAAGGTGGCGCTCCTCTATCTAGGGCTTGGACTTGCAGTGGCCATCGTCGCTGGACTCGTCATCGGCGAACTGAAGATGGAACGCCATCTGGAGGACTGGGTGCGTGCCATCCATCTGGGCGAGGCGACGGCGGCATCCGGCTCTGATCAATGCTGGACGGAACGCCTGCACGCCGGACTCCGGCATGTGCGCGAGATCGTCGGGCGGGTCTGGCCCTATGTGCTCCTCGGGATCGGACTCGGTGCGGCGATCCACGGCTATGTGCCCGAGGACTTCATGGCCGCCTTCATGGGACGCGAGGTCTGGTGGGCGGTCCCGGCGGCGGTGGTGCTGGGGGTGCCCATGTACACCAATGCCGCCGGCATCATCCCCATCGTCGAGGCGCTGATCGGCAAGGGCGCGGCACTCGGCACCACGCTCGCCTTCATGATGAGCGTCATCGCACTCTCGGCCCCCGAGATGCTGATCCTGCGCAAGGTGCTCAAATGGCCGCTGATCGCGACCTTCATCGCCGCGGTTGCGTCCGGCATCCTGTTGGTCGGTTATGTCTTCAATCTCGTTCTCTAACGGAGTCAAGCGCATGAAACACGTCAAGATCCTCGGCACCGGCTGCCGCAACTGTCAGGCCACCCTGAACCTGGTCGAAGAGGTCGCCCGCGCCCAGGGGGTCGAGATCAGGCTAGAGAAGGTCGACCAGATCCAGGACATCATGCGCTACCCCATCATGGCCACGCCCGGCGTGGTGATCGACGAGGTCGTGGTGCATTCAGGCGGGGTGCCGGATCGCAAAACGGTCGAGGGCTGGTTCGCACCCTCGGCCTGATCCGGGTTCGTGCCAGGCGAGGTCTGGCGGATGGCCTCTACTCGTAGATTCCTCGCCCAGCGTCCAGCCCGTCTTGATCCGACTCTATGCCACGAGGACTGATTCATGGCCCCACCCAAAAAAACCGTGCTGGTCCTCTGCACCGGCAATTCCTGTCGCTCGCAGATGGCCGAAGTCCTGCTCAACCATGATCTGGCGGATCAGGTGCGCGCCCTGTCGGCGGGTACCCACCCTCAGCCCAGGGTGGCCGAGGGCGCCATCGCGGCACTACAAGACCTCGGCCTGCCGACCGATGGCCTGTATCCCAAGGATATCGACGCGGTGCTCGATGAACCCATCGATCTAGTGGCAACCGTCTGCGACAACGCCAGGGAAAGCTGTCCGGTCTTCCCGCGTCCGGTCAAGCAGGTCCATCTGTCCTTCCATGACCCGCACGGCGAACCGCTAGAATCCTTCATCGCAGTGCGCGACGACATCCGCGCACGCCTGATCCCAGCCGTCCGTGAAGCCCTGGAGATCTGAGTGATGCCGGAACCGATCCTGACCTCGACCCTGACCTGCCCCCACTGCGGACATCGGCGCGAGGAGATCATGCCCACGGATGCCTGTCAGTGGTACTACGAGTGTCTGGGCTGCAGCACCCTACTGCGCCCCAAACCGGGTGACTGCTGCGTCTTCTGCTCTTATGGCGACGTACCCTGTCCACCCATCCAGATCAACGGCCGACAAGCCGCCTGTTGTCATGGCCCCTCAGTTTCATTCACAGGTCAACATCTATGAGTGCGCAATGTGAAGTCACCGCCAAACAGGCCGCCGGCGCCGCCATGAGCGTCTTCGAGCGCTGGCTGAGCCTGTGGGTTGCACTCTGTATCGTCGTCGGGATCGCGCTCGGCCAGCTCCTGCCCGCCCCCTTCCAGTTCCTCGGTGAACTGGAAGTGGCCCGGGTCAATCTGCCGGTGGGCGTGCTCATCTGGATCATGATCATCCCGATGCTGATCAAGATCGACTTCGGTGCACTGCATCAGGTGCGCGATCACTGGAAGGGCATCGGCGTCACCCTGTTCGTCAACTGGGCGGTCAAGCCGTTCTCGATGGCGCTCTTGGCCTGGCTGTTCATCCGTGGATTCTTCGCCGACTGGTTGCCGTCCGAGCAGCTCGATTCCTATGTCGCCGGGCTGATCCTGCTGGCCGCCGCGCCCTGCACCGCGATGGTCTTTGTCTGGAGCCGACTGACCGGGGGCGATCCCTATTTCACCCTGTCGCAGGTGGCACTCAACGACACCATCATGATCTTTGCCTTCGCGCCGATCGTGGGGCTGCTGCTGGGTCTGTCGTCGATCAGCGTCCCCTGGGAGACGCTCTTGATCTCGGTGCTGCTCTATATCGTCATCCCGGTCATCATCGCCCAGGTCTTACGCAAGATCCTGCTGGCCCAGGGTCAGGAACGCTTCGACACTGCGCTCGACACCCTGGGCCACGTCTCGATCGTCGCGCTGCTCCTGACACTGGTACTGTTGTTTGCCTTCCAGGGCGAGCAGATCCTCACCCAGCCGCTGGTCATCGCCCTGCTGGCGGTGCCGATCCTGATCCAGGTGTTCTTCAACGCCGCCCTGGCCTACTGGCTCAATCGTCTGGTCGGTGAAAAACACAGCGTCGCCTGCCCCTCGGCGCTGATCGGGGCCTCGAACTTCTTCGAGCTGGCGGTGGCCACGGCCATTGTGCTCTTTGGGTTCCAGTCTGGGGCCGCGCTCGCTACCGTGGTCGGGGTGCTGATCGAGGTACCGGTGATGCTCCTGGTGGTGCGGATGGTCAATGCCAGCCGCGGTTGGTATGAGAAGGGCATCCCCGTGGAGCAAAGACGCACTTAAAAACGCTCGCGCGCTTCGAGCCGGCCATGCCCGGCTCGCAGGATCGAGGTCGAGGTCTGGCGCCTGTCCGACCCCGGTTCAGTGGAGGCTGAAGCTGATCGGTATCGTGACGGTCAGGGTATTTTGGGCCAGGTTGGCCGGAATGGGTGGCATGGGTGAGGCCCGTTGCAGCAGGGACCTCGCCTCTTGGTCGAGCACCGGATGGCCGGAACTCGACTCGATCCGGTGCGACAGCAGGCGTCCCTGCCGGTCGATACTGAAGGTCACCTGGACTGTGCCTTGCTCCTGGCGTCGACGCGCCGACTCCGGGTAACGCCTGTGCCGCTTGAGCCAGGCGACCAGCGTGGCGTAATAACTGTGGATATCCGCCGGATCGACACCCGTGCCGACGCCGCCGTCATCGGCGCCCTGTCCTGATCCTCCGTGACCCGCCCGGTTGAACCTCTCCTCGGTGCCGCCCTGGGTCCTTTGCGCCTGGGTTGAGGGGATCTCGGGGCTTGCCTCGACGCCGGCCATCGGCCTGGTCGGCGCCGGCGTCTTGGTGGTGACGGGCCTGGGACGCCCCTGGCGCGTCTCGACCAGTCGCTTGGGTCCTTCGCGCGTGCGTGTCTTCGTGCCCTCGCCAGACTTCGCAACCCTTGACTCGGGTGTCTGTGTCTTGGGCGTCGTTGGTGCGCTCAGGGGTGTCTGAATCGCCGCCTTTGGCATGGGCTTAGAAGGGGGCGGCGTCAGAGTCGGCTGATCAGGGGCGCGCGGTTCCTGCTTATCGTGGCCTTTGCTCGGTTCATCCAAGTCGGCGCCCTTGGAGGGCTTGGACGCCGCCAGCCGGAGGCTATAGACAGGCCCTACCTGGGATTTTGGGCAAGACGGTGTCGGCCACGCCAGCAGCAGGGCCACATGGGCGGCACCGGCCACCATCAACGCGATCAGCCAGTGATGGACGCGGATCTCCATCATGGCCGACCGACCGTCATCAGATCGACGCGCGCGATTCCGGCCTGTCGCAACAGGGTCAGCACGGCCCGTAATGAGCCGACATTGAGCCGAGCATCGGCCTTGATGGTCACGGGCTGCGATGCCGGATCAGCGAGAGCGGCGATCCGCCCCATCAGCGCGTCGGCTTCGATAGGGCGAGCGTCCAGGGCCATCCGCCCCTCGGCATCGATGAGCAGGAGGATCGGTGCTTCGGTCGGCGCGCGACCCGTGTTTGCGGTGGGTGGTGTCACATTGAGCGGCTCGGGCGGTGTCAGCCGCCCCATGAGCATAAAGAAGATCAACATCAGTAAGATGACATTGATCAGCGGGATCAGCCCAGTATCACCAGGCGACCGGCGGTGCGGTTGGATGAATTTCATTCCAGGGTCACCTCGGTCACACCGAGCGCCAGGATCCGGTCCATCAGCGAGACCAGGGCCTGAAGCTCGACCTCGGCATCCGGATGGATCAGGACGCGCAGCTCAGGTTGCTGCCGAAGGCGGTCGCGCAGTCGCTCCACCACCGCCCCCTGCTCTAGCCGCACGTCACCCAGATCGATATGGCCATCGGCGTGGAGCCGGATCGACAGGCTGGGCACGTCCGAGTCCGCGGTTTCCGCGAGCGCCGTCTGCGTTGCGTCAATAGGGAGCGCACGCCGCGCCTCGAAATGCGAGGCAAGCAAGAAAAAGAGCAGCAGGATGAAGACGACATCGATCAGGGGCGTCAGTCCGATCGGGTTAGGACGGCGCGGCACGCGCCACTCAAGCCGCATCGCTGACCTGGGCCGCATCGGTCGCGGCGGACTGGTGCCCCGGCCCGACCTCCAGGTCGATGGGCAGGAGATCGCGCGTGAAGACCTGGGTGACGGCGTCTTCCATCTGGTGTCCACAACGCTCGACACGCCGCTCCAGCCAGGTGTGAGCCAGTACCACCGGGATGGCGATGCTCAGGCCAACGGCGGTCGTGAGCAGCGCCTGCCAGATCCCTCCCGAGAGGATGGCGGGATCGACCTGGGTCCCGGCCGATTCGAGCCGGCGAAAGGCCTCGATCATCCCCAGCACCGTACCGAGCAGTCCCAGCAGCGGACTCAGGGTGCCGATGACCTCTAGGGTCCGCAGATAACTACGCAGCCCCTCCAGCTCGACGCTCGCGAGGCGTACCAGCTCCTCGCGCAGCAGTGCCGGCTCGACGTCGGGCCGTTCCAGTCCCACCATGGCGACCGCGACGACCCGCGCCACCGGCGAGCGCATCCGACGCAGACGCGCGAGTGCCGCCTCATCCTCGTGCCGTCTCCAGAGTGTGAGCGCATCCTGGACAGGGCCGAGCGCGCCGAGACGCAGCCGCCCAAACTGCCAGAGCTTGAGCAGCACGATGGCCAAGGCCGCCACGGAGAGCACCCCCAGCGCCAGTATCACCGGACCACCCATATCTATGACGATCGCCAACCGGTGCGCCACCTGGATGACCAGATGACCCCAATCGAGTCCAGGGATCACAGCGAGCGTGTCGCTGGCCGGCGCAAGGGGCGCGTCTCTATTGGACGGCATGATACCCCGCACAAAGGCTGGAAATACCATCCGCATCGGATCGGTCATTAAGTCGGCCTCTTCTCGCCGAGGCGCTGATCAGGTTTACAGCCTCGGTAGTTGTGTATTATGTACCTTAAAATTATCATACCAAGTGTCCCGACATCCAAGTGTGGCTACATCAGGCTAACCTTCTCCGCCTCGTTAAGGAGACTTTGGCATGTACTCGCGACGCTCATTACTCGTTCAGATCGCGCTCGTCCTTTTCACTGAGGGGCTGATCTGGTCAGAGGTGCGCGGGCAGGAGATCATCACCCTCGAACCCCTCGAGGTCGAGGCTGAGCGCATCCTAACACCGACCAAGCAGACCGAGGAGAAGGTCTATACGGGCACGGCGGTCACGACCAAGGGGATCGAGATCCAGGGCACCAAGGCGGCGAACCAGGTCTGGGCGGCGATCGATCTACTTCCGGGCGTGAGCACCGAGCAACCGGACAGTCGCGGACTGGGCGTAGAGCAATCCAGCGTGCGTCTGCGCGGGGTGCGCAGCTCGCTGGGCACTCTGACGGTGGAAGGGGTACCGAACTATGGCGGCAACCCCATCGGTCCACGGGATTATCTCTATGACCTGGAGAACATAGAGTCGATCTCGGTCTATAAGGGCGCGACCCCGGCGGATATCGGGACCGGCGTCGGCACACGCGGTGGGGCCATTGTCCTGCATCCTAAATGGCCGGGTGAGGAAGCCGGTGCCAAACTCAATCAGCGACTGGGTGGAGATAACTTCACCCGGACCTATGCTCGGCTGGAGTCCGGGCGCCTGAACGCGAGCGGCACCCGGATCGCCGGCGCCGCTTCCTACTCAGAGGCGGACAAGTGGCGGGGTCCGGGCGATCTGGGTCCGCGGATCAATGCCAATCTGGCGCTCGTCCAGCCGCTGCGTGAAGACCTCGAACTCAAGCTCTGGCTCAATCACAACGATCAGGAACAGCACCTCTATCGGGCGCTGACCTATGCGCAGGTCGCGGGGCCGGACGCGGACCTGGATCTGGACTTCAACACCAGCCGTACCGGAAACGCGTCCGAGGACATTTATTACTACGACTACAACCGCGGTTCCTACCTCAATACGGATCTGCTCTCGGTCTTGACCTATCGGCCCAGCGCCGACACCCGTCTGACCCTCAAACCCTACTCCTCGACCGAGGACGCCAGGATCCTCCAGGGCACCACGGCAAGCGGTGGACAGGTACAGGAGCGCAACCGTGACATCGATCGCTGGGGCCTGATCGCCGAGGCCAGCACTGAGATCCAGGGGATCACGGCATTGATGGGGTATCACTATGAGCAAAACGCCATGGAGATCACCACCCAGAACTCTGCCATCACCCGCAGCGGGCTCAGCTATCGCGGTTATGGCGTGCTGGCGACCACAGGGACGACCTACATCCATAGTCCCTATGCCAAGCTTACCGGACGTCTCGGTGCGCTGAGCTGGCAGACCGGACTCAAATACTTCGAGTTCCAGGACTCCAAGAGTGAGGGCTACACCACAGGCGGGGCACCTGATTATGCCCTGGTGCGCGCCCCGGACCTGGACCGCGAGGCACGCACCCATGACATCTGGCTGCCGTCGCTCGGCCTCTCCTACGACCTGACGCCCGCGACCCAGGTCTATGCCAGCTATGGCCGGGGCTTCATCCGGCCCTATTCCTATTTGCCCATCATCAATACCTACAACAGCAACCGCGCCGCCTTTCGGGCCGCCGGGGTCACGCTGAACGAACTGTTCTCCGGTTATGACATGGAGGAGTCTGATACCATCGATCTGGGGCTACGCTTTCGCGGCGAGCGCATCGAGATCATGCCGACGCTCTTCCTCGGCCAATACCGGAACCTGCTGACCAGCGTGTCTGACCCCCGCGTTCTGGTCAAAGGCAAGCCGGTGAACTACCAGCAGAACATCGGTGAGGCCACGGGCTATGGGCTGGAGCTGGCGATCAATGCCTATGTCTCGGATGCGCTCAGGCTCTACCTGAACCCGACCTATACCCGCCTGACCTACGATGCGGATCTGACCTATCAGGGCACGACCCTCGACACCAAGGGCAAGCAGGTGGTAGACACCCCGGAATGGATGGCGCACGCCGGCCTCATCTATCGCCTCGGCGACTTTGAGCTACGCCCGGCACTGCGCTACCTGGGCGAGCGTCACGGCGATTCCCAGCACCAAGAGTCAATCGACGCCGTGTTGCTCGCAGATCTGACCCTGAGCTACAGCACCGAGCGTCTGTGGCCGGGTAAGACGCTCAAGGTGTCGCTAGAACTGACCAACCTCTTCGACGAAGACTATGTGGCGGTGATCAATGCCTCGGACGACAACCAAGGCGGTAGTGCCAGCTACTATCCGGGCGCACCCTTCACCGCCATGCTGACGCTGGACGTCGAGCTGTGACCGCCTGCACGCGCCGACACTTCCTGGGCCTGCTCGCCGCCGGACTGGCCGCGCCTGTTTGGCGTTCGAGCGGGGCGGTGGGTGCCGAACGGGTGTTGGCCGTCGGCCCAGGCGCGCTGCGACTGCTCACCTATCTCGGGGCCGCCGAGCGTCTGGTCGGGCTGGAAGACATAGAGCGACGCCCGCTCTCGACCAGCAGCTATCGCTATGCCCTGCCACCCGGACTGACCGACCTGCCCTCGATCGGACCCGGTGGTCCAGGCCGTCTGCCGGATCTGGAGCAGCTTGTGGCGCTGCGTCCGGACCTGGTCGTGACCGTCACACTCGACGACCAACAGATCCAGGCCCTGCGCGAGCGCGCTGGACTCCGGGTATTGCCGTTGAGCTATGGCGGCCCTGGTCTGCTGCGGATCGATGACCTGCTGACCTCGCTGCATACCCTGGCCGCCGCCCTGGGCCTTGAGGCGCGCGCCGAGCAATTGGCCGGGTTCCTGACCGCCAACCTGGCCGAGCTGCGCGAACGTCTGGCCAATGAGTCGCCCGCTACCGCCTATGTGGGTGGCGTCAGCTTGCAGGGTGCCCATGGACTCACCAGCACCCAGTCGGGACATCCGCCACTCGTCTGGGCGGGCGCCGACAACCTGGCGGATCGGGCCGGACCCGCTGGTCATCTGTTCATCGACCGCGAACAGATCCTGCTCTGGGATCCGCCGGTGCTCTTCATCGACGGCGGTGGACTGGCCGGCATCCTGGCCGAGTATGCCCGGGAGTCTGGCTTCTACCAGGGTCTGCGTGCGGTACGCGAGGGCCGGGTCTATCTGACCCTGCCGTTCAACGCCTACAACACCAATGTCGAGAATGCCCTAGCCAATGCCTGGATGATGGCCAGGGTGCTCCATCCCGCTGCCCTGGCAGATCTCGATGTCCAGGCCCGGGCCAGTGCCATCCTGCGGACCTTCCTCGGTGCGGATATCCTGCCCGATCTGGCGCGCCAGGGTCTGGGCCTGGGCCGGCTGGATCTGGAGACTGGGCAGTGGACGCCAGTGTCCTGAGCGCGCCGCGTGCCGTCTTCCGGCGCCAGACCGGGCGGCGCCGGCTGACAGGCCTGGCGCTCCTGATCCTGCTGGCCAGCCTGCTGGTTTATGCCCTGGGTCAGGGCAGTTATGCGCTCACACCCGAGGCCGTCTTGGCTGCCCTGACCGCTGGCCCCGGAGCCGCTGATCCAGCGGCGCACATCATCTGGTCGATCCGTCTGCCGCGTCTGCTCGCCGCCCTACTCGCCGGCATGAGCCTGGGTCTGGCGGGTGCGATCATGCAGAGCGTGCTGCGTAACCCGCTCGCCTCACCGATGACGCTGGGGGTCTCCCAGGGTGCAGCCCTGGGCGCCACCTGTGCCATCGTTCTGCTGGGCGCAGGCGAGCTGAACCGGCTGGGGCCGAACGCCGTGGTCATTCAGGAACCCTCTCTGGTGGTCGGCGCCGCCCTGATCGGGGCACTCGGAACCGCCGGGGCCATCCTGCTTCTGGCCTTGCTGCGCGGGTTGCGCCCCGAGGCGCTGGTGCTGGCCGGTATCGCGCTCGGCGCCTTCTCCAGCGCTGGAACCATGCTGGTGCAGTATTTCGCCACCGACACCCAGGCGGCGGCGACCCTGTTCTGGACCTTCGGCGATCTCGGCAAGGCGGGTTGGCGCGAGGTCGCCTGGATGGCAGGCGCGTTCGCGCCGCTGTTTCTGCTGCTGAGGCGCGCGGCCTGGTCGCTCAACGCCCTGGCCTGGGGCGAAGACAGTGCCCGTGCCCTCGGTGTGGCGGTCGCTCCGCTGCGCCTGTGGGCACTGGCGGCGGGGGCGGTGCTCGCGGCGGTGGCCACGGCCTTTCTCGGCGTGATCGGTTTCGTCGGACTCATCGCGCCGCATCTGGTGCGCTTGCTGATCGGCGCCGATCATCGCTATCTGCTACCCTACGCGGCGCTGGCGGGGGCGATCGTACTGCTCGGCGCCGATACCCTGGGCCGCCTGATCATCGCCCCGGTGGTGCTGCCGGTCGGGGCGGTCACGGCCATGTTCGGCGCGCCACTGCTGCTGGCGTTGCTGCTGCGGCGTCGCAGTCACTGAGTCGCAGTCACTGAGATGCTCGAGATTTGCGATCTCGGTCTGGGCTATGGCGGGCGCATCCTGGTGCGCGGGCTGGATCTGAGAATGCCGGCCGGTGAGTTGCTGGCAGTGCTCGGTCCGAACGGTGCGGGCAAGTCGACGCTGCTTAAGGCGCTGGCCCAGCTGCTTCGGCCCCAGACCGGAACCCTGCATCTGGACGGCGTACCACTCACCGGCCTTGGCCGGGCGACCCGCGCGCGGCGCATCGCCTATCTGCCCCAGCAATCGCCACCCGCGGCCGTCACCGTCTACGAGGCCATCCTGCTCGGGCGCCTCCCGCACCTTGGCTGGCAGGTCACGGACGCCGATCTAGCGCTGGTCGACGACATCCTCGCGCACCTCGGTCTGAGTGCCTTCGCCGGGCGTCTCTGTACCGAACTCAGCGGCGGCGAGCTGCAAAAGGTCCTGATCGGACGCGCCCTGGCCCAGACGCCGCGCCTGCTGCTGCTCGACGAGCCAGTCAATCATCTGGATCTGGCCAATCAGCTCGAGGTGCTGGACCTGATCCGGCAAACGGCCCGTGCGCGTGATCTGGTCGCCCTGGTGGTGCTGCACGATCTCAACCTGGCACTGCGTTTCGCCGATCACTTCCTGCTGCTGGATGGTGCCGGCGGTCATGACGCCGGCGCCATGGCGACCCTAACCCCGGAGCAGGTCGAGCAGGTCTACCGGGTGCCGGTGGTGCGCCATGACCTGGCCGGGCATTCAGTCTTCATCCCCCTGTGACGCCATGACGGACACGCATCGCTGGCTGAGCGATCCCCTGCTCGAAACCCTGGCCCACCGCGCGGTCGATGACTTGGCCGGGCATCCGCTGATCCTGGAGGATCTCAGCCTCGGCCAGCCCATCTCCTGGGCGCTGGTCCGCGACCGCGAGGGACGCCGCGCACTCGGGCTGGCCCTGACGCCGGTCGGCGAGTCCAGCTTACCGGGGCCACGCCACGATGGGCTACCGCTCGACTGGAAGGAATGGCCATTGCCTGCGCTGCCCGGCCGGATCCTGGCCGACCATCCGCTGGAGCGCTGTCTCGCGCTGGCGGTCATCAACGCCATCTCGCAGCATCGTCTAGCGCGCGAGGGATTCGCCGGCGTCGAGACCACGGAGGTTCGCCCGAGCGTGGTGCGCTGGGTCAGGGAACAGGAGGCGCGCCGCGTGGTGGTCATCGGCAACATGAGACCGCTGGTGGCCGGACTGGCCGAGGCAGGCGTTCCCCATGTGGTCTTCGAGCGTAGTCCGGGCCATCGTACCGGCGCCCTGCCCGACGCCCAGGAATGGGCCTGGCTGCCCAAGGCCGATGGCCTCATCCTCACCGGAGCGACCCTGCTCAATCACACCCTGGCACCGATCCTGGCGTTGGCACGCGCAGCGCGTTTCAAGTTACTGGTCGGCTTCTCGGCCCAGGCGCACCCGGCGTTCCTGGCCGGCTGTGGTGTCACACACGTCTTTAGTCTGCACATCCGCGACATCGACCGCACTCGACGGCTGTTGCAAGTCGGCCACTGGGATTCGATGTTTGAGACCGAGATGGGCTATCTGACGGCGCTGCGGTTGACGGACGCGCCGACCCCATGAGCCGCCTGGATCCGACTTCACTCGCCCAGCGCCGTCACCGGAAAGTCGAAATAGGTGTCGGGGAAGGGTTCCTGTTCAAGGGTGAAGTGCCACCACTCCTCGGGCAAGGGACGGAAACCGTGCCGGGCCATGACGGCGGCGAGTCGGGCGCGATTGGCCTGGGCAGTGGCCGAGACCTCGGTGTTATCCGGGTGCGAGCGCGGATCCATGCAGTCGAAGCTAGTACCAAAATCCAGGGCGGTGTCCGGATAGCGGTCGGCGTGCGGGGCCGTGCAATCGACCAACGGACGCTGCGCGAGCGCCGCCGAGACATCGACCGGGGTACCGATCGGCTCTAGGGCCAGGTCCACCGTGCTGCCGCGCGAATGTCCCGAGCGTTCGGCCACATAGCCCAGGCGGAAGAAGTCGGCCTTATCGACCCGCGGATAGAAGGCGAGCTTCATGCGCTGGTCGGCGATATCTTGGCTCCAACCCATGAAGTGCGCCACGGCCCGGGTCGGGCGATAGCAGTCAAAGACCCGCACCCGGAGTCCCTCCTGGGTCACCTCGGCCTGGACGTCGCGCAGCGCCTCGGCCGCCTGGCGGGTCAGGATGCACGAGGGCGCCAGATAGCCGTCGATGGGCTGGCCGACGAAGTTGTAGCTGCCGTGATAGCGTATGTCCTGCACGATCTCGGGTGCCAGGGTCCCAAGATGGACGAAGCCATCCGGCAACGGCCCGGCGTCGGCTGAAACAGCAGCGAATATCAAAATGGCCGGGCAGAGGCGAAGGCGGTGGGTCGATGACAGACGATGGGCCGATGGCATCGTAAAACTCCGATCATCACGCATAGGGCCTCATGATAACCAAAATCGCGTCCTGTACTTCCCGTTGTTGGCGGATGCTTCGCCACCCCAGGCACCCTAAACCCGGGTTTGACCCCGTGATTTCAAACCGGCTTGGCCACCATGACCCAGATGGCGATCAGCAGCAGTGCGGTCGCCACCACGCCCCACACGGCCCAGCGTCGCCCCGCCCGCCAGTAGCTCACCGGAATCTCCCCGCTCGCGACGAAGGCTCGCGCCTGTCGGCCCTGGTGGATCTGCGCCGGGACCAGCACGCCGGCCCAGAGCGCACCCGAGAGGGCCAGCAAGACCTGTCCCCAGACCAACCAGCTGACGTTCAGGACATCGAGTCCCGCGACGAGCGCCGCCCCGTAGCCGCCGAGCACAAGCAGCACCACACCGCCGACCGTAAACCACCAGTCGGTGACGACCACCAACCGTTGGGCGAAGGCCAACACCCGCGGGTCTCGGATCCGGTCGGCGGCGAGCTTCCAGATCAGGGTGACGATGGCATTGCCGACCAACAGCACGACGCCAAACAGATGGAGTGTCTTTAGACCGGCGTAAAGCATTGAGGAAAGTCCAGGTAGCAATCAGATGGGCCGTGCGCCCATCTCCTCAAAAAACCAAGAGACCTGATACCGACTGGAGGCCACTATGTCCACGACACGACTCGATATCGACGCCCTGACGACCGCCCTTGCCGACCTCAACGCCCTGGGTCAGGGCGGCTGGTCGCTCTCCGGCGACCAGCTGTGCAAGACCTTTATCTTCCCCGACTTCGTGCGCGCCTTCGGCTTTATGACCCAGGTGGCCCTGATCGCCGAGGCGATGGACCATCATCCCGACTGGAGCAACGCCTATGCGCATGTGCGCGTGGCACTGAGCACGCATGAGGCCGGCGGGATCACCGAGCGCGATGTCGAGCTTGCATGGCATATGGAACGGCTATCGAGCCGCGGATGAGGGACGGTGGCCGCCGTCTTAGGACGGCGCTTCCAGAAAGATCCGAAGCAGCGCCTTTGGGGCCGGGACATCGAAAGCACCCCTGCCACGAACAGCACCCCGAGCACGCAACCACAACTCGCCCAGCCGAACCGCCGACGCCCCTTCGTGACGCCCTGGGCTTTTGAGTCTAGCCGCCGGACCGCTGCCCACCGCCGACCATCCGCCTGCCGGTCAGCGCCGTTCCAGGCAGTAGTCCCCGCTCACAGTCCAGCCGCTAGGACAGCGCCCCACTTTGGGAATGGCCATGCGTGCGCGTGACCCAGCAACACAATAGTCTCCGCTGACAAAATAGCCGCTGGGACACCGGCCCCGCTTCTCGACGGCGAACGCTGAGCGCGAGCTGGGGACGCAATAGTCACCGCTGACGCGATAGCTGCTGGGACAACGCCCATACTTGATCATGGGGTGAGGCTTGGGATCGGACCAGACTGGGTCTGCGAGCAACAGGATCGACCAGGCCGCCAGCAACTGGAACACGAGTGTGAATCGACGCATGATGCAGACCTCTACGACTCGGACATCAGGGCAAAACCGCCCCGATGAGCTTCAATTCCATCGCCCGCTTGGGATCGATCCAGCGGATCCCCTCACTCGGCATGGTCGCCGCCAAGGCCACCACCTCCGCATCGACCCCCATGCTCTGAAAGTAGCGGATATAGTTGCCGACCAGACGCTGACCATCCTCCAGGCTGCCACCGCCGGGCACATAGGACTGATGCAGGCCAATGCGCGCCCCATCGATGGCCAGCCGATCTACGCCGCCGGCCAGCGCAAAGATGCAAGCACTGGCGCACACCTCACCAGCGATCGTATCGAGGTTGTGGCTGCGCAGATAGTAGCCGACCATCTGTGCTTCCGAGACTAGCCCGCCGACGCTGTTGAGTCCGAGGGCCGAGGCTCCAGTTTCCTCCAGCGCCGTGATGATGCGTTGTCCATCCCCAGCCTCGAATTCGCCTGAGAACATGACGATCACCGTCCCGTTCTCCAGCTCGATGCGCGAGAGCTTGTCGGGCGCAGACGGCTTGGACGGCGCCCCTGCCTGTTCGGCGTTGAGACGGCTGTTACTCGGTTGCAGCGTCGTCTTCTGAAGCATGAGCAGACAGTTGCCGTAGGCGTTGTTGAACGCCAGGGCCGTACCCGTGAGTCCGACATTCAGATTGCCTTGATCGGTAAGCACGCGCAGGATCTGGCCGTGTTTGAGGTCGTAGAGCGCCTGATCCGAAAGTGGGAAACCGATCAGCGGCGTGCCGTTTCCGGCATCGACTGCTTTGACGTCGAGCGGCTTGTATTGGTGCTGGTCGATGATGAAGGACATCGACGTGACCTGATCGTTGCCGATGAGACCGAAGTAGGCGGTATCACAGTCGTCGTCAGTCGAAAAGGCGATCGCAATGGCCAGTCCGTTATCGAAGATGGTCTTGGCGACATTCCCTTCCCACTGCCATTGCCCTCGTCCGCCCTGATAGGTCGGTGGATCGAACTGGGCTGGGACCGCGAACGCGGTCAAGGCCAAAATTAGACCTGGCAGGAGCCGAGTGAGGGGGTGACGAACCATCGCGAGCCTGTCTGAAACCTTCAAGCCGTTCATGCAGTAGAACCGCACCTGGATGACGTCCGATGAACGTGCGGAGCCGCAGGATGATTTTTAAGGATACACACCCAAGCCGCGATGGCGACTGAGAACCCAGTCAGGATCCATCAGCCACACGCGCGCGACTGGCTGAGCCCTCAGTGTTGGTACCTTGCTTCCCCCTCGGCCATTTCCACGATGGGCTGCCCGGTGTTACCTGCATAAAACACGATCAGATCAACCGGCTCAGTGCCTGAGTTGTAGCCAAAGTGCAGCTCGCCCACCAGTTCGACCAAGGCCGCGCCGGCTTTCAGATGCAGGATCTCACCGGCCTTGGACTCGACGGTCAGCTCACCCGACAGTAACACGCCCGCGTTGATGACCGGATGCAGATGCAGCGGCAACCGGGCGCCTGGCGCGATGCGAAAGCGCAAAATGGTGATCTCGGGTTGCTCTGGCCGATAGGCCGGGAGCAGATGCCCATTCCAGCTTTGGTTGGAGCGCGCGAGACGCTGGACCTCAACGCCGGGAATCGTGGTTTGTTCGGCCAGCACGGGAGCGGCGAGCAGCCCGCCGAACAGGCCGAAGATCAGGCACGTGCGGATCTGTCTCGAACACCAGGATGACGGGTGGCCCATGGTGGTCCTCGATGTGGAGGATGCTCGGCTGAATCATAGCCCCGATCGCTGCCTCAACACCATGTCCTGTAATATCCATGAGGGAAACGCTGATTAAATCCCTTCTCCCCCGCCCGCGCGGGCATAGGTATCTACACAATTTCATCCATCCCCTCCGTTAGCAAGAAGAATCGAGTTGGCGAAGGCACGGAGTTCTGGGATAGAAGAGTGATCAAGGGAATCGAGGATGGCGAACAGTATGAAAGCGCCAGCCAACAAGGCGGAGGGGGTAACAAGGCGAGATGCCTTCATCTGCCTGCCGGACAAGCGCACGAGAAACTGCCGGGCGGCTTGTGCCTCCTCGGTCTGCTGCGCAGCCAGGCGCCACACCAGGATACAGGCCTGGGTGGCGATCAGCAGACGCTTGAATAGGGCTCCCCCGCTCTCCTGTTCCCACTGCTCCAGTTGATGGCCTGCCTGTTTGAGCAGTTTGAAGAACGATTCGATCTGCCAGCGGAAGTCGTACCACAGTGCTACACGCGCGGCACTGACGGTTTCAGGCACCGACGTGAGCAAGAACCATTCGGCCACCAGATGTCCGGCTTCGTCGCACAGGCGACTGACCACCAGCCGGGCCTTCAGCGGTTCGCCCGGAACCGGTCGCTGCCGTCGCCCGTCAGCGCCGATTTTCTTCGGCTTCGCTGGCCGGGTCAGAACTACCGGCGCACTGGCAATCCAGTGCTGGATCGGTCGGCCTTGGCAGAGAACCTGGCGTTCTCGGGTATAGCCAAGTTGCTTGGCCACCGCGTCGATGCGCATCGAGCCGTTGCCGTAACGTACCGTCGAGTTCCCTTTGGCGCGCACCAGCCACAACTGGCCGTCGCGCGTCCAGCGGCGCAGATGGCCGACCGAATCCGCTTCGCGATCAATCACATGTACCAACCGGGGGCCGAATTTCTGCTGCTCCAGCCAACTCATCCGCTCGCTCAATTCGTCCAGAGGCGAAGACACCTTGGGGCTGATCGTGTCGGCACACGAGCTCCAGACGCCTTGGGCCGTCACCAGATCCTGCACCGGCACCCCCAAGGGCGCGCCATCCTCGGCACTGACCAGGAGGCTGCTTTGCAGTTCGTCGCCCACATCCGTGGCATGGGTCATTTGCAGGCGATCCCGTTTCGAGGCGTGCCCTCCATCGTTCACTCTCGACCAGTCCGCCACCGCCAACACATACTCACCGCCATCCGCCGTCACGGCCTCCCGTGTCGCCGCCAACAGCGGAACCGACAGCCCCTCAGGCGTCACCCGTGGATTCGCCAGAAATCGCCCCATCGCCTGGGCGTGCGACGCGGCTTTCTTCCCGTCCGGCAAGGCTTTGACTCCCGCTGCCAAGGGGCCAGTACAGTTCATATGCCCCTTCAACAGCTTCCCATAGCGTCCGTCAAGACGCTTGTCACCAAAATTCGTCGCATACCGCTTATTTGTACCTCATCTTCCCCGCGAGAAATCCCCCGAACAGAGCCGGGTTTGTGTAGATACCCATGCCCAGAGGGCGAGGAGTTATTCAGTGCTTCCCTGAGATGAATCGTCTGGACTACCCACAGCCCAGGTAGACCGAATGGAGCCGACCCCACCCTCAGCCCCGACGCTGCTCTCTCTCGACATCGAAATCGACCGCCATGACCGGCTGAAGCTGCACGAGACGATCTGGGCTGGATCTTTCGTCTCGTCCCCCGAGTTCGATCTAAAGACAGCGGTTTCGATCCGCTCCTCACCCAGGGGCGCGACCTGGATCTGGCAGGCTGGATCTCGACGGATGCACGCCCGGTGAGACTTGAAGCGCAGGGTCCAGATCAGGATACTGCCACACCATCCGCCCCATGGAGCCCTCCCGATGTCCTACGAACCCAACACCCGTGTCACTGTCATCGACATCCAGATGCCGTTCTGGTCGATGGTCGTCTTTATGGTCAAGGCGGCCATCGCCGCGATCCCAGCCATCTTCATCCTGACGGTCATCTCTTCGGTGGTCACGGGAACCATGAGCGCCTTGTTACTTTAAGGTCTGCGCCTTTCGCCGTTCGGCACGCGCCGCGCCATGCCGGTCTATTGTGAGCGAGGCATCGCCGAACTGCCACGTCTCTACCTCAACGGCGGCAAGCGCGGCTACATCATTTCATTGGCGACGGCCGAGCTGTTGCGCGTGCTCCAGCCGACCCTGGTAAGCACGGCCGTCTGAAGCCGGGGCGCGCGATAGCGCTGGTCCTCGGTGAGCCCCTCGTCACCTTAAGGCCCCTCGCCTCCAACCGACTGATCCAGCGGCAGACTGACGTGGAAGGTCGTCAGTTCGCCCTTGGACGCGACCTCGATGGTACCGCCCAGCTGGGAGACGATCTGATAGCAGATCCACAATCCGAGACCACTCCTGGCGCTCGGGGTCGCCGGATAGGGTTCAAACAGCTGGGCAAGCCGATCGGGCGGGATCGGGCGGCCGCGATTGCGCACCCACAGCCGCAGACGATCGCCCTTGCTCAGGAGCCGCACCTGCACAACACCACCGTCGCGCGCGGCCTCGATGGCGTTGAGCAGCAGATTCAGCAGCAGCTGGCGCACCGGTGCCGCCGGGAGTGTGGTCGCCACATCGAAGGCATTGTGCCAGATCAGGCGCACGCCGGACTTGGCCAGGCGCGGTTGGGCCAGGGTGCGCACATCGTCCAGATCGCGCGCCGTCAGCGGACGCGGATCGGCACGCGCCTCGACCAGGAGCGCCGATACCACCCCCTGGATCTGACTTAGCGCGCGCTCTAGCAGATCGAGCAGGCGGGCGGTACGGGCATCCGGTCGCTGCGCCTGGCGATAGGTATCGATCGCCATCAACATCCCCCCGAGCGGATTGTTGACCTCGTGTGCCACCCCAGCCGCGACCCGTCCGATCGCCGCCAGCCGCTCGGTCTGGAGCATGCGCTCCTTGAGCGCCTCCTGTTCGGCCAGGGCCGCGACCATGGCGGCGAACTGGCGTCCAAGCTGACCGATCTCGCTGTCGTCGCCCGGGAGGGTACAGTGCAGCCGGCGTGGGTCCTCCTTACCGACCCGCCCCATGCACTGACTGAGCTGGATCAAGGGTGCGACCAGGCGCCGCCCCCACAGCCAGCCAAGCGGCACCAACAGGGCGAGCACGGCGCCCGTCACCAGGATGCCGCCGATCAGGATCTCGCGAAAGCGCGGCAGATAGGGTGTGTCAGACAGCAGGGCGATCAGCTCGCCGACCGGGGTACCGTCGCTAAACAGCGGCAGACGCAGCAGACGTTGGGCCTCGGCCTGATTCCCCTGGACCCATTCGAGGGTCTCGACCTGTCCCGGGGTCGCTTCCAGCCAAGGCAGCGCCTCGCGCAGCGGCTGGTCGAGCCGATAGCGGCGGGGGCGGTTGCTGGCAAAGATCCGCCCCGAGACATCGACGAGGATCCAGATCGCATCGAAGTTCGCCGCGCCTTCGGGGCCGCGCAGCAGGGCATAGGCCAACCACACATCCTCGGTGCGCAGGGCCTGAACCAGCATCTCAGACCAGGCATGGGCCAACATCGAGGCGTTGCGCCCCTGATCCGCGCGCAGATTGACCAGCGTCTGTCCGCCGAGCGCGAGCGCCAGACAGAAGGCGGTCAGGATCGCCGAGACGCTCAGGCTCAGCGGCAGGCGGACGCGATAGCTCGACCAAAAGCGGTTGGTGTTCACCTGCCGAGCCCCAATTGGCGCGCCATGACCGCGATATCCGCAAACAGGGCCGGCTCGGCGGTGACGAAGCCGTCGAGGTTGAGCTCAGCCAACAGGGCGCGGCCAGTGGCATCTCCCGCCTGTCCGATCAGGATCTCGCGCAACCGGGTTTGATCCGTCTCCGGCAGGTTGGGCGCCGCCACGATCGGCGGAAAACCGAACAGGGGTGAGCGCAGGATGATGCGCGTCTGCCCGGTCAGCGCCGGATCGCGCCGCGCCAGGGTCTCCCAGACATAGCCATCGACCGCCGCACCCTCGGCCAGCCCCTCGGCGACCGCGATGATGCTGCGCCGGTGGCCCCAGGTGAAAAACGTCCGTCGAAAGAAGCGATCCGGAGCGTATCCGAGGCTCGCCAGATACGACCTCGGGTAGAGATAGCCGGAGTTGGAGTCCGGATCGGACCAGGCAAAGCGTCGGCCTGCGAGTTCCTCGAAGGATTGGACACTGTCCTCGGCGGCGGCGATGACATAGGCGCGGTAGAGCGGCTGCCCCTGGAAGGAAGGCACCGCGATCAGTTTCAGTACATCCTGATGCTGGACATAGGGATAGCCACAGATCCAGGCCAGATCGAGCTGAGTGCGCAACAATAGATCGAGGATCTCGCGATAGCGGGCGCGCTGGACGAAGACCACCGGTCGCCCGAGCCGTGCACCCAGCCAGGCCGCCCAATCGTTGAGGAAGCCCAGCCGATCGTTGAGCATCACCCCTGTGATGCCAAAGCGGATGGGCGGCGCCCCCAAGAGGGGGCGGGCCATGCCGAGGGTCGCGGTGGCCAGCAGCGAGCGGATGAAGCGGCGACGATTCAGGGGCATCTTGGACGGATCGATGAGGTGGTGGATCCATGCAGGCCGGGTGGAGTCGGATGTCATGGATGATCGCTGATCGACTGGAACCGGGGGCGACACAGGTCCAGCCCGGTCGCATCCAACAGCCGGGCGCGCGGATCCGGTGTCTCTAGGTCGCCGGGCGCAAAGCGGTACCAGAGCTCGACGCGCAGACGTGTCACCGCCGTGCGCGGGTCGAGGGCAAGCTCCAGGAGCCCAGGTGATCCCGGGGGCAGGGTGCGGTCCTGCCAGTGATCCCGGCCCTGTCGTTCCCAACCGAAGCGCGCTGTCTCACGCCACACCGGGCGGTCCTCGGTATCCAGCCCGCTGACCACCAGCCACACCGCGCGTCCCGTGGTCCCACCCGGCAGGGCGTGGCCGGCGCGGTGGCTGATCTGGATCAGGACCCGGGGGTCGTCGTTCGGCCCCCGGCGCAGCGCCAGCCGCACCCGGGCGACGCCGTCCAGAAAACCGGGGACCGAGGGGCCGATGAAACCATGCCCCGCCCTGATCCCCCCCGGCGGCAGGTGACAGTCTAGACAATCCTTGCCCTGGAGCGTCTCCGGGCGCTCGCGAAAACGGCGAACGGTACTCTCGCCGGGGGCATCGTGACAGCGGGCGCAGATGTCGGGCACCTGGAGTCTGGGATACGGATGCCCGGCCCGGCCATGACAGTCGTTGCAGCTCAGGCCGGCACCCCCGGAGGGCGCGTGGCAGACGAGACAGGACTCGGGCGAGCCTTGCTCCATCCATTCCCGGCGGAAGACCTCGCCCGCCGCCCCCTGAGCCATCCGGGTCGCGGCGAAGGTCTGTACGATCGCCGCGTGACAGTCGGCGCACGGGCGCGACTCGCGATCCGTCATGTCTAAAGCGGCCACGCCAGGGGACAAGACGGCCAGAAGCCCTAGGATCGGCGGGAGCGGCCCGATTCTATCGACCAGGGGATTCACGGGTGACCTGATGCTCAATAGAACCGATCGGCCGGGGTGTTCATCTCGCACAGCCCGCGCGGGATGACGAAGGGGCGGCTGCCGGGTCGGGCGAAGCTGGACTGGGGATCCACGACCGGCAGGCCAGCGGCACGCCAGGCGGACAGCCCCCCGGCCAGTACCTCGACTCGATAGCCGAAGCCCAGGAGCCGGTTCATCCAGGGCGCCGGGTCGGTGCCAGGTTCGATGATCAGCACCACCTCTCCACCACGGCTGTCGGGCAGATAACCGGCTGGGTCGGTTCCGGCGTCCAGTGCCCCGGGGATGGTGCCTGTGAGGTAGGCCGTGCGGCCACGGGTGTCGAGCACCAAGGGTGGCCTGTCCTGGGTGAGCCGGTTCGAGAGCGTCTCGGGGCTCAGGGTCGGTAGGGGCCGCCCCCTGTCCGTGCCTGCCGTGCCGACGATCACATAGACGAGCGCAGCAACCGCGACCATCAGCCGCCATTGTCGCCACGGCGAGCGCCCCCGGCGGCGCGACTCAGACGGCGGCATGATCCGAACGAGGCGTCCAGGTGGCGGACACCTCGGGCGGTGGTGGGGCCAAGGCCGCCAGCAGTGCCTCCACACCGACGGCTTGAAGCAGGTCAAGCCCGATCACCACCCCGTCCGCCCCACCCTCGCGGCTGAGGTTCTCCAGATGGCGCGCCTCGGTCGCCCCCCCGGAGAGCCAAAGCCCCTCGGGATACTCGGCCCGCGCCCGCTCTAGGAGATCCAGATCCAGACCCCGTCCGCGTCGCTCGGCGTCGCGGGCGTGCAGCCAGATCCGCTCGAAGCCCAGGTCACGGGCGCGCCGGAGGGTCGGAATCAGCCGCCGATCACCGTCCGTGACCCGATAGATGTGGATGCTCGCCGGGTCCGGTGTGAAGAATTTGAAGCCTTCGCCGCTGTAATTGGCCATACGGTAGCTGACCTCCTGGGGGTAGACGGTCAGGCGCGGCAGCCAGTTGCGTTCCGGCTGGGCATCGCGCAGGGCGGCACAGGCATCCAGTCCAGCATCGACCACGCACGCCGGGGCGGTGTCCGCGTCCCAGTCCCAGTCCACTTGAGCGTCCGCGCTCGGAACCTGCCCGTGCGTAGCACGCAGGCGGACGCAGAGCGCGGCGACTGGGGCCGGCAGGGCGCTGGCCTCGCGCACGCTGAGACAGCCCGCCTCGACCACCAGTCCAGCAAGTCCGGCGAGCCGTTGCGGGTCTAGCCCCTCGGGCAGGGATTGATTCAGGTACAGGTAGAGTTCGGTCATCCTCAATCCTCGATCAGACGTTCCCAGAAGGCCGCGTGTGCGGCCCGGGTGTTGGGGTCGGCAGCGCGCAAGGCGGCCTCGGCCTCCCGCTCCAGTGCGATTCGGAGTTGGTGCGCCAGCGCATGGAAGGTCCGGGCGGCGGCGCTCTCGGGCAGCGCCTCGACCAGGGGCTGGCCGGCATCGGCAAGCGCCTGCCCAGCCGGATCGAGCGGCAAGCGGCCCAGATAGGGGACGTAGCGGCGGCGGGCGAGCGCGCGCACCTCGGCATCCGGAAAGAGCGGTATGGATTCGCCGCAGCCCGGACAGACCAGATGGCTCATGTTTTCGATCACCCCGAGCACCGGGATATCCAGCTCATGGAAGAGCGCGATGCCGCGCTCGGCGTCGACCTGGGCGAGCCGCTGCGGCGTGGTCACCAGCACCGCCCCGCTGACCGGTAGACGCTCCAGGAGGCTGAGCTGGACGTCGCCGGTACCGGGCGGCAGATCGATAAGCAGCACATCCAGGTCCGGCCAGGCAACGCCATAGACCATGTCCATCAGGGTCTGAGTCACCAGCGGCCCCTTCCAGGCCAGGGCCGCCTCGGGCGGGATGCGCTGGGCGATCGAGAGGCTGTGGATACCATGACTGACGGCAGGGATGGCGCGCCCTGTGGCATCCTGCTCCAGTTCGGTGTCGGTGCCGAGCATCCGCGCGATCGAGGGGCCGTAGAGGTCGGCGTCCAGCACCCCGACGCGCAGACCCTGGGCGCGCAGGGCGCAGGCCAGATTCACGGTGACCGTGGACTTACCGACCCCGCCCTTACCGCTGGCGATGAGGACGACATCGCGGATACCGGGGATGGGCGCGCCGGGCGCGGCATCGCGCGGGGCCCTAGCGGGTTCGGACTCGGAGGACGTTTGGCTGCCGATCGGTCCCGTTGGCGGCTGAACGTACGCAGTGGGCGGTAGACAGTGGGCAGAAAGAGACGCCTTCTGATGACTGACCACTGACGACTGGTCCGGCTCCGCCTGGTCGAGCCTCAGCCTCCCGGCCACCCGCCCGGCCAGCGCCTGAAACCAGGCACTCGCCGCCGTGTCCGGGCTCGCCACCAGCGGCGGACACCCGGCATCGGACGCCTCGGCGAGCCTGAGATCGAAGGGCAGCCGGGCCAGCAGCGGCAGGCCGGTCAGCGTCGCCAGCTCCGCGCCACCGCCCGTACCGAACAGGGCGGTCTCGGTCCCGCAGCGGCCGCAGACCAGACCGGCCAGGTTTTCGACGATCCCCAGACAGGGCACCGCCAGATCCGCGAACATCTCCATCCCGCGCCGCACGTCGTCCACCGCGACCTGTCCCGGCGCGGTGACGGTGAGGATGCCGGCCAAGGGTGCCTGACGCGCCACCTCCAGATGCACGTCGGAGGTACCGGGCGGCAGGTCGATGAGCAGCAGGTCCAGTTCGCCCCAGTCGACCTCGGTGAACAACTGCGCCAGCCCGCGCTCGACCAGCGGGCCGCGCCAGATCAGGGCCTTGGTCTCCGGCAACAAGAAGCCGAGCGAGACGACCTTGAGTCCGTGCCGCTCCAGAGGGCGCACCCGCGTCCCATCGGGTGTGGTCTCCATCCGGCCTGTGATCCCGAGCAGGGTCGGCGCCGAGGGACCTTGGAGATCGGCATCCAGCAGGCCGACCTTGAGTCCGCGCGCGGCCAGCGCCAGGGCAAGGTTGACCGCGACCGTGGATTTGCCCACCCCGCCCTTGCCGCTGTGCACGCCGATCACGCGGCGAACACCCGGCAGCGCGGGGCGCAGACAGATCGAGCGCGGGCGCGGCTTGACCACCAGGCGCGCGACGCCCGGCTCATCCGCGAGCAGCGCCTCGATGGTCTCGGCCAGGGCGGACTGTGCCGCCTCGCTCGGGAAACGCTCGGGGTCGAGCAGGACCCGAACCGCGCCGCCGGTGGCGACCACGGCATAGACCTGGCCATCCGTGACCACATCGAGGCCGCGCGTAGCGTCCTGGATCTGGCTCAGGAGCATAAGCAGACGCTGCTCCAGGCGCGCGTCCGCGCCGGGGGCCTCACGCGACTCTGGTGGCGCGGCGGTGTCGATCAATGGCATACGAGAGACTCCTCCAAATAGCGGCGGATGATGACCGCTTCTTCTTCATCAATGACCTCGGCGGCCTCGTGCAGACGCCGCATGGTGTCGACGATCGTCGGGCGCTGCGTCGCTGGGAACTCGCACAGCCGCTCGGTGCGCAGCTCATGGCAGGCGCTACAGCGGGCCTTGAACAGCGCTTCAGGCGTGCGCGGGCAGCTCGCCCAGTGATAGCCGACGATTAGTGCGCCGATCAGACCAAGGATCGATAGGGTACGGATCGGCCATTTCATTCGAGTCGGTCACCCCGCCCGCCAGCCGGCGAGCCGCCCGTAACCTCCCGCCCGATCAAGCCCCCAGCATCGCCAGCCACTCCTCGTCCAGCGCCCTCTCCTTGGCGCAGATGGGACAGTGCTTTGCGTCCGGCGTCTCCGGTTCGAAACCATCGCCGCAGCGTGCGCAGGCCCTGAGCCGGCGCATCATCAGGGTTTCGCGCGGCGCAGTGACCTGGCTCGCCCGATGCACCGGCTGGATCGCAATGGCCTCGACCGGGCAAAGCGCCGTACAGAGACCACAGTCGGTGCAGAGCGCTGGCTCGAACGAGATCGCCAGGGCGCTATGTCCCTCTTCGTGTGCGAGCAGGGCGCCGGTCGGACAGCGCTGTCCGCACACCAGACAGCCGGTGCAGTGCGCCTCCAGGGTGCGCAGCCGCCAGGGCAGTGGTTGCTCAGCGCCCCAGGGCAGCTGCTCGACCCGTGCCGCCAGCAGCATCTGGTAAGGATGCGGCCGGCGGATCTCGGTGATGTCACCCTGGAAGAAGGGCAGATCCGTGCCCGCCTCGTCGTCCTCCTCGACCGGCACCAGCCAGCGCGCGGCTTCCAGCGAGGCGCGCGCCCCGGCGAGGCGCAGGAAGGCGCGGCGGCTGAGCTGAGGCTGATCCTGACGGGCGCGCGGCCCGGCAGCGGCAGACCCGCCTGGTGGAGACTGGTGCAGGCGGGGTGCGGACTCCCCGAGACGCCGTGTCAGGCGGCGCCCGACGCGGTCGAGCCACTCCAACGCGCCGCCGTGCCGACAGCGGGTGCACTGCTCCAGACCGTGCAGGTGCAGCGTCTCGACCCCGTCGGCGCGCGCGGCGGCCAACAGACGCTCATCGAGCACCTTGAAACAGGGGATCACCACCCCGCCGCCGTCATCCCGGCTCGCCCCGCAATGGAGATGCACTTCGGGCGCGCCATCGAGCGCAGCCAGGAACCGCGCCGGTGAGAAGCCGCTCAGACGCAGTGCCCCGGCCGGGCAGACGGGCACACAGCCGCCACAGCCGGTACAGCGCGCGCGGTCGACCTCCAGGGCATCAAGCGACAAGAAGAGGGCATCGGCATGACAGGCGGCGGCACAGCGGTGGCAGTGCTCGCCACGTCCGCGCAGGTTAAGACAGAGGGTCTCCTCCTCCAGCAGCTCGCGGCCCTCCAATAGGGCCAGCGCCGCGCCTTGGGTCGATGGCGTCGAGGCGGGGTTCAGCATGGGAGCATCCTCACCTCAACCCCTCTCCCCTCTGGGCATAGGTATCTACACAATTTCATCCATCCCCTCCGTTAGCAAGAAGAATCGAGTTGGCGAAGGCACGGAGTTCTGGGATGGAAGAGTGATCAAGGGAATCGAGGATGGCGAACAGTATGAAAGCGCCAGCCAACAAGGCGGAGGGGGTAACAAGGCGAGATGCCTTCATCTGCCTGCCGGACAAGCGCACGAGAAACTGCCGGGCGGCTTGTGCCTCCTCGGTCTGCTGCGCAGCCAGGCGCCACACCAGGATACAGGCCTGGGTGGCGATCAGCAGACGCTTGAATAGGGCTCCCCCGCTCTCCTGTTCCCACTGCTCCAGTTGATGGCCTGCCTGTTTGAGCAGTTTGAAGAACGATTCGATCTGCCAGCGGAAGTCGTACCACAGTGCCACACGCGCGGCACTGACGGTTTCAGGCACCGACGTGAGCAAGAACCATTCGGCCACCAGATGTCCGGCTTCGTCGCACAGGCGACTGACCACCAGCCGGGCCTTCAGCGGTTCGCCCGGAACCGGTCGCTGCCGCCGCCCGTCAGCGCCGATTTTCTTCGGTTTCGCTGGCCGGGTCAGAACTACCGGCGCACTGGCAATCCAGTGCTGGATCGGTCGGCCTTGGCAGAGAACCTGGCGTTCTCGGGTATAGCCAAGTTGCTTGGCCACCGCGTCGATGCGCATCGAGCCGTTGCCGTAACGTACCGTCGAGTTCCCTTTGGCGCGCACCAGCCACAACTGGCCGTCGCGCGTCCAGCGGCGCAGATGGCCGACCGAATCCGCTTCGCGATCAATCACATGTACCAACCGGGGGCCGAATTTCTGCTGCTCCAGCCAACTCATCCGCTCGCTCAATTCGTCCAGAGGCGAAGACACCTTGGGGCTGATCGTGTCGGCACACGAGCTCCAGACGCCTTGGGCCGTCACCAGATCCTGCACCGGCACCCCCAAGGGCGCGCCATCCTCGGCACTGACCAGGAGGCTGCTTTGCAGTTCGTCGCCCACATCCGTGGCATGGGTCATTTGCAGGCGATCCCGTTTCGAGGCGTGCCCTCCATCGTTCACTCTCGACCAGTCCGCCACCGCCAACACATACTCACCGCCATCCGCCGTCACGGCCTCCCGTGTCGCCGCCAACAGCGGAACCGACAGCCCCTCAGGCGTCACCCGTGGATTCGCCAGAAATCGCCCCATCGCCTGGGCGTGCGACGCGGCTTTCTTCCCGTCCGGCACGGCTTTGACTCCCGCTGCCAAGGGGCCAGTACAGTTCATATGCCCCTTCAACAGCTTCCCATAGCGTCCGTCAAGACGCTTGTCACCAAAATTCGTCGCATACCGCTTATTTGTACCTCATCTTCCCCGCGAGAAATCCCCCGAATAGAGCCGGGTTTGTGTAGATACCCATGCCCAGGGGGAGAGGAGCCATCACCCCCCTCGCCCTCCGGGAGAGGGTCCGGGGGTGAGGGCGAACGCACTGACTCCAGGTGTCGCCCCAGCCAATGCGTCAGCGCAACCGCGCCGACCATGTTGGTGGCGAGCGGGACATTGTTGAGGTCGCAGGCACGATAGAAGGGCGTGATGTCTGGCTCGTCCAAGCGATTCGTCTCCAGGTCGCGGATGAAATAGACGGCGCGGATGCTGTTGGTACAGATGAGTCCGCAGAGCTGGATCTCGCCGCCACTGCGCCCAGAGAAGAGCGAGGTGACCTCCAGTCCGGTCTCGGCCTCGATGGCCGTACCGGTCTCCAGGGTGGCGAGCAGGCGATAGTCCGCGAACACCGCCCGGCGCTTGCGGACCAGCTTGACCAGGTCCGGCAGACGGGCGGTGTGGGCAATCAGGATCAGGGTCTTGCCGGCGCCGGACATCAGAGTCCTCCCAGGTGGAGCTGGCTTCCAGCCGGTTCTCGCCGGCTGGAAGCCGACTCGAACACTTCCCGGTACAGCAGGCGATGGCCCTCGGCCAGACGGGTCATGGCGACCGTCACAGGTTCGCAGGGTCCACGCAGGGCAGCCAGCGCCGCGCGGTCCTCGACCAGACCGAGCAGTCGTTCCGCCAACAGCCTGGGTTGATCGTGCGGATAGGTCTGCCCCTGCCAACCCTCGCGGAAGCCGGTCCCCTGCACCCGGTCGGAACGTAGCACCGGAACGCCGAAGGCCGCCGCCAGATCGGTGAGCGGACTCTTACAGCGCTTACGGTAAGGCATGACCAGGAGATCGCCGGTCGAGAACAGATGCTTGACCTCGGGCGGGCGTAGATAACGGTCGATCACCGTGATCCGCAGCCGGGCGCGGGCGGCAACGACCAGGCCGGGGTCGATCCCGTTCAGGACGCCCTCCCCCGCGACCACCAGATGGAGGGCGCGCGGCCAGGGTCGGGAAGCCAGCACGCCGAGCAGCACGTCCAGCCCCTTGCGGGCCGAGCCATGGCCGAAGAACAGCAGCCGCAGTTCTTCGTCCCGGGCCTTGGCGAGCTCCGGACAGGGCTGCATCGGGAAGCGATCGAGCGCCATGGGGTTGGGGCTTCCTGGGAGATGCGCCAGCCGCTCCTGTGGGGTATCGAGCAACTCTTCCAGCGCCCAGCCCATGTGCCTGTCGCGTGCGACCACGCGATCGACCCGCCGATAGAGGGCGCGAAACAGCGGCAGGCTCAGCCAGCGCCGTTCGTGCGGCAGGATATTGTGCGGGGTGTAGATCACCGCGATGCCGCGCGCCTGCGCCCAGTGGAGGAAGGCGAGTGCTGCGAGCGGGTGGTTGATCCATTGTAGATGCACCAGGTCCGGTCGATATTCACGCACCTCGCGGCGCAGACACCACCAGCCGGCCAGCCCATCGGCGAGACAGGCCCGCTTGTCAAAGGGGACCGCCCACTCGGCCAGCTCGTCACGCGCGCCGGTCAGGAGCCGCACGGCGATGCCGGCCTGGTGCAGCCCCAAAGCCAGGGCATGGCTGTAGTGACAGAGGAACCCGCGACCCGAGCCCTCAACGATCAGGATGCGCATGGATGGCTCATCTCCATGGTTCGTCTAGAGACCCGATGCCTTGCGGAAGTCGGCGTTGTAGTCGAGCCTCTTGGGCTCGCGCTGGTTCTGGGTCATCAGTTCCTTCAGTCCGCGCCGGTCGGTGATCTCGGCCAGTGCCTGCCACAGGAGCTGCTCGGTGAACTGGAGCAGCTGGCGGTAGAAGGGGTGCAGCGCCGCGCGCGCGGCGCGCCGGCACCAGCCGGGCGCCCAGGGTCCAAGCTGCTCCAGGAGAAAGCGGTCGTGGCGTCTCCGGGTCCGCTCGGCGGCTTCGGTGTCACCCCGGCGCACGGCGTCTGCCTCAGACTCGGCGAGATAGCCAAGGAAGCCGAGCATGGTACCGATGTGATCCGGGAACTCGCCGCTCAGACGCCGCTGGTAGACACAGCCGGCCTCGCGGTAAGCCGCCACCGCGCGGTCGCAGGGCTCGCCGAAGAGTGCCCCGGTCTCGAACACCGAGGCGTAGGGATTGAGGCCGCCGGGGGCGACCAGGAGCCCGGTGTACTCCTCGGCCAGGACCTCGAGCAGGTCGTCTTCGGCAGTGGTGAGAAAGTCGGTATCCAGGGTCCAGCCCGCCGCGCTCAGCGGCTCGCGCAGTGCACCGCGCAGCAGGCGCAATGTCTCGCGGTCGAGCTCCTCTTCGAGACAGCGCGCTATCAGCTTGTACAGACAAGACAACGCGGTGCGCTCCTCGATGGATGCATCGGACGCAACCAGTCTGGATGACTGGGCCGCGGTTTGGTGATGTCTCTGCATTCCTCGAATTCCTCGGTTGTTTGGCGGCCTGGGCGACTGGAGGATGATGGGTTTCGCGACGCTCCACCCATCCGATGCATCAATGCCCGCCGACGTGCAGTCCCGGTTCGGGCAGATGATCCCAGTCGATATCCACCTCCTTGTGATTGATCCGGTGCAGGTCACCGGTGTAGGCCAGCCGTAGGGTCTGCTCATAGTCCTTGATCGAGGCCTCGACGCTGGCCTCGACGTCGCCGTACTGATCGCCCGGCTCGGCCTTGCTCACCCGCACCAGGGTATCGAACCACCCTTGAGAGCCCCCGATCGGATCCACGGCCAGCCGGATGATGGGATTGGGATGGACCCCCTTGTCATCCCACCAGACATTGTGGGTGATGTCCGGGTCACCGCCTTGCGCCCAGTCCGCGGCGGCCTGTCTCTGCTTGAGCTGGGCCAAGCGCCCATAGGCCGAATGACCGCAGGCGGTGGAGATGGCGATCACCTCGGGGTGGATGCCCTCGGTGACATGGGCCCGGGTGACGATGTAGCCAACATCCGAGGCCACGCGGATCAGATCACCATCGGCGATGCCACGCGCGGCGGCGGTCTTGGGATGGATCCAGGCGGGATTCTTGTGATACAGCTCGGCCAGATACTTGAGAGAGGCCGTGCGGCTTTGGGTGTGGACATTGACCTTGAAGGTGGTGAGCACCAACTCGTCGGAGCGCTTGTCGCGCGAAGGCAGGCGCTTGTAGACCGGCAGCGGGTTGAAGCCATAGTCCTTGAAGCTTTGCTTGTAGAGCTCGATGCGACGCGATGGGGTGGCGAAGCCAACATAGCTCTGATCCCCAATCCGCACCCCGATCGCCTTGCCGCCCTTGCGAATGGTGCCATCCGCATCGACCTCCGCCCCCTCCAGGTCAGCGGCGGGTACCGGCTTTTTGTAGAGTCCGTACTCTGGCTCGACCTCGTTGCCGTTCTTGTCGACGATCTTAGACGTGGTCTTGTCCACCTGGCCGTAAATGGGCCACACACCCTTGCGCTTCATGAACTCCCAGCCACCCTCGTCCTTGAGTCCGGGGATGGCATCGAAATGGGCGCGCATCCAGTCCTCGACCGTGTCGAAGGCGAAATATTGTCGAATCCCGAGCGACCCATCCGGGTCGACCTTCTTGATCACATCGATCAGGGTCTGGCGGAACTCCTGGGTGCCGCCCAAGGGCTTGATCACCGGCTGACGGATAGACAGACAGGGATAGAGCCCACTCGGCATGGACTCTGGATCATGGCGCTCCAGATAGGTGACGTCCGGGATGATGAGGTCGGCCAGCTCCGTGGTCTCGGACATGTAGGGGCTAAAGGAGACCACGAATGGCAGCAGGGCCTCGTCTTTCAACAGATGCGCCCAGACGTGACTGGACGGATAGGTATAGACCGGGTTGTCATAGAGGTGCATCCACACCGAGACCTTGGCCTCACCCTTCATGATCATGTAGGGCGCATGGGTCGAGACATGGTGCGAGGCCAGTGGATAGAGCGGCGGCGCGGCCAGGACACTCGGTACCTTGCCCTTGGGTGGCACGGGTTGGGGCTGCGGCCAATCCATGCCGCGCGGCAGACAATACCCCCCCTTCTTCTCGACGTTGCCGGTGATGACATTGAGCATGTGGATGGCGGCCTCCTGATAGGTGCCATACACGTGTTTGACCGGACCGCGGTAGGAGAAGGTCGTTGCCGGCTTGGTGGTGGCAAACTCGCGGGCGATGCGGCGGATGGCGGCAGCGGGCACCCCAGATTCCTCGGACGCAAACTCGGGTGTATAGGGCTTCAGATGGGTGCGGAGCTGCTCGGCCGTGACATTGGTCCAGTCGCGGATGAAGTCGGCGTCGTAGAGCCCCTCGTTCATGATGACCTGGGCCATGGCCAGCGCGATGACCCCATCGGTGCCCGGGTAGGGGAAATAGGCCTCGTCGGCGAAGGCCGAGGTGTTGGAAAGGCGGACATCGAACGACACCAGCTTGGCCTTGTTGCCCACCACGCCATCGACCAGGCGTTGGGCATTGGGATTCATGAAGTAGGCCGTCTCCAGCACATTGGACCCAAAGTTGATGATGTACTTGGTGTTGGCCCAGTCGCAGGACTCGATGTCCGGTCCCCAGGAAGGCTCCAACCCGACCTTTTTGGAGGACTCGCAGATGTTGGTGTGGTTGATCATGGCGTTGGAGCCGAGCGCGTGCATGAAGCGATGCACGGCCCCGCCGGTACGGTTGCGGCCCCATTTGAAGACGATCTCATTGAGGATGGCCTCGTCGCCCTCGGACTTGGCGCGATCAATCACTTCACGCAACTTCTTGGCAAGCAGGCTGGTCGCCTCGTCGTAGGAGATCCGTTTCCACTTGCCCTCACCACGCCTTCCGGTGCGCAGCAGCGGGGTCATGATACGGTCGGGGTCATAGACGTGCAGGAACCCCGAGTTGCCTTTGGCGCACAGCTTGCCTCGGGTGTTGGGATGATCCATGTTGCCTTCCAGCTTGACGATGCGGCCATTCTCGATGAAGGCCACGCCCCCGTCCTCGATGTTGCAGACCAAACAGGTATAGGGCACGGACTGGCGCTGGGCACCGGTGACGGCAGAGATGTCGTCGCCCCCCAATTTCTGCTCCATGGCCATCAGCCGGCGGCTGCCGAGCGCCAGGGTGCCGGCGGCGGCACCGACGGCGGTGCCGAGCTTGATGAAGTCACGGCGGCTCAGGCGCCCGAGGTCGCCCGCGGTGTTTCGGGTTGCGAGATCGCTCATGATGTCGAGGCTCCAGAATTCAGTAATAGATCTGCGTGAGCTGACCGGCGTAGATCAGCACTGCGCGGAAGAAATAGGCGCCAATGGCGGAGCACACCGCCGCTAGGCTGAACAGCACCGGGTTGGGTCGGTATTGGGTCAGGACCATCAGACTCAGGGGCAACAGGATGCCCAGCCCAAACGTCAGCCCCCAAAATTGCACCCCAAAACGGTCATTGATCAGGACCCAGGCCTGTTGTAGCTCCTCGCTGCCGTAGAGCAGTGTCACCAGCTCGCCGAGGAATAGTGCCAGGGTGGTTCCCAGCGCCACATAGAGAAACCAGTGCAGGAACTCGAAGGTACGCGCGTCGAACTGACCACGCGCAAGCTGAATGATGCTGACTAAGGCGGTGCCCGAGTTGACCGAGAGGATCACGAACAGCACCGGGATCGTGGGGTTACTCCACAACTCGCGGGTCTGATGCACCATCAGATCCAGACCGGTATAGAGCGGCATGGAGAGGCTGAGCAGCATTCCCAGCACCCCCATCAGCTTGAGTAGCCGCGGCCTTTGGGTCCAGAGTGCGGCGAGGAAACCGACGATGCACAGACCGAACAAGGGCAGGAAGAGTGCGCCCCAGGACAGCGGTGAGGTCCAGTGGAAATGCAGGATCGGATAGAGAAAGCGCCCTGGCATCCCGAGATCGAAGATCAATAGCGGGGCACAGATGAGCAGGAGCACCAGCGCCACCAGCATCCCGACCTTCTGAAAGGACTCCATCGAGCGCGCGATGCCGCCAAAGAGGTTGCCGAAGACGGCCGGTGCCGCGGCATAGATGAAGCTCATACCCGCCGTGCCGATCAGGAAGAAGTAGACCGGGATCTCCCAACCCCAGGGGGCGATATTGAATTCGGAATACTCGAACATGGCTATATCCCCCTCAGAGCACGCCGGAGTAGAACTGAGTGCCACGGTTGTGGCGGTAGAAGGCTGCGGCATCGGCACGAGCCGCATAGGACATCGGTTGGCTTAGGACTTGTTCGGTATTGATACGGTCTGGCTTGATGTAATAAACCTGCGGGGCGGTGCCCTTCTCGGGCTTGAGTGTGACCACGCTGTGGCGCGCGACCAGGCGTGCGACCTCGTTGTTGGGGTCGTTCAGGTCGCCGAAGATGCGCGAGCGCCCGATACAGGTCTGCACACAGGCCGGGACCAGGCCAGCCGCCACCCGGTGATGACAGAAGGTGCACTTGTCGATCACCCCACCGATCTTCACCCGGTCGCGGTTCTTCGGCAGCACGTGACGGGCGTTGTAGGGGCAGGCCGCGATACAGGTGCGGCAGGCGATGCAGCGCTCGTAGCGCTGGAGCACGAAGCCCTCCTCGTGCTTATAGGTTGCCTCGGTCGGACAGTTGCGCACGCACGGCGGGTTGTCGCAGTGGTTGCACAACCGCGGCATAAAATGGCGCTTGGTGTTGGGATAGCTCCCGGTCTCCTTGACCTTGACGATGGTGCGCCACACCCCGAGCGGCACGTCGTATTCGGCCTTGTCCGCGCAGACACAGGCCATACAGCCGATACAGCGGCGCAGGTCGATGACCATCGCCCAGCGCTTCTTGCCCGGCACCCCGAGCGATGGTTGGGCTTGTAACCCGACAGGCATGATGTCTCCCCTCCTCCGGTGAGCCCCATGGGGGCTGATATGAACCGGGCCGTCATGGCGACCCTCTTGTTCCGACCGGGCAAGCAGGGCACATACCTGACTATTTCACTACAAAGGCCAGGGGATTGATTGGATTGACAATTATCAATACGAGCGGGGTGGCATTGGGAGGTGATCCGGGCGTCCGGCACGGTAGACGTTACAAGAACGTAACACTCGAATCGGGCAAATATGTCTATTTTCTTTGCAATTCAAAAACTTGAATTCGGGGTAACACGTCTAGCCAAACGTTACCCAAGCGTAACGCCTCAACCGCACTCAAACCGGACGCGAGCAATAGGCCTTATTGGCGGTGGGCCATTCAAGTGTCGGCGCACTCGATTCCGCCCAGGCCTGGTTCACAGCGCTTCAAGCCTTGGCACCCTGGGCGGCGCGGTCAGCACACGCTAAGCATTCCGCAGCCGGAACTGTCCCACGACTGCCTCCAGTTCCACGGCCTGCTGCTCCAGACTCTCGTCCGCCGCCGCCGACTGTTCGACCAGCGCCGCGTTCTGCTGGGTGATGGCGTCCAGAGCGGCGAGCGCCCGCACCACTTCCTCGACGTCGGCATTCTGCTTACCGCTGAGCTGGGCGATCTCGCCGACCAGTCCGCTGACACGCTGGAAGCTCGTCACCACCGAGCGCCAGCATCTTGACCGGCAGACCGGCCTCGGCCATCGCGTGCGCGGTGCCGAACGAGACATAACCGATGGCACCGGGCAGACCACCGACCAGGGTCAGGGCCTCCAGGTTCGAGCCGATGACATAGGCCTTTTGACTGATGCGCGGGGTGTCGCTCGGTGGGCGATCTGGACGGTGATGGCGATGAGGTGCATCCTTTTGCCCTCGTCCGCGTCTTCACGCATGTCGGGGCTATTCGGCCTCTTTCGCCAAAGCACAACCAGGATCCTGCGACCATGATCAAAGCCAACGCCTGCTATGAGCACGGCCATCAATGCCCGGCGATGCCGATGGGACTGCGCGATCGGCTCGAGCACACCGCCGAAGGTCAACACCTGGCTCTCCTGGAACTGGCGAGGGCCATTGCGCCACCTGCTTTGCCGATGGTATCCAGATGGTCACCGGCTGCACCCTCGGGTCCTGAGCGGATCACCGGGATCCGCACGCTCCAGTCGGTCCGATGACGCTGCTCATCCTCGCCGCCCTGATCACGCTCGCCCTGACCACGCTGTTCAGCATGGCCGGGGTGGGGGCGGCGCTGATCCTGATCCCGGTCTTCCTCGCCTTCGGCATCGAGCTGCACACCGCCATGGCCACCGCACTGCTGCTCAATGCGCTCGGGATGACGGTCGCCTCCATCACCTTCATGCGCAAGGGTTTGGTCGAATGGCGGCTGGTCGCGCCCATCCTGGTGCTGGCGGTCGGTCTGTCGCCCGTGGGCGTCTGGGCCGCCCACGGACTCGACCGGACGCCGTTGCTGTGGCTGTTCGTGGTCTTTCTGGTCTTCGCCGCCGGCATGATGCTGTTTTACCGGCCCAAGCCGCGTTCGAGCCGAGCCTCCACGGGCGCCACCCTGGCGTTGGGGCTACCGGTCGGCGGCGCGGCGGGCTTCATCGGCGGGCTGCTCGGCGTCGGTGGTGGCAACATCATCGTGCCGGCGCTGGTGGCGTCCGGGCTGGAACCCAAGCGCGCCTCGGCCAGCGCGTCCTTCGTCGTGATCTTCGCCTCGATGAGCGGTTTCCTGGCGCATGTCCAGGTCGCACGCATCGACCCCGCCCTGCTCGGCGTCACGGCTGTCGCGACCCTGGCCGGGGCGGCACTCGGTGCCTGGCTGGCCACCGAGCGCCTCAGCGCCCCTCAATTGAAGCGCCTGATCGCCTTGGTGCTGCTCGCTGTTGCGATCAAGACCGCCTGGGGGTTGCTGTGACCGCGCCGATTCCCCTGACATACCCACTCCACCAAGATTCACGTCCATGAACGATATCCCCTTCGCCGACTATCTGCGCCGCTTCGACTACGACGAGCGCGTCGCGATGAAGATCCAGCTCCCCGAGCTGCTGAAGCTCTATGCTGAGGGTCAGGTACAACTGATTGACATCCGTTTCAACGAGGAATACGCTGCTTGGCGCCTCGGCATCGGCCGGCACATCCCACTCAATGAGCTGCCGGACCGGCTCGACGAGCTGGATCCGAACAAGACCATCGTCACCATGTGCCCGCACTACGACCGCGCCGAGATCGCCCGGCTGTTCCTGACCCTCAAGGGCTTTCACGCGCGCTATCTCACCGACGGGATGCTCGGCCTTGCCAACCATCTGCGCGGCGACCGGGCGCGTGATTACATGGACGCGCTGCAATCAGACACCACCAATCACTGACGCCCGGAGATGATCAAGATGACCCAAACCCTCGACGAATTCGCCGCCACCATCGTGCCGGCGCAGATGGGCAACGCCCGCATCGCCATCGACGCCTTCATCACCGCCTACAACAAGGGCGAGGCCGAATTGCTCGACATCCGTGTGCCGGAGGAAACCGCCGTCTGGCAGCTCAATTTCGGCCTGCACATCCCAGCCAACGAACTGCCGGCGCGGCTCGACGAGTTGCCGAAGGACAAGCTGCTGGTGGTCGCCTGTCCGCTCACCGACCGCTCCAACATGGCGCGCAGCTACCTCATCGCCCAAGGCTTCAACGCCAAGTACCTGCAGGGCGGCTTGCTCGGTCTGGTCGACCGCCTGAAAGGGGTCGGGGCGCAAGACATCCGTCTTGATCGCTGACCCGATTAGCAGACCCGGCTTGAGATTATCGCCACCTTTTGGTTGCCGGCTGATTCTGGTGGGATTGCTCGCCACCCAAGACGCGTCCACCGACGAAGGGCGGCTCTCTGGCCTGTCGGGGGGGGCGCTGTTTCGGGGCCTATGCCGGTGTGATTGGAGATCGTCCGATCACCTTACTCCTGACTCGCGACCAGCCCGACGACACACCGGACCTCTGGTACTCCTTCGACGATACCGGCCGGTACGACGCTGCGACCAATCGCTTTCGCTACGCGCGCCAGGTTCTGGAAGACGACGGCAGCGAAGGCGACGTGGTGCGATTCGTTGCGCGGGACGAGCAGACCGGAGAGGCCAGCAAACACTTCACGGGCCAATTCGATCCCGAGGGTGGTCTCCGGGGGGAGTGGCGGCAAGAATCGACGGACGTGGTACGCCCCTTTCGGCTCGAACCACTGACGGTACTGCGCCAGGGCCGTGATCCGAGGTTCGCCATCCGCATGGCGGTCTCTCAGGAACTCAAGGACGCCGCCCGGGCAGATTCATCCGTTGCGGCGATCCTTGAGATCGAGGGAGAGGATCCGATCCCGCTCAGCGGCGAGGGCGGCCTGGTCGTTGAGCCATTGACCGATTGCGGCCCCATCCCGTTCGATGTCGCGGTCCGGCGGCTGGTCGGGACGCCCGATCTCTACCTGATTGAGACCGAAGATCGCGGCGGTTGGGGGCTCACCGACCCCCGCTACTTGTTCTTCGTAAAACCAGGAGCGCTGGAGTCGCCGCTCCTTCTTGCCGCCGAGGTCTTCCGCCGCTCGACCTCCGTCGGACTGGGCTGGGATTGCGAAGACGACAGCTTGCGGTATTCCTACTCGGACGGTGTGCTGACCCTCGTCGACGAGAAGGATCAGACCCGGGAGATCGCACCTGAGCGCTATGGCATGGGGAGCTGTATCACGGTCGATCGGACACTGACGGTGAGCCGCTTTGAGGTGCGCACCGCCGGCGTCTGGTTGGACAAGTGGGTGGAGGTGCCGGGTGACGATCCCGGTGACTGCCATGAGGAGGATCAAGAGGAAGCGCGGCAGCGAAACGAGGCGCTGATGGCGGCGCCACCGGGCTGGGTCGTTCCGCCCCTGAAGCCGTGGCTGTTCGATGACGGACTCTCCGGCTGGCTGCTCGTCCCCAGGGATCCCGATGCACGAGGCTTGCGGATCAATCAGCGGCCCGATGATCCAGCGTTGAAGATCCTAACCGTCAACGATACGCGGATCGGCGATCGCACAACGCCACTTAAGGCGGAACACTACAACGGCCCGGATACGCCACTCAGGGCCGCCTGCTGGATCTACAATCGCACCGAGACCCCGGGGCGCTTCCAGCAGCGAACCTACCCTCCGCTCCCACTCTCGCACGGCTTTCGCCTACCGCCAGCGGCGGCGGACGACATCCCCGCCGCGGAGGTGATGGCGCTCGTCGAATTCGCCTACGATGATGGAAGCGGTCCCGTGTGGCGTTCCGACCGCCTGGAGGCGTCCTGGAGCAAGGCCGGCACGGCACTGGTCATGCGGCAAAACGGGCAACCGTTCATGCTGTTCGACGGCGAAGGCTGCTACCATCGTGACTTGAAGGAGTCGGGGCGTTGGGGCAGACCCTGGAGCGATGTTCGATACGACGAGCTGTTCGGCCCGTCCGCGGACGCCAAGGCGGGCGATCGACCCGAGTCGATTCCAGCCGAGAACACCACCGCAGACGGCCAAGCCGTTCTCCAGACCCCGTGAGTCCCACCCATGGAACTCCTACTGATCATTCCCTTTTACTTTCTGCTGTGCGGCGGTGGTGCCTTGATGGCCATTGTCGTGATGGCTCGCACCAGCCTGCGTCAGCCCCCGCCCGGCAAAACCCTTGTTCGCTGGGTGATCGTGCTTGTTTTATGTGCGGCCCAGGTGAGCTGTTGGGGCGCTGCCGAAGGATTCGGCCGCAATGTCGGCGGCGGGTCGGGTAACACGGGTGAACTGCAGTTGGCCCTGATCGGCGTTGGAGTCCTGTGGTTGATGCATCAAGTATGGCGACTGCTGTGGTCGCGTCGGTAACCTCGGTTGATGACCGGCGGCTGAGCGACGGGCGGTGAGGGCGATGAGGTGCATCCTTTTGCCGTCGTCCGCGTCTTCGCGTATGTCGGGGCCATTCGGCCCCTTTCGCCAAAGCACAACCCGGATCCTGCGATCCATGATCAAAGCCAACGATTTCTATGCGCACGGCCTTGCACTGTACGGCCATCAATGCCCGGCGATGCTGATGGGACTGCGCGGTCGGCTCAAACGCGCCGCCGAGGGTCAACGCCTGGCCCTCCTGGAACTGGCGAGGGCCATTGCGCCACCTGCCTTGCCGACGGCATCCAGATGGTCACCGGCTACACCCTCGGGTCCTGAGCGGAGCACCGGGATCCGCGAGGCGCGGTCGCTCGCATGATCCTCCTCGTTCTCACCGCCCTGATCGCCTTTGACCTGACCACGCTGTTTGGCATGGCCGGGGTGGGCGCGACCCTGATCCTGCGCCAGTCTCGAATCAGCATACACCCACCCACGATCAAGGATTTACCCGTATGCCAGCCCCTACCCCACGCCCGCTCTGGTTACTCCTGGCCCTGATCACAGCCGCTGTCGCGCTTGCCAGTCTGGTGCTCACGCCCTGGCTGGAGCTAGAGCCCTGCCATCTGTGCATCTTCCAGCGCACGCTGTTCATGTTGATGGCGCTCCTGGCAGCGCTGACGGCGGCGCTGTCGTATCCAGATTGGCGACGTCTCGGTGCACGGCTGACCGCCGTCCTTTTCCTGGTACTCGCCGTCCTCGGCAGCGGCGTAGCGGCCTATCAGAGCTGGCTGCAATGGCAGCCGATCGATCAGGCCTCCTGTATCGGCGGCCCGCTGGGGCCGATCGAGCGCCTGGTCGAGTGGCTCGGCCAGCAGTCACCCGCACTGTTTATGGCCAGCGGCCTCTGCGAGGACAAGCAGTTGGTGATCTTGGGGCTGTCGCTGGCCAATTGGGCCTTCCTAGTCTTCATCGGCGTGCTAGGGGGAGGCGCCTGGGCGCTGTGGCGCGACTGGCGTTCGATCCCTGCGTAACACGGGAGAACGAGCATGCTCAAGAACGTCCATTCTACCCGCGCCTTCATCGCCTTCCTGGTGACCTGGTCCTTCGTGGTGCTCACCCTGACCGGTCTGGTGCTCTATATCGTGCCCCATGGCCGGGTCGCCAACTGGATCTTCTGGACGCTGGCCGGGCTCGACAAGGACGGCTGGGCCGATATCCATATCCTGTTTGGCGCAGTCTTCATTGTCAGTGGCGCGCTGCATCTCTACTTCAATTGGAAGCCCTTCACCTGCTATCTGGCCGAACGGGTACGCGGCCATTTGACGCTCAAACGCGAGCTGATCACCTCGCTCGCTGCCGTCCTGCTGCTGGTGCTCGGGGCGCTGTTCGCGGTGCCACCGGTGAGCTGGCTGTTCGATCTCAACGACTGGGCCAAGTCCAGTTGGGGCCGTGCCCCCGGCCAGGAGCCGCCCTATCCCCGTGCCGAGGCCACACCGCTGCCGGTGCTGGCGCAACGGCTCGGTTTCGATCTCGAAACCGCCTGAGGCGCTGAACGCGGCTGGGATCTCGATCACGAAGTCGGACACGAACCTGGAGATCCTCGCGCGCACCCATGACACCACGCCCGCGGCGCTCTTCGCCCTGATTCCCCAAAAAACCGCCCCGGCGCCAAGCGCCAATAGCAACCCCCTGGAGATCGAGGCACGTCTGAGTGGCACCGGATTCGGCGGCAAGACCCTGGCTGCCTTCGCGATAGAGCAGGGTCTCGCACCCGACAGCGCCGTCGCACGGCTGGCCGCCATCGGCATCATGGCACACGGCGGGGACACGCTCAAACAGATCGCCGAGCGTCACGCGACCCGGCCGATCGAGATCGCCAAGGTGTTATTACTTCCGGGGTATCGACCCTCCGCCGATCCTGCGACATCACCGTCCCAATGAGGTCTATCGCCATGAATTGAGATCCCCCTCGCCGTACCTGCAAGGCGGCTTGCTCGGGCTAGTCGACACCGGCTGAAGGGCGTCGGGGCGCAAGACCTCTGTCTCGATCGCTGAGCCGAGGCGAAGCGCTTGAACACCCTGAGCCGGTTCAAGCCGAAAACCGCGACGCGCGCCGCTCGTTGGAGCCTGCCCAAGCCCACGCCGAAGAAGCTCCCACTCGACCTGGCGACTCTCTACCCGGCCTGCTTCGACGGCAAACAGCCGCGTCCGCTCAGTTCAACCTGCATCCTCAGTTCTTGACAGCCCATAGCGTTTCATCTTCTGCCACAGCGTCTTACGGCTGATGCCAAGCCGGGCAGCGGTCTGGGTCATGCGATAGTCCTGTTCGACGAGCGCGGCCAGGATCGTGGCCCGCTCACCGGCCTCGGTCTGCTGTCTGAGGCTGGTTTCCGCCAGTGCGGTGTCGGTCGATCTCAGCCGCAATCGCTCGCCCTGCCCGAGGATGCAGGCGCGTTCGAGCGTATGCTGTAACTCGCGCACATTGCCCGGCCAGGGCTGATTCAGTAACCACTGGCGGTCCGCCGCTTCGAGCCGGCGACGCTCATCCGGAAAGCGCGCGCCATGCTCGGCCAGAAAGCGCTCGGCCAGCCAGAGGATGTCTTCGGGACGCTCTCTGAGCGGTGGGATCGCGATCTCTAGCACCCGCACCCGGTAGTAGAGATCCTCACGAAAGTGCCCAGCGCGCACCAGGGCGGCCAGATCGCGATGGGTGGCGCACACCAGACGCGCCCCGACTTCAACCGGCTCGACGCCGCCGATCCGGGTTAGTTGGCGTGACTGCACCACCCGCAGCAGGCGCGACTGCAGGGCCAGCGGCATATCGCCGATCTCATCGAGAAAGAGCACGCCTGCGCCGGCCTGCTCGAAGACACCGGGGCGACGGCGCTCGGCCCCGGTGAAGGCCCCACGCTCATGGCCAAAGAGCTCGGCCTCGATCAGGGTCTCGGGCAGTGCCGCACAGTTGACCGCAACGAAGGGCGCCTGCGGGCACTGACGCCGATGCAGGGCGCGGGCAACGACCTCCTTGCCCACGCCCGATTCGCCGCTGATGAGAACGGGCGTCTGCGGATGACGCGCCAGACGGTCGAGCTCGGCCTCGATACGGCACATCGCAGGTGAGATCCCCAGGCGTTCGTGCTCGCTGACCTCCTGGCGCACGTCGCGGCGGGGCGCACTCGTGGCAGCGAGTGCACGCAGCTTATCGATGAGCGCGCCCGGATCGAGGGGCTTGGTCAAATAGTCGGCGGCGCCGAGCTTGAGCAGACGCACCGCGTCCTCGATGGTGCCATAGCCGGTGATGAAGAGCGTGGGCAGCAGATCGACACGCGAAGCGATCAGGCGCTCAAAGAGGGCGATCCCGGACAGGTCGGGCAGATTCACGTCGATCACCGCGAGCTCGACCCCGGTCTCACGCAGCGCCGCCAGCCCAGCGCGCCCGGTGCGTCGCCAGTCCACGGCGAATCCTTCCAGGGTCAGACGCTCCACCAGCGCCTCACCCATGATGGCGTCGTCCTCGATCAGACAGACCCGCGTCATATCGCCCATCTATTTCGTCCAATCCAGTTAGCTGTCACGCACCAATCCCGCAGGACTTCACTCCAGTCGCTCCAGGGCCACTTTAAACGATTGCTTCGCAGCCGCACTCCAGCGCAATTTTGACCGGCGAAACCTGACGGATCGCGCCGTCCTTGCGCACATGCAGCACCAACAGTGTCGCCGGATCAAACACCACAACATCCTTGACGCCCTGCGACAGATAAAACGGCGGACCGATTTCAAGGTCCTTGGCCTCGTAGCCCTTGCTGACCACCTCGATGACAGCCTCCGGGATCAGGGTCAGCACGCTATCCTGCTGATCTTCGGGCGGCTCTCGGCAAAAGATCGAGATATCCGGTCGTTTCAGGCCGCCGGCGAATTGAACATAGACATCGATGGCGTAGATACAGCCGCAGGCGTCATCCGTGTCGCGGGTACCGCGCAGACTCCTGACGATGCGGTCGATCTGCTTCTGATGTCGGTAGACGGGTTGCGCCTCCCAGATGGGCAGACCATTGACGATTTCGAGACGAATGCCGAGCGCGTCGGCCTGTAACAGGGTACTGGGGATCGTCATGTCGTTGCACGCTCCATGCCGGGTCGGATAGACATTGCCGGCTTGACATCCTCCCCGGCCTTCCGTCCGGAGATTGCTACGGCGCTTTAAGGCGCGGCATTGAGCCGCCCTTAAGTCGCTTCGATGGGTTCCTGGGCCGAGTGCGCAACCGCTGCTCGTCTCTCCACAGGCGTGACTTCCGGCGTGCCCCGCCGTAGGTCGCCTTGGGTATCAGCGACAACAGGATTGTAGGACGGCTGCGCCGTCCGCGCGATCCTTCCTTGGCCTGAAGGCCAAGGCTTGCCGCGCACCTGGTCAAGGGCCTGAGTTGCCCGGAGGTACGCCAGGCCGTCGATTTGCATCAGGGCGCAGACTGGATCTGGAATGCTGGTCGGATCTGAAGGGCCGCGCCCCGACCAGGGTCCCCAGCAGGGGACCATCGACCGCCCCAGTCGACTCCTCAACCGGCTGAGGGACCATCAAATCCAAAAGGAGAGACCAAGCACCATACCAATGAGCAACAGCGCTGGTACGAAACCTGTGCTCAACACCGGCCCCCAGAATGGCCAGCGTCGGATAGCGGACATCTGAAGCTGTCTTGCCGTCATCACCGGATTCTGTATCATCGTGAATAAGTGCCTGATCCAGGCGCTCAAGGTCGCCACGCCGGATTACCCCGTTGCTCGCGCAGACGCTGCACCTCGGCGAGGCAACGCCAGTGACAGGCCAGCCGATGATAGGCACACAGCTGCTCGGGTTCCCGACAATCGGTGGGATGCAGGCACAGCGCCTCGATATGGCATAGGATGGTCTCGGCCAGCGCAACCGAGCGCTCGTGCACATACTGATGGATGAGATCGGCGAGGCGTCGGCGCAGGTGCGCGGGCTCCAGTCGTGTGAGGTCGTCGAGTTCCAGGTGATGTGTCAGAGCGGACATGGCGTGTTTCTCCCGAGCTTACGCAGTTGAGGAAACACCCGACGTGGCGATCCGGTCTGGAGTGGCTGGCGGGTCTATTTGATAATGGTTCTCATTTTACTGCAAAAACGCGCCCTGTCAATCTGTTTTCCAGGTCCAGACAGTCGAGCGTTTGCGTGCGATCCTGAGTGCCCTGTCATCGTCATGAGGATTCCCCCATGCCCACACTGCGCCTGCTGACCAACGTCGAGATCGCCCCCGAGTCCCGCCCCGAGCTGTTGGCCCGTGCCTCGCGCCAGGTCGCTGACCTGCTCGGCAAACCCGAGTCCTATGTCATGGTGATCCTGGAGAGCGGGCGCGACCTGTTGTTTGCCGGGACGTCTGACCCGTCCGCCTATCTGGAACTCAAGAGCCTGGGTCTGCCCGAATCGCGGACACCGGAGTTCTCGCGCGCGCTCTGTGGCCTGCTCGCCGAGACCCTGGCCATCCCGCCTGAGCGGGTCTATATCGAGTTCTCTTCCCCACCCCGCCATCTGTTCGGTTGGAACAACGCGACCTTCTAACTGGCGACAACGTCCTTGACCAAGATGGCGTCCTCGTCGCCCGCTTCATCGGTCTGTTGTAGCCACTCATGGCTGCCGTTGGGACAGATGTAGAGATCCCCATCGGGATTGTCCAGCGAGCTGTGGGGACAGGGTGGAGGTCTGGTCAAGACCGCACAGGGCGATGTCAACTTCAACGAGGACTCTGTCATGTTCAAACGCAATGCGATTCGGATCACAGCCCTTGCGGCCCTCGGGATACTGTCGGTCTTGTGGGGAGCGGTCCGGGCTGACCAGTCACCGCCGACGGGAGTGGCAGCAAAGCTGGAGGTCAAGGTGTTGGAAGCTCGGCAGCAGACAGGTTACGAAGCGCTCTACCGGATGGAGGTCATTTCTGTATTGCAATCCAGCCTCCGGCTGAAGCCGGGCGACATCATCCAGGTGCGCTCCCGCCTCACTCCAGAGGCGCAGGATCAGGGTCTCAAGATGCGTGGTTGGATCGGGATCACCGATCTCAACCCAGACCCCAGGGCCACTGGCCCTGAGGCCCATCTCCAGTTCGTCGTGACGGGCGCGGGAGACGGCTTCGCCGAGCTTCCACCAACGCCACCCTCATTACGCTGGATCGAATATCCACGCGAGGGCAGTGAATGAACACCGAGATCGTTGGAAAGTGCTGGAACTGCGAGGCCGCCCTGAGCCAATCGGACTACGGGCGCGAGGCGAGCTGCCTGGCTTGCGGCAAGCCGACCCACGTCTGCCGCAACTGCCGCCACTATGCCAGGGGCCGCCCCAACGATTGCCTGGAGCCCCTGGCCGAGCGCGTGCTCGACAAGACGCACGCCAACTTCTGCGAGCATTTTGAACCCAGCCTGACTCCAGCGGCAGGGGCCTCCCCGGCCCCAGAAGACTTGGCCAAAGCCGCGCAGGATCTGTTCAAATAGCCCAGCATCGGGTCGGATCACTCAGGTGACTGACCCTCCCGCCCCGCTACCACGGCCAGCGTCCCTCTAGTTCCACCTGAAGCGCCATGCTCGGGAAGGTCCGAATCAGCACGATCAGGCCCAGCACCATCACGCCCTCCAGCGTCGGCGGCACGGCCAGGGCGCGGATGCTGTCGGCCGCGACCAGCAGTTCCAGGCCCAGCAGGATGCCGCGCCCCAGATCCTACCGCAGTCGGTGGTATGGATCGCTCTGTGCGCAGCGCTACATCAGATCGCGCGCGCCGGCGATCAGGATACCGGCGACGATGACCAGCACTCCGGCACCGTCGATCAGCCGGTCGATCCATTCGACGAGGTCTTTGAGGTGGCTCATGGTTGTATCGGTCCCTCAATCTCACAGCCGGCGTTCACCGATCTGGGTCACGCGCGACCCGGCGTACTCCAGCCTAAACCCGCCTTTCAGGTAGCCCCAGTTCGCCATGAGCGCGATGTCGATCCGATCACAGGGCTGAAGCGCCTCGGCCTGGGCCGTCAGATCGATTCCACCATCGAAGGCCATTGGAACGGCCTGTCCGGCGATCCGGGCCGACCGGACCACACCGTTGTGGACCACCAGATCCGCGCAGGTTCGGCGTGAATCCCGATTGGAGACCGACACCATCGCGATACGATCCGCCGGCAGCGGAATGATGAAGGGCGATCCGCCGAGGGTGAAGGACGCCGCGACCTGTTCAACGGCCTTCTCCAGTTGCCGAGCATCCCAGGCAATCAGGCCCATGAGCACCAGCAGGGGAAGACCCAACAGCAGGCCGATCCATTTCAGGAGTTTGATGAGAAGGCGCATGGCTGTCGGGCCTTCCGGTCTTCCTCGGTCTTGATCTCGCGGGGGACGCCGATACGCCTCGATCACCTGTCTTGGATGGCGCCGCTTGGAGACAAATACTTTGGGATATCATCCGGCGTCATTCAAGCACACAATCCACCATGAATCCTCAACCCCTGACGCACGGAGACATCGATATACACTTACTGCAATCCCGTCACTGTCCGAGACGACATCGCCCGCACCATCCGTAATAGGCCGCGCCCCGGCCGCCGAGGTCGAGCGGGGGAGATGACAAAGCCGATTTGATCCGAGTTGGTCGCTGAACTGGGGCAAAACTGGGGCACAAGAAAAACGGCTTAGACGGGAGACCGTCTTAAGCCGTTGTTTTATTGGTCGGGGCGAGAGGATTTGAACCTCCGACCACCTGAACCCCATTCAGGTGCGCTACCAGGCTGCGCTACGCCCCGTTGAAAAGAGGTGAGATCATACGCTGCGGCACAGCCTGCGTCAACGCCGCAGTACATGCAGGATCTCTTCCAGTTCGAGCCGTATCTGTCTCAGGATTTGATGGGTCTGACTGAGATCCTGCTTGGCGCCCTCGCCGCTGAGCTGCTGACGGGCGCCGCTGATCGTAAATCCCTTCTCATAGAGCAGACTGCGGATCTGGCGCACCATGAGCACGTCATGTCGCTGATAGTAGCGACGATTGCCGCGCCGCTTGACCGGCTTGAGCTGCGGGAACTCTTGCTCCCAGTAGCGCAGCACATGCGGCTTGACGCCGCACAGCTCGCTGACCTCGCCGATGGTGAAATAACGCTTGCCGGGGATCGGCGGTAGTTCGCCGTCGCTCGCTCCGATCAGGCTATCGCTCGGTTCCCGCATAGGCCTCTACCCTCGACTTGAGCTTTTGGCCCGGCCGGAAGGTCACGACACGGCGGGCTGTGATGGGGATCTCCTCGCCGGTCTTGGGATTACGCCCTGGGCGCTCTTTCTTCTCGCGCAGATCAAAGTTGCCGAACCCGGACAGCTTGACCGGCTCGCCGCGCTCTAGGGCGGCGCGGATCTCCTCGAAGAACCGCTCGACGATGTCCTTGGCCTCACGTTTGTTCAGGCCAAGCTCTTCAAACAAATGCTCGGCCATGTCGGCTTTGGTCAACGCCATACCTGTTCAATCCCTCAAGCGTGCATCGAGTTCAGTGGTCAGGCGATCCAGGATCCGCCCCACCGTCGCCTCGATGATTTCGTCGGTAAGTGTCTGAGAAAAAGACTGTAAAATCAATCCTAAAGCGAGACTTTTTCGACCTTTTTCGATGTTCTGACCGGTGTAGACATCGAACAGGATCAGGTCGCGCAACAGGTCGGAGGCCGCCGAGCGGATGCAGTGCTCGACCGCTTCATAACTGACCCCTTGATCGACCAGAATGGCCAGATCGCGCCGGATACTGGGGTAACGCGAGATCCTGGCATAGCGCGGCAACACACCAGGTGTCAGCGGGACTAGATCAAGCTCGAATAGGAATACATCGCCGTTCAGATCGAGCCGTGCGGCAAGCGCCGGATGCAGCATCCCAATCAGACCGACCGCCCGACCGGCGCGCTCGATACGAGCGGTCTGGCCCGGATGCAGCGCCGGATGCTCGGCGGGCACGAAGTGGAACTCAGCCAGGACGCCGGTCTGGGTCAAAAGCGCCTCGACATCGGCCTTGAGATCAAAGAAATCGACACCCTGCCCTTTCTGGCCCCACTGCTCCGGCAGCCGGTCGCCGACGACCAGGCCGGCGATCCCCGGGGTCTGGGTCAGCCCTTCAGGGCCGAAGCGAAAACGCAGGCCGGTCTCGAAGATCCGCACACGCTCCATCTGTCGTGCCTGGTTGTAAAGGGTGGTTTGCAGCAATCCGGGCCAGAGGCTGGTGCGCATGACCGAGAGCTCGGCGCTGATCGGATTGGCCAGTTTGAGTGTCTCGACGCCTGGCTCGACCAATTCCTGGAGCTCGGGACTGACAAAGCTATAGGTAATGACCTCCTGAAACCCACGCTCGACCAGCGTCAGCCGGGCCCGATCGAGTTCGAATCGGGTCTCGGAGTCAGGTTGGATGGCCGTCGCCGAGCCGGCCCGATTGACCGGGATCCGGTCATACCCATAAATACGCCCGATATCGGCGATCAGATCGACCTCTTGCACCAGATCGAACCGTGCGCTCGGCGGCCTGACCTGCCAGCCGCCCTCACATCGCTCGACGGTCATACCGAGCCGTTCGAGGATGTCCTCGATGGTCGCATCGGACAGTTGCAGCCCCAGGATTCGCGCCACCCGCTCGGCACGCAGATGGAGCAACCTCGGACGTGGCAGATGCTCGGGGGCGCTGATCTCGCACACTGGGCCTGGCTCGCCACCGACGATGTCGAGCAGCAGGCGTGTGGCGCGTTCGATCGCTCGCACCTGGAGTTCGGGATCGACCCCGCGCTCGAAGCGATGCGCGGAATCTGTGTGCAGCCCGTAGCAACGCGCCTTACCGCTGATGGCAAGCGGAGTAAAGAAGGCGCTTTCGAGCAGGATGTCGCGCGTCTCGGCGCTGACGGCGGATTCCGCACCCCCCATGATACCGGCCAGCGCCACCGGGCGCTCGGCATCGGCAATGACCAGGGTGTCGGCGCGTAGTCTCACCTGTTCGCCGTTAAGCAGCGTCAGGGTCTCGCCGGCGATCGCCCAACGCACCCGGATCTCGCCCGCGAGCTTGGCCAGGTCGAAGCCATGCATCGGCTGACCGATTTCGAGCAGCACATAGTTGGTGACATCGACCACCGGGCTTATGGCACGAATGCCGCCGCGCCGCAGGCGCTCGCGCATCCACAGCGGCGTGGTCGCAGCTGGATCAATACCGCGGATGACGCGGCAGACATAGCGCGGGCAGGCCTCGGGCGCCAGCAACTGGACCGGGAAGCGCTCATCCGTGGTCGGCGCGACAGGGTCGATGGCTATAGGCATCAGGGGCATGCGATTGATCACCGCGACCTCGCGCGCCAGCCCCACCAGCCCGAGACAGTCACCGCGATCGGGTGTCAGATCGACCTCAATGCACTGATCGTCGAGCGCCAGCCAGGCGCGGAAATCCTCACCGATCGGCGCCTCTGGGGGCAATGGCAGGATCCCCTCGGAGGATTCGGCCAGACCCAATTCGCTCGCCGAACAGATCATGCCGAACGATTCGATCCCGCGCAGCTTGGCAGGCTTGATCTTGAAATCACCCGGAAGACAGGCCCCAATGGTTGCCACGGGTACCTTCATGCCGACGGCGACATTGGCCGCGCCGCAGACGATCTGGAGTGGAGCGTCCTCACCGACATCGACTGAGCAGACATGCAGCTTGGCGGCATCCGGATGTGGCTCGACGCTGAGCACCTGCCCAACCTTAACCCCACTGAAAACTGGGGCCGCAGGTTCAATCGCGTCGACCTCTAGCCCAGCCATGCTGAGTTGATCGGCCAGGCGCTGGGTATCCAGCGGCGGATTCACCCATTCGCGCAGCCATGCCTCACTGAATCGCATGTCCCACTCCCTATCCCGACGCCTGCTTGGCCTCGGGCAAAATTGAAATCAGATGATTGATGTCTGACCCCGACGGACGGCGCAGGTGCGGCTCGATCCGGTCGCCGGTCACAGCACACTCAGCGGAACTGACGCAGATAGCGCAGATCGTTGTCGAAGTTGAGCCGGATGTCGTCGATGCCGTAGCGCAACATGGCCAGCCGCTCCACGCCCATGCCGAAGGCATAGCCGAGATGACGCTCGGGGTCGATGCCGACATGACGAAAGACCTCGGGATAGACCATGCCGCAACCGAGCACCTCTAGCCATCCGGTCTGTTTGCAGACACGGCAGCCGTCGCCATCGCACATCACGCACTGGATGTCGACCTCCGCCGAGGGTTCGGTGAAGGGAAAGTAGGATGGACGGAAACGCAGCCTGAGGTCGCGCTCGAAGAAGTTGGTCAGGAAGGCGTAAAGTACACCCTTGAGATCGGCAAAGCTCACCTCCTCATCGACCAACAACCCCTCGACCTGATGGAACATCGGGGTATGGGTCAGATCTGAATCACAGCGATACACCCGCCCTGGTGCGATCACCTTGAGCGGCGGTGCCTGTTGTTCCATCACCCGGATCTGCACCGGCGAGGTATGGGTGCGCAGCAGCCGCTCGGCATCGAAATAGAAGGTGTCATGCATCGCCCGTGCTGGATGGTGCTCGGGGATGTTGAGCGCCTCGAAGTTGTGATAGGCATCCTCGACCTCTGGTCCCTCGACCACGGCAAAGCCGGCGTTGACAAACAGCCGCTCGATACGCCGCAGCGCGCGGGTGATGGGATGCAGCCCACCGGGCGCCTGACCGCGCCCGGGTAGGGTGACGTCGATGCGCTCAGCGGCCAGACGCGCGGCGAGGGCGGCCTGTTCGAGCTCAGACTTGCGCGTCTCGATCGCCTGCTGCACAGCGTCCTTGGCCCGATTGATGGCTTGGCCGGCAGCTGGACGCGCGTCCGGCGGCAGGGTGCCGAGCTGCTTGAGCAGGGCGGTCAGCTCTCCGCTCTTGCCCAGATAGCGCACACGCACCTGATCGAGCGCCGCTGCGTCGGCAGCCTGAGCGATGGCCTGGATCGCGGCCTCCTGGAGCGACTGGATACCGAGCGCGGTCTGTTCGGCCATGAGGTTCTCCAAAAAAGCGACTCACCCAGCCACCAAGTCCATGACCATGGCTGGGATCCGAAATAGACAGGATCGACAAGATTTTCCAGGATGGAGAGGATTGAAATATTTGGAATAATCCTGTCAATCCAGTCCATTTTCAACTAGATCAACGCAAAGAGGGAAAGACCAGAGCCTTTCCCTCCAGTGCGACAACGACTCACGCCGGATCAGGCCAGGGCAGCCTTCGCCTGCTCAGCCAGCGCCGCAAAAGCGAGGCTATCGTGATAGGCGATATCGGCGAGCATCTTGCGATCGACCTCGACACCGGCCTTCTTTAGCCCATCGATCAAGCGGCTGTAGGATAGACCGTTCTCACGCGCGGCAGCGTTGATACGGGTGATCCAGAGCGCGCGGAAGTCGCGCTTTTTCTGACGACGGTCACGATAGGCGTACTGGCCGGCCTTGATGACCGCCTGCTTGGCGACCCGGAAGACCTTGCTTCGGGCTCCATAATAGCCCTTGGCCTGTTCGAGGATCTTCTTGTGCCGCGCATGGGCGGTGACGCCGCGTTTGACTCTTGGCATTCTCTCGCTCTCCGGTCTGGGGGTCAGTGCAGTCTAGCAGTATGGAATCATGCGGCGCGCGGCACGCAGATCCGATTGATGGATACGCTGGGGGGCGCGCAGTTGACGCTTACGCTTGGTCGACTTTTTGGTCAGGAGATGACGACGGTGCGAGGCGTTGCACTTGACAGCACCGGAAGGCGTGCGCTTGAAGCGCTTCGCGGCTCCTCGATTGGACTTGATCTTGGGCATGGGATTATTGACTCCGCTATTTGCCGATGAGTAGGAAGCGACGATAGGCGCGAACCCCAATGAAACCAAGAACGCATCGGGCACCGCCTGGGTGCCCGATAACTGACTCGATTTAATCTGGGGATCCGGACGGCTTAATGTGCCGGAGCGTCGCTATTTCTTTTTGGGACCGAGCACCATGACCATCTGCCGGCCTTCCATGAGCGGCTGCTGTTCAACGATGCTGATATCGGCCAGGTCGTTCTCGATCCGCCGCAGCAGATCCAGCCCGAGTTCGCGGTGGGCATGTTCGCGCCCGCGAAAGCGCATGGTGACCTTGGCCTTGTCCCCATCATTCAGGAAACGGGTCAGGTTGCGTAGTTTGACCTGATAGTCTCCCTCGTCCGTCCCTGGGCGAAACTTGATTTCCTTGATTTGGACCTGCTTTTGCTTTTTCTTGGCCTCGCTCTTCCTTTTTTTCTGATCGAAGAGAAACCGACCGAAATCCATCAACCGACACACCGGAGGTTCAGAGGTGGGCACGATCTCGACGAGATCGAGCCCGGCTTCCTCGGCCATGGCCAGGGCCTCACGGGTACTGACGACTCCGATCTGATTTCCATCCGCGCCGATCAGTCGGACCTCCGGGATGTTGATCTCTCTATTGACGCGGTTTCGCTTTGGGGCGGCGATAGCAGGTTCCTCCAAAAACTCAAATTAAATGCAATCTAAGCGAACTGACCGATGGTGCGGTTCGCCTCTTGACCATCCATCAATGGATTCGATTTGCGACGTCCTGGTTTAGACGATCGATGAAGGCATCAAGGCTACAGGAGCCAAGATCCTGACCCTGGCGGTTGCGGATCGATACTGTGTGGGTCTCAACCTCACGATCTCCGACCACGGCCAGATAGGGAACCCGCTGCAGGGTGTGTTCGCGGATTTTAAAGCCGATCTTCTCGTTTCTCAAGTCAGACTCGGCGCGGAAGCCCTTGTCACGCAAGGTTTTAACCACCTCCCTGACATACTCGGCCTGGCGGTCGGTGATGTTGAGCACCACGGCCTGGACCGGGGCGAGCCAGACCGGCAGCAGACCGGCATAGTGCTCGATCAGGATGCCGATGAACCGTTCGATCGAACCCAAGACGGCACGGTGGATCATCACCGGCGTCTGCTTACTGTTGTCCTCGGCGATGTAGTAGGCGCCCAGACGAGCGGGCATCGAGAAATCGACCTGGATGGTTCCGCACTGCCAGGCGCGCCCGAGGCTGTCGCGCAGGGTGAACTCGATCTTGGGGCCATAGAAGGCGCCCTCGCCCGGCTGAATGCGGTAGGCCAGACCCTTGGCGTCGAGCGACTGGGCGAGCGCGGCCTCGGCCTTATCCCAGAGCTCATCGCTACCGACCCGCTGTTCGGGACGCAACGACAGGGCCAGATCGATTTCGTCAAAGCCGAAATCCCGATAGGTCTCAAACACCATGTCGATCAGGGTCGCGACCTCGGATTGGAGCTGATCCTCGGTGCAGAAGACATGGGCGTCGTCCTGGGTGAAGCGGCGCGCGCGCATCAGACCATGCAGTGTGCCGGAGGGCTCGTTGCGATGCACCACCCCGAACTCGGCCAGGCGCAGCGGCAGGTCGCGATAGCTCTTGAGCCCCTGGTTGTAGATCTGGATGTGACCAGGACAGTTCATCGGCTTGATGGCGAAGTCACGGTCGTCGAGCCGGGTGGTGAACATGCCGCCGGCGAACTTGTCCCAGTGGCCCGATCGCTCCCACAACGAGCGGTCGAGCACCTGCGGGGTTTCGACCTCCTGATAGCCGTATTCGGCGAGCTTTTCGCGCATATAGGCCTCGGCGAGACGGTAGACCACCCGACCCTTGGCGTGCCAAAAAACCATGCCGGGGGCCTCGTCCTGGAAGTGAAACAGGTCGAGCTGTCTGCCGAGCCGGCGATGGTCGCGCCTTTCGGCCTCTTCCAGGCGATGCAGATAGGCGTCGAGTTCCTTCTTGTCGCGCCAGGCCGTTCCATAGATGCGTTGCAGCATGGCGTTGCGCGAGTCGCCGCGCCAGTAGGCACCAGCGAGCTTCGTCAGCTTGAAGGCGTGGCCGAGCTTGCCGGTGCTCGGTAGGTGCGGACCGCGACAGACATCGAACCAATCACCCTGACGGTAGATCGAAACCTCCTCGCCCGGCGGAATGAGGTCGTCGATGATCTCGACCTTGTAGTGCTCGCCCCGTTCGGCGAAGAGCCGCTTGGCCTCCTCGCGATCCAAGACCTCGCGCACGATGGGTAGATCGCGCTCGACAATCTCGTGCATGCGCGCTTCGATGCGCTCCAAGTCGGTGGGCGTGAAGGGCTCATCGCGGGCGAAGTCGTAATAGAAGCCGTTTTCGATCGCCGGGCCGATGGTGACCTGGGTCCCCGGATAGAGCTCTTGGACGGCCTGCGCCATCACATGGGCCGCATCATGACGCAACAGTTCGAGCACGAACTCCTCGTCCTTGCGGGTGACGATCGCCAACTCGGCGTCGTGGTCAAGGATGTAGGAGGTATCGACGAGCCGACCGTCAACGCGACCAGCGAGCGCGGCCTTGGCCAGACCTGGACCGATGGCAGCAGCCACCTCCTGGACGCTGACAGGGTGCTCGAAGGCGCGCCGGGATCCATCGGGGAGCGTAATCAGGGGCATCTTGAATCCTGGGTTTCAGTGGCGATCGATACGAGGGATCGCGTGAGTCGATTAGCGCGGTCTCTGAACGAGGGACAATAAAAAACTGCCAGCTTTCAGCCGGTTTTCGCTGAAAAGCGGATTGCTGAAGGCTGGCAGTGGGTGTTGGTAGGCGCGATTGGACTCGAACCAACGACCCCCACCATGTCAAGGTGGTGCTCTAACCAACTGAGCTACGCGCCTGTCGTTAAGAGCAAGATATGCTAATACCTTACGTTGAGTGCTGCAAGCCTTTTTCGAGCTGACCTATTTCCATCCCGAATAACACACACTGAATGTCTAATCCTCATTGGAAACAGGCGATCTCAGACCCAACCGCTGGACGACCGGCCTGGTCCTGGCGGACGATGGAGCGGTCCGCATGGCACCGCTCTTGCGGCTGCCGTCACTGCTCGCGTCGATGGGCGTGGATCCAGACGGTGTGATCCGCGCGGGCGGCGCCAACCCGACCGCCTTCGACGATCCGGACAAGACCCTGCCCTTTCCGGTACTGGGCCGCCTGCTCGACCACTGTGCACGGGCGACCGGCTGCCCGCACCTGGGTCTGGAACTCGGGCGGCACTCGGGGCTAGATGCGCTGGGCGGCCTGGGGGGAGATCGCCCAGACCGCGCCGGATCTGGGTAGTGCCTTGCAGTTCTTCGTCCTGCACCTGCATCTACACGATCGCGGGGCTGTGCCCCTGTTCTGGGAACGCGGCGGCCAGGCGATGTTCGGCTATGTCATCCATTGGCCAGGAGTGTCAGAATTTTTGTGTGTGAGGCATCCGGCCCGGTCGCGCGGCACCTCGATGCGCCACGGCCCGTCTTCGGTCAGCACCGTCTTGCCGCTGACGCCGTTGCGGTGGTTGCCGGCTCCAGTCGGCTTCTCGGCGCCGGGCAGGTAGCCCAGGTGGTGGCTCAATTCGGCCCTCAGGGCGCGCTCGATCAACGCCTTCTTGAAGGCCATCGACGCGGCATTGATCGCTTCCGCCGTCATCGGCCCGATGACCATCTGGTCAAGCACTTCTTTCGGGATCGACGACAATTCGACCGCCACCTTCTTCTTGCTGCTCTTGCTCGGCATACATGCTCCTTCCCAACATGTGATGCCTCACACACAAAATTCAGGACAGGCTCGCTTGAAGCAGCGCATGGATCACGGCACGCAATACACCGCCGACGACTTCCTGAAGCAGATCGAGTTCTGGGGGATCGACAAGAGCTTCGCCTTCGTGGCGGAGCCCCAGACCAACGGTGTGGCCGAGCGCTTCAACCGGACACTGAAGGAACAGGCCATTCATGGTCGCGTCTTCCGCAATCTCGAAGCGGTGCGTCAGGCCGTGACCGAGTTCCGGGATCGTTACAATCGCCACTGGCGTCTCGAGAAACTGGGCTTCATGTCACCCCTGGAAGCCCGTCGGTCTTATGCCATCCGCAAGACCGCATGAGCTGCAAATCTGTGTCCAAAAAATTGGGGGCGGTACACAACGACGAGTGACCCCTACAGCGCCGATACACGCAGCTTGAGTGCCTGCAGTTCCTCTGCGATACTGCTTGGCCTCGGCTGTCTGCTGTGCAGCGCTGAGCCCCGGGCGCATCTCAGCTCTTCCGGGATGTGACAATTAAGTCTATTTGGAATATCGGCATGAGACCGCCGACAAGGATGGGATACAAGGAGGCCTGCCTTGGTCCTTGCCTACCGGGCGCCATCGATAACCGGCGACTGTGCAGCGGCAGGCGCCGCGCCTGCGCTCGCGGAACGGGTCGGCGCGGGTGCCACGGCGGGCGGCGTCGCCGGCTTCGGCGCGTCGATCTGGCGCTGCATGCCAAGCGGACGGCCGCCGCCGAGACGTTTCGCTTCGGCGTCCGGCGCGCCCAGCCCGAGCGTCAAGGCCAACGCGGCTGCGGCAAGCAAGGCAAACATTTTCATGATGCGATCTCCTCTGAAGTGGGTGAATGCCTAACGGTGGCGGTGAGCGGCGGTGGCAAGCGAATGCGAGCCAGCCGTCCGCTCGACCGCCTTGTTAGCCAGAGCCCGCCGATGTGTGACGCGGGCAAAAATGGTCACCGAGGGTACGAAGAACGGCAGTTCCCTCACGCAAAAGGCGCTCCATCAGTTCAGGTTTTCTCTGGGCGCTCGCTCCAAGGCCCGCCAGAATCTTGTCGTAGCCACTGCCCTTGCGATGTCCGGCGCCCGAGGAACGAAGAGCCTGGAGATCTCGAAGGAATTGGATCACAGCGGCCGTCTGCGGAAAGCCCTTGCCTCCAAGGAAACGTTCAAGCTTCGTGATTCCCTTCTCGTCCTTCTGCCCCGGTCCCGCGTGGGAGACAAGCGCGTGCTCGTTCAGCGAGTCGACGAGGAGCTTCGTGAGCGCAAGAATCTGCTGGTCCAACTCGGACTGCGAGTTTGTAACCGGAACGCGAACAGTGGCGAGAAGGTATTCGTCGCCGGCCCGAGGCTCAAGAAAGAGAGGCCATCCCATTGTCTCGCGCCAGGCGGTGTTGAGCCGCTGGTACTCTGCCCGAAAGAGCAGATCTGCAGCTTTAGGAGGCGCAAACTGGGCAAGAAAGCTGCGCCGAAAGTTCGTCTCGCTGACGCCGCCCTGGGGAGGAACGTTGAACTGCCTCCAGTGGAGACGCTCCTCGTAAGGGAGATCGCGGCCAAGGTCCCCGAGGAACACGACTACATGCGTTGGGTGGTTATTATCGATTTGCACGCTCCACAGGCCAAAACAGCCTAACAGGCCGTCGGACACGGAATAGCGGTCCGGATCTGCATAGTACTTCGAAAGAACCTCTTTCCTGAAATAGACCGGCGTGAGATAGTTCGGCGCGCCGGGGTTTGCACCAAAGTAGTTGGAGAGCTTGTCCGGGTGAGACGTGAACTCGCGTGGCGTGCCGTCCGGATTGACGCCAATGACGAAGGACACCTCAGCCTCAGGCTTGCGCTCATCGAATGGCCACTTGCCGCACTGCTCAAGTGAAGGAGGGGAAACAAGAACCTTGCCCAGCAGCCGGGAGAAGGTGCGGTAACCGGGCTGGAAGTCACACTTCACAACGTGCCGGAAATACCGTGATCGGTCATCTGCGTGCTTCAACTCCCGCTGGTCTTCAAGAATATCTTCGACCGGGATCAGAGAGTAGCGGACAACATCGAAGAAGATGGCGAGGTGCTGCTGCGTCGCCGCAAGGAACTGAAGCAAGTAGGGCAACTGAATCTCTACGGCGTGCTCCTGGATTTGGGCGACCTTGATTGGGTAGCCAGACCTATCGAAGTCGAGAAGCACCCCGCGCTCACGATCCTCAGCGAGGTTGTGGAAGTGACGGAACTCCTCGCAGATCTCGATGTAGGAAGGCCAAGCGCCGTGAAAGTGCCTGTAGATGACCAGGGGACGAATCTCGCCAAAACCGCCAAATCTGTGATAGGTCGTGACCTCTGTACCCTGCCTCCAAGACTGACTGAAGCCAGGAAGTCCATCGCCTATGCTCAAGTCCCAGCTCTCCTGCGTCAGTGCGGTAGCTAGATCCGCAGACGGCAGCAGTGCGGAGTAGATGCCGAACCTGTCAGGATTGCCGTCCCTGCTCGCGTAAACTACCTGCCACTGATTCTGACCAAGCGTGGGCAGGAAATCCCCAAGAGCCTTCGCAGCGTCCGCGTAGGAGAGCCACTGCTTCTGACCAAGCGTGGGCAGGAGATCCCTGATCAGGTCATCCTGAAGGATGTATGCCGGATCGAGTCGGATGTCAGTTTTCATAGGCGTCTGAGTTTCCGGTTCTGGCTAACTATTGTTTATATGGTTTCCGCGTAACTGTTCAGGCACCCCCGGGGAAGCTACCCCGAGAAATTCGGCTGAGGGGTGTTGCCCCTGAACACTTGGATGAGGGATTGGAAGAGGTCGAAGTGCTGCTTCTGCAGGGTGGCGAGGTAGGAGCGGATGGTGCAGAAGGCTAAAGCGCCTTCGGTGGTGCGGAAGCAACCGGCGATCTTGTGCTTGACCTTGGGCATGCGGATCGCTTGTTCGGCAAGGTTGTTACTGAACGGAACGCGTGGATCGGTCGTGAAGCGCAGGACATCGTCGGCATGATCACGCAATCGTCGGTAGAGATTGAACGGCACGCTTTGCGCCGTGCGCCCGCGTCTGCCGCTGGCGGGTTTCTCTGGATTGGCGGCGGCCGCTTCAGCAAGGATCGCCTCGTAGTGAGTGCGGATCGCCTGGATGCGCTGGGCCGTCAGCGGCTGGCCATGGGCGGCCACCGTTTCATGGTGGGCAGAGACCAACAAATCGATCATGCGCTTGGCCCACGCTTGTCCGCATTCCTCATGGACGAAGGTCAATTCACGCAGATGATGGGCGTTGCACAGCGCATGGGTGCAGGTCAGTTCCCGATACGAGGCCCAGCCGTCATGAACCAGCGTTCCCTTGAGCCGATACAGCAGACCGAAGTCCTCAAACGCCGCCTTGCCGCGCTTGGCATGCAGACCCAGCCAGGTCAGGGTGTCGGTCACCGCGGTGTGCAGCCAGTTGAGCTTGCCTGCCACGCGAAAGCCAGACTCGTCGGCGCCCGCGACATCCGCCTGAGCGACCGCATCCGCGATCCGCGCGACCGTCGGAGCCAACCGCTCACTCGCCTCCCCGATCATGGCCTGAACCGTGCCGGTCGAGATCGGCACACCATACAGGTCTGCAAGGACGTTGGCGGTGCGCGCCACGGGCAGCATGTGGTGCTGCGTCAGATAGACCGCCTGCGCCTTGACGCCGGGGCCATATTGAACCGGGGCCGTGACCTCGGGCGGGAATTCGCTGCGGTGCAGTTTGCCGCAGGTGCAGCGCAGCGCGTGAATCCGGTGCTCGGTCACTTCCATTGTCACCGGCGGCAGATCGAAGACCTGGCGGATTTCGGTCGTGGCCTGCCCCGTGAGCGATTCGCCGCAGACGTCGCATACCTCGGGCAGTGGATGATCCACCACGTGATCGGGCTGCGCCACTTGCTTGAGCGTCGAACCGGAATGACCCGGCTGACCGCCAGGCGGTCGGCTTCCCTGCTTGCGCATCGACTTCGTCTTCTTCAAGCCTTCGGCCGAGGATGGAATGCTCGAGTTGCGGCTGTTCTTCGCCATCTGCCCGCGCAGATGGGCGACTTCCCCCTGCAGCCGGGTCACTTCCGCTGTCAGCCGGACGACTTCCTGGCGCAACGCGGTGACCCAATCCCACAGCAGATGAATGAGTGCGTCTTTCTCCGCGTGCGTCAGGTCAGCAAGATCGGGCAGTCTTTCCATGCCGCTTATTGTCAGCTGTCCTTCCCGTTCTTAAACCCGGACCAGAGACTCTTTTATGGGGAACCTGAACAGTTACGTTTTTATTTCATACACGTCCTTCATTGCCTGAAAGGGCGTGCGTGCGCCAAGCGAGGGGAGTGGCCGGTGGATCATTAGTGTGCCTGCCAGACAGAGCGGTCGATCGTCTGCTCCCAGGATTCGCCATCCTTGAAGTGATGCGCGTGCAGAATATCGGCGAGACGACCGTTGAAACGCTCGACCATGCCATTCGTTTGCGTTTGAGGCGGGCGGGTCAAGCGATGTTCGCGGCCCAAGGCCGCGCAGAGCTGGTCGAACTCGTGCCCCCCTGAAGCGGCCTTTTCACGGCTGCCGAACAGGCGATCGGTGAATTCCTTACCGTTGTCGGTCAGGATTTTCTGCACCCTCAAGGGCGATGTCTCGGCCAGATATTTGAGGAAACGTCGGGCACATTCAGCCCTCTAGCAGGCATCACCTTGTGAAAGACCAGGCGGGTCGTGTGCTCGATGGCGATGAAGATCGACACTTGGTTTCACCCGGCATCTGTGGCAAGGAAGGGGGCGTATGGAGCACAATCAATAGACCCCTTTCCCATCGCGTCTCGGCCAGATTGGCCGCACGACCTTGGGCCATGATCGAGCATCACCCCCGCGCCACCATGACCACCATCCGCGAATCCGACTTCATCCAGAGCATCGCCGACGCGCTCCAGTTCATCTCTTATTACCACCCGCGCGACTACATCCAGGCGCTTTCTGCCGCCTATGAGGCCGAGGAGTCGCCCGCCGCGCGCGATGCCATGGCCCAGATCCTCTACAACTCGCGGCTGTGCGCCGAGGGCCGGCGACCGATCTGTCAGGACACGGGTGCAGTGGTGGTCTTTCTCAGGGTCGGGATGGAGGTGCGCTGGGACACCCAGCGTGGCTTACAGGCCCTGGTCGATGAGGGGGTACGCCGCGCCTACCGGCATCCGGACAATGTGTTGCGCGCCTCGATCGTGTCACCGCCGATCGGGGCGCGCCAAAACACCGGCGACAACACCCCAGCGGTGGTCCATGTCGAGCTGGTACCCGGCGACCGGGTCGAGGTGCGGCTGGCGGCCAAGGGCGGCGGTTCGGAGAACAAGGCCCGCTTCGCCGTCCTCAATCCGAACGCCGACCTGGTCGACTGGGTGTTGAAGACGGTGCAGGGACTGGGTGCAGGCTGGTGCCCACCTGGGATGCTCGGCATCGGTATCGGCGGCTCGGCCGAGAAGGCGATGCTGCTTGCCAAGGAGGCGCTGCTGGCGCCCATCGACATCCATGAACTCAAAGCGCGCGGCCCCGCCGACCCGATCGAGGCGCTGCGTCTGGAGCTCTTCGACAAGGTCAACGCGCTCGGTATCGGTGCCCAGGGACTGGGCGGCCAGACCACGGTGCTGGACGTCAAGATCCGGACCTACCCCACCCATGCCGCCTCGCTCCCGGTGGCCCTGATCCCCAACTGTGCCGCCACCCGCCACCTGGAGTTCGTCCTCGATGGATCTGGCCCCGTTCAACTGGAGCCGCCGCGTCTCACGGACTGGCCGGCGATCATCTGGACGCCCGACAGCACCGCACGCCGGGTGAATCTCGATCGAGTCACGCGCGCCGAGATCGCCGACTGGCGGGTCGGCGAGCGATTGTTGCTCTCGGGCCGGCTGCTCACCGGGCGCGACGCGGCGCACCAGCGACTCGCCGAGCTCCTGGCGCGCGGCGAGGCCCTGCCCGGGGGGCTGGATCTTACGAATCGCCTCATCTATTACGTCGGTCCGGTCGATCCGGTGCGCGATGAGGTCGTCGGTCCAGCCGGACCGACCACGGCGACCCGGATGGACGGATTCACCGAGGCCCTGCTCGACCAGGGTCTGATCGGGATGATCGGCAAGGCCGAGCGTGGATCCGAGGCGATCGCGGCGATCAAACGCCACGGCGCGGTCTATCTGATCGCGGTCGGCGGGGCGGCCTATCTGGTCTCAAAGGCGATCCGCTCTGCGCGTCTGGTTGCCTTCGAGGACCTCGGGATGGAGGCGATCCGCGAGTTCGAGGTCTGCGACATGCCGGTCACGGTCGCGGTCGACAGCCGGGGCGAGTCGATCCATCAGACCGGACCGGACGCCTGGCGCGGGCGGATCCCCGGCATCACTCCGGCCCGGACTTGAGCAGACGCGACTTCATGCGCCGGATCCCAAACCAGGCGATCAACACGATCAGCGGAGCAGACAGTCCAGTGACATAGGTCGCATCGATGTGCCGACCGTGGGCCTCCAGTCCCTTGAGCAGATAGGCCAACAGTCCGACGCCATAGTAGCCGATGGCGATGACCGACAAACCCTCGACGGTCTCCTGGAGCCGCAGTTGCAGCTTGGTGCGCCGGTTCATCGATTCCAGCAGACTGCGATTTTGCTTCTGCAGCTCGACCTCGACGCGCGCGCGCAGCAGGCTGGTCAGACGGGCGGCGCGCTCGGCCAGCCCCTGTTGACGCTTGGCCGTCGAATCACAGGTCGCGACCGCCGGGGCCAGGCGTGCGTCAAGGAACTCGGTGAAGGTCTGCAAGCCCTCGATGCGCCGCTGACGCAGCTGATCCAGACGCTGCATGACCAGATTGTAATAAGCGCGCGAAGCCTCGAAACGGTAGCTGGTCCGCGCGGCCACCGCCTCGATCTCGGCGGCCAGATCGGTCAGTTCGGCCAGTAGATCGCTTTCTAGAACCTCCTGACCTCGATCCTCCTGACAGGCCATGCGCGAGGAGACCGCCACAAGACGCCGCTCGGCGTCGCTCAGACAGACATTGGCCTCACGCGCCGGCGGCAGTCCGAGCAGCGCCATGGCCCGATAGGAACTGACCTCCAGGAGGCGCTTGGCTAGACGTCCGGCTTGGTTCGGCGACAATCCCTGATCGCGCAACAAGAGGCGCGAGAAGCCGTCCTCATGGATGCGTAGATCCGAATAGGCCCGCGCAAGTCCGCCAACCACCTCGGAACCAATCACCGGATGGCCGCCGAATAGTGCCGTCAGCTCATCGAGCGAATACTCGGGTGTGTCAGCCGGTTCGAGCGCCAGCGAGATCGCGGCGATGACCTCGCCTGGTATCTCAGCCAGCCAATCCGCGGGCAATTGGGTGATAACCGGATCGGCGAAGGGGTGTGTGAAGGGGCCGGGCAGACTGAAGGTATAGCTGACGAACTCGGTATGGCGCTCCCAAAGTATCCGGAGGTCGCCAAGACTGACCAGATAATATTGCTCGATACGCTCCGGGCGCGGTATGCCGTGGCGTTCGAGCAACTCATGTAGATGGCGCACAGTGCGGCCACTGCCGCGCTCACCGCAGACGGCGGCGACATGCGAGAGCCGCGCCGGCGCGCGAAGCGGCATGTAGGTGCGCACATGGAGCTCATTGACGAGCTGATGGCGTAGCGGATGCTCCTTGAAGGGCAAGGACATAGGTGCGTTCTCCTGAATGGAACGATCAGTGACTCCGCCATCAGTATCGCCCTGAACCCGCCCCCGTTGGAACCAGGCCAAGCTCGAACCTCTCACTGGACAACGCAGACGCTTGACTCGACATACACGAATGGCACCCAACCCCGGGATCAGTTTGTTCTGGCATCTCGGTCACCAAAGTCGGACAATCGCCACCATCAAGGCCCCACGACACTCGAGATCGATACACCCAGATGGCCGAGCAATCCGACTCGCAAATCTATTCCGACCCAGAGTCTGAACTGCTGCACAAAACCCTGGAACAGCTGCGCCAAGAGGCGGAAGAGGAGATCAAGCGGCTCAGTGCCCGATTGGGCGAGCACGACTTCGCGCCCGGTAGCCAGGTCGAGACGGCGGCCGAACGCCTCGCGCTCCAGCAGGAAATGCTGCTGATACAGCAATCCCTAGACGCCAAGGAACAGGCACTCGAACACATCACCCAGGAATGCCGACGGCTGGAGGATGCACTCGAGGACAAGCACCTGGCCCTGGAGGGACTCAAGAAGGAGATCGAACGCAAGGATCAATCGCTCCACGAGGCCCATACAGAGATCGAGCGCTTGCGTCAGGAGCTGCTGAAAGCCAGCCACGACAGCAATCGGTCAGCGAAGACGCCCGCCCTATCCCCGCCGGTGGGCGTGCAAGAGGATTCAAGGACACCTCGCTGGCTGGTCGCGACCACGGGACTGCTGGTCGTGCTGCTCTCGGTCTCGGCGGTCGCCAACTTCTACCTGATGCGTGAGTATGCTGCGCTCAGTGAAGCGCGCGAGGACGCCGAGGCCGTCGCGATCCAGGTCCGACCTTCCCCCCCCACCAGCGAAGCCATCGTCCAGGGCGAACCCGAGCCCGCCGAGATCAACCAGCCGCCGCGTATCCATCAGGACCGACTGCTCGACGGAACCACCGGACCGGCGATGGTCGTGCTCAACGGCGGCAGCTTCCGGATGGGCTCCGATAGCCTCAGCAGCGAGGACTACACCCCCGCGCGCTTGGTCAAGGTCGGCCCCTTTATGATAGGCGCCTACGAGATCACCTTTCGCGAGTACGACTACTTCGCCCGCGCGACTGGACGCAGTCTGCCCAGCGATCAGGGCTGGGGACGCGACATGCGCCCGGTGGTTGGCGTCAGTTGGGAGGATGCACGCGACTATGCGGCCTGGCTCGCACAACAAACCGGGCGCGGCTATCGTCTGCCCAGCGAGGCGGAATGGGAGTTTGCCGCGCGTGCCGGGACCACCACGCCCTTCTGGTGGGGAAAGACCGCCGGCTCCAATCGCGCCGTCTGCTTCGACTGTGGCAGTCAGTGGGACAATCGCTCCACGGCGCCCGTGATGAGCTTTCCAGCCAATCCATTCGGTCTCTACGAAACCGCCGGCAATGCCATGGAATGGGTCGCCGATTGTTATCGAGCGCATTATGAGAACGCACCGAGCGATGGACGCGCGCTGCTCACCGGCGATTGCTCCAATCGTGTGGCGCGTGGCGGTGCCTTCAACAAGCCGGCCGAAACCATGCGTGTCTTCGTGCGCGCACGCTTCGCGCCCAACACCAAGCTCAATATGCTCGGCTTCCGGGTAGCCCGTGATCTTTGAAGGAGGGCAGGACGCCCGACGACCCTAAAGCCCGGTTGCGCCGCACAGCACAGTAGAGGGCTCGACCAGTTTCGTTAATAGTTTAACTTTTTTGCGCGAATGTTATAATATCTGCATGTCACGCAAGATGGTCAGCATCCAAGAGGCCGCCGAGTTCTTAGGGGTGTGTCCTCTGTGGAGGCCGCACAGTGCTGATTGCCCACCGCATCGCACTCGATCCCAACAACACACAGGCGACCTACTTGGCCCGCGCGTGTGGCGTCGCCCGCTTTGCCTACAACTGGGCACTGGCCGAGTGGAAGCGCCAGTACGAGGCGGCAAAGGCCGATCCTTCATTGCCAAAGCCCTCGCAAATGGCGCTGTGCCGTCAGTTGAACGCCATCAAGCGCGACCAGTTCCCGTGGATGCTGGAGGTGACCAAGTGTGCCCCGCAGATGGCGATCATCCAGTTGGGTCAGGCGTTCCAGAACTTCTTCGCTGGCCGTGCCCGCTATCCGCAGTTTCGCAAGAAGGGCGTGCACGACCGCTTCACGCTCACCAACGACCAGTTCGACATCGACGGCTGCCGCATTCGCATCCCCCATCTGGGCTGGGTGCGCATGCGCGAGTCGTTGCGTTTTGCTGGCAAGCTCATGTCGGCCACCGTCTCCCGTGTGGCCGACCGCTGGTTCGTCAGCATCACCGTGGACACGCCCGACACCTCGCACCTGCCCAAGGCCGAAAACCAAGGCGCGGCAGGCGTCGATCTGGGCGTGTCGGCACTCGCAACGCTCTCGACGGGAGAGACCATCCCGGGTCCGAAGCCCCACAAGGCGCTGCTGGACCGATTGCGCAGGCTCTCGCGCAGCCTGAGTCGCAAGCAAAAAGGCTCGGCCAACCGCAAGAAGGCCAGGGCCAGACTGGCAAAGCTGCACGCCAGGATCGCCAACATCCGCTCGGATGCGCTGCACAAGCTCACCACCAACCTCACGCGCCGGTTTCATACCATCTGCATCGAGAACCTGAATGTGCGTGGCATGGTGAAGAACCGCCATCTGGCGCGCTCCATCGCCGACATGAGCTTCTTCGAGTTCCGTCGGCAACTGGAATACAAGGCGGTGATGCGCGGCGGCGTCGTGGTGGTGGCAGATCGTTTCTTTGCCAGCAGCAAGACGTGCTCGGCGTGTGGGCACAAGCTCGACGATTTGCCGCTGTCGGTGCGTGAGTGGACGTGTCCGGATTGCGGAAGTATCCACGACCGCGATGCGAACGCGGCGATCAATCTGAAAAAGGTGGCCGAGAGTTCGGCTGGCGGCTGCCAGCCCTTTCAGCGACACGCTGATTGCTCGGTGACAGCCTGTGGAGAGGCGGACTCTGGTCTTGGGCGCACGCTCAAGACGAAACCGGCCTCTGGGAAGCAGGAAGTCAGCTTTGTTCCTGTGTGAGCAGGAATGAGTAAGTCTGATGGAACGGTCAATCACGGACGGACTCCAACCCTAGAGGACCAGACGATGCTCGCTCGAAGACACCACGACTGGCGCTGGCTGTCCGCCGGACTGCTGCTCCTGGCTCAGGGCGGCGTCTTGGCCCGCGCGACCTTCGAGGTCATGGAGGTCGAGGGCCGGGTCGAACAGGCGACGGGGCCGGCCGAATTGCAGCGGCTCGACGCCGAGGATCGGGTCGGGGTCCGCGCCCTGATCGGATTCGGCCGTCTGCCGGAGCCGATCCAGGCCGGCCCCATCGGCGCCGATTGGGACCGGGAACCGATCGCCCCAGCAACCCCAGTCGCTCAGCCGACCGCGCCCTTCTCTAGCGAGCGGATCTGGAGCAGTGCCGGGATGCGTGTCTTCGATCATCGCCGCCCGGACCTCGGCCCGTCTCTGGAGACGGAGGCGGCTGGGCTCGCCGTCATGCCCGATGCCGGCTATGTCGTGGCCGGCAGCGTCCAGGGGCCAGGGGGACGCGAGGTCTGGGCCGCGCGCTTCGACGCCAATCAGGAGCTGCTGTGGTCGCGCATGCTCGGCGGCGCCTTCGATCTGCACATCACCGCGGTGACCACCCTGGGTGAGGGCGACCTCCTGATCGGCGGCGTGCTCAACGACAACCAGGCCGGATTCCTGATCGCCCTGGACGCTCAGGGCGAACCGCGCTGGACCCAGGTTCTGGGCGGGTCGGAAAACACCGCCGTCGAGGTGCCGCTGGCACTGGCCACCGATACCGCTGGCAATGCGCTCATCGCCGGCGAGACCCTCAACGCCGATCGTCCACCCCAGGGCTTCGCGGCGCTCATCGCCGCCGATGGTCAGCCGGGGTGGCGGCTTGCTCTGCCGGCGACCACCGGCGTGCGCTCTGTCATCCGCACCGACACCGGCTGGTCGATCGCCGGCGAGTCGGCGGGCATATCCGGCGCCCCCTGGGTGGCCGGTCTCGATCCGACGGGACATCTGACCTGGGAGCGGACCTATGAAGATCTCGCAGGGCGTGGCGCCCCCGTCCTGGCCGGTCTGGGTGATGACGGGATCGTGCTGGCGGTTCGAGGCGCCGAAGGCGATGGCGATCCGCTCTGGCTGCGCTGGCTTTCGCCCGACGGCGAGCCGCTTTCAACCCGGCGGCTGAGTCTGGTGGTCGGCGAGCAGGACGGTATCGCAACCCTGACACGCCTGACGCGCGACGCCGAGGGCGCGCTGTGGCTTGCGGGCATGACCCAGGGACAGGACGCCTGGATCGCCCGTCTGTCGCACAGGGGCGAAGCACTCTGGACCAGACGCTATGGCCGCGCGGCCCTGGACCGCTTCACCGATCTGTATGTCCAGCCTGAGGGTCCGATCGCCATCGGCTTCACCCAATCCGAGGACAGCGACGCCACCGGTCTGTGGGTCGTGATGCTCGACGCCACGGGTCAGCCGCGCCCTGCTCCCGAAGACTCACCGGCGGCAGACGCCATGATCGCGCGCCTTGCGTCCAGCCTGGCGTCTTTGGACGACGAGGTGCAAATCGGCGGCGCACCGCTGATCAGCCACCAGCCGGATGGAAGGGCGCGCGTCGCCTTGCCCTTCCTGCGGATCGAGGATGAGGCAGGGATCCTGGATCTGAGCTGGCTGGACATCGCCCTGACCCGGGGGGCCGATCCGAACGCCTGGCAGGCGGCCATCGGCTGGCCCGAGACCCTGACACTGCGCAACGGCGACGGCAACGAGATCGGTACGGTCCGCACCGCCAGACATCGCCTGGAACTGGACTGGCCGGCCCCCGATGCCCTGCCCACACGCCTGGATTTCAGCCTCGAAGGTCTCCAGGTGCACATCGACGGTCAGGCCCGACTCCAGCCCATCCATGAAGCACTCGGCCTGCCGCAAGGGCCTTCCAGCCTGGAAAGCGATGACACCGACCTGGGGCTGGTGACACTGGGCCGACTGCAGCTCCTGATCACCCCGGAATCGGCGCCTGAAGCCGCGCGCACGACCGCATCGCAGTCCCTGGAACTCGCCGATCTGCGCCTCCGGAGCCGCTCCGGGGCCGACACCGTGCAGCTCGGCGGTCTGCGTGTCAACGCCGACTATCGCGACCTGGATCTGGCCGCACTCACCACCGGCGATGCCCCACTGCTCGAACTGATCGCGTCCGATACCGAGACACCTGACATCGAGACGCTGCGCCGGACCCTCGAACGCCTGCTCCAGGCCAGCGGCCAGGTCGAGACCTCCGTCGTCATGACCGATTTCGCCGCCGATCTCCCCAGTGAGGACATCGACTACCGGATCGCTGAATTCAGCGTCTCGGCCCAGGGCGGTCCGGCCGACGAGGCCGGTCGGTCGTGGAATCTGCGCACCGGCTATGGGTTGCGCGGTCTGAGGATGGAAGAGGACGGGCAGGACAACAGGATCGGGGCCTTCAGCGTCGATCTCGCCATCGACCGGCTTGCGCTCGCCGCCCTCCTGGATATCGTTCTGACCCAGGCCCTGGGTCAGCCGCCCGCCGAGTCCAGTCTGGCACAGGCGCTCGGGCAGCCGCTCGCAGGCGCGAAGCTGGGCCTTGCGATCGACGCCCTGCACGTCGCCACACCGGATGCGCCGGCGGTGGATGTCGATGCCATGCACGTTGCACTGGACCTGAGCGACGCCACTGGCCCCAGGCCCCGGCTGACGCTGCGCTATGACCACACCGGGATCGGACCGATTCCTGAGCTGCCGCCCGAACTCGTTCCGGGCAAGGTCGACCTGGATCTGGTGCTGTCGGGTCTGGCACCCAGCACCCTGGTGCCGGTCCTGCTCCAGGGCGAACCCGATCCGGCTCAGATCCTCGGGCTGCTGGCGCAACAGGCCGCCCGGCTCGATATCGAGACGATCGACATCGACATGTCTGGAACCGGGGTCCGGATCAGGGGCGTGGCCAACGCCGAGGAGACCAGCGCGCCTGAGGCACCTGGTCTGATCCGCCTGAATCTCGACATCCAGGTGCGTGACTTCGCTACGCTCATCGAGCGGATCGGCCAGACGCTTCCGCCCGACAAACAGCGCAACCTGAAGGCAGTGGCGGCCCTGGTCAAGATCCTGGGCAAGGAGGAAAAGGACGCCGACGGCTCGCGTCTGCACCGCTTCGAGGTTCGGGGCGACAGTGCTGGCGAATTCAAGGTCAACGGCAAGGATCTCAAACCGATCCTGGACGCGCTCCAGTGAGCGATCAGCCGAACACGGCCTGGATCGCGGCCCGGATCTCAGGCTCCCGGCGCTCGATGTCGGCGACCAGGGCGAATTGGATCTGGGCCTTGATCAGATTGCGTCCCGGGCGATCGACCTTGAAATAACGGTCGCCCTGGAGGTGATCGGTGAGAAAGCGCAGACCCAGTTCGAAGGGCATCACCCGGATGCCGTCGAACAGGCTGTCGATGTCCCCATCGCTCAGCCAGCCGCGCGTCACCTCGGCATAGCCGGTGAGGATCGCTGCGGCGAGCACGAGATCGAATCGAACCTTCGCAGGATCGGTCTCAGCCTCGCCCAGGACATTGCAGCATGAACGCAGACAGTCGCCCAGATCGTGCTGGATCAGGCCCGGCTGGAGCGTGTCCAGATCGATCAGCGCCAGTGCGCGCCGTCCGTCACGGTCGAAGAGGATGTTGTCGAGCTTGGGGTCGCCGTGGGTGAGGCGCGGCACGATCCGACCGGACTGCACGGCACGATCCAGGGCTTCGGCCAGATCCAACCGCGCCTCGATGAAGTCAAAAATTGGGCCCATCTCCGGCGCAGCGCGACGCGCATCAGACAGGGCCATCAGACGTTTGAGATGGCCGGATGTGTCGTGATAGCCAGGCAGGGTGACGGCGAAGTCCGCGCTCGGCAGTGCCGATATCCAGCGATGGAAACGCCCCAGTATCCGTCCGACCTCGCGTGCCTGAGACGTCTCCTGAAGTCGCGGCAGGGTACAGGTATCGGGGATGAACTCCATCAGACGCCAGACGGCCCCCGACGCATCGCGCACGAAGGGCGCACCGGTGCGGCTCGGGATCAGGGCCGGTACCCGGAGTCCAAACGACTCCGGCGGCTCGGGATGCTCGGCCAGTCGCGCCAGATTGGTGAGGATTCGCTCGGGAGCCGGAAAGACCCGGTCATTGAGCCGCTGGAGCACAGAGCAGCCCCCACCCGTCTCGACTCGATAGGTCTCGTTGATCAGCCCGCGCCCCAGGGGGGCGACGGCCTCAACGGGCCGCTCGATCGCAAACTGCTCACACAGGGCGATCAGGGAACGGACATCGGCTGACATGACAGCAGACTCATGACGGCGGTGATCCGATGTTCAATGGAAGCGCCGCACCTGATGGATCTCGGGGAGCTGTTGGAGCTTGGTCATCAAGCGCGCAAGCTGCCCCTTGTCCGCGACCTCGATGGTAAAACGCATCGTGGCAGTGGCTGTGCTCTTCTCGGAATGGGTCTCGACCCCGATCACAGCGACGTCGGCATCGGCAAAGACAGAACTGACGTCGCGCAACAATCCCTTGCGATCGGCGGCCACCACCAACAGGTCGACCGGATACTGGGCACTCCCATCGGCGCGATCGGCCCAGTGCACCTCGATCAGACGCGCGCGCTCCTCCGTACTCAGATGGCGAATATTGGGACAGTCGCGCCGATGGACGGTCACACCACGCCCACGGGTGACGAAGCCGACGATGGGATCGTCGGGTACAGGCTTACAGCAGGATGCCATGCGGGTCATCAGATCCTTAACGCCCTCGATCACGACATCACTGCCCTCTCCCGTCTTGGGATGGCGGGGCGGGCGCGCTTTGAGCTCAGGTTCGCGCTCGCGTTCCTTGGCCCCCTCGACCCTGGGTTCGCCAACCTGACGCGCGACCTGACCCACGGCCAGATCCCCTCGCCCGATGGCCGCCAGCAGGTCGTCACCGCGCCTGAAGTTGAACCTCTGGGCGATCTCGTCGAGCGGCGGCTTGTCGCTGATGCCGAGCCGCGCCAGCTCGCGTTCCAAAAGCCCGCGCCCTTCGTGCAGATGTTTGTCGAAGTCCTGTTGCTTGAACCACTGGCGCACCCGATTGCGCGCCCGGGCCGTAATCAGATAGCCATGATGGGGGCTGAGCCAATCGCGGCTCGGGGCGGCGGTCTTCTGGGTCAGGATCTCGACCGTATCACCGCTGTGCAGGGTGTAATTGAGCGGGACGATACGATCGTTGACCTTGGCGCCCCGGCAGCGGTGTCCGAGCTCGGAATGGATGGCATAGGCGAAGTCGAGCGGGGTCGCCCCCCTGAGCAGTTCGATCACCTTGGACTGGGGCGTGAGCACATAGATGTGCGTTGGCTCGAACTCGGCCTGGAAGCGTTTCAGCCGCTCGGCGGAGGTCTCGTCGTCGTTCTTGCTTGAAAGCCACTGGCGCATCCAGACGATCCAGCGCTGGAACTCGGCGTCGTGGCCCCTGGCTTCTTTGTAGGCCCAGTGCGCGGCCACACCGAACTCGGCGTGCTGGTGCATGGCGTGGGTGCGGATCTGGACCTCCAGCGCCTTGCCCTCAGGTCCCTCGACCGCCGTGTGCAGCGACTGATAGAAGTTGCCCTTGGGTGTTGCGATGTAGTCGTCGAATTCCTTGGGGATATGGCGCCAGAGTCCATGCACCACGCCGAGCGCGGCATAGCAGTCGGCCACCGAGTCGACCAGGATGCGCACCGCGCGCAGGTCGAAGATCTCGGCGATATCGACGTTCTTGCGCTGCATCTTCTTCCAGATGCTGTAGATGTGTTTGGGGCGCCCGGTGATCTCGGCCGGGATGCCGACCTCGGTGAACTTCGCGCGCAGGATCGCGATGACGGCGGCGATATCGCGTTCGCGCTCCTCACGTCGCTCGGCCAAGAGTGTGGCGATGCGCCGGTAGTCCTCGGGCTGGAGATAGCGCAGCGAGAGGTCTTCGAGCTCCCACTTGATCTGCCAGATGCCGAGCCGGTTGGCCAGCGGGGCATAGACGCGCTGGGTGTCGCGCGCCAGCTTGACACGACGTTCAGGGTCCAGATCCTTGACCGCGCGCATCAGGTGCACGCGCTCGGCCAGCACGATGAGCATCACGCGCACGTCTGCGGCGAGACCGAGCAGTAGACGCCGCAGATTTTCCTCGTGTTGGGGTCGATCCTTGTCCGGGATCACGGCCTCGACGCCGGCAAACTGATCGATGCGCACCAGATCCTCGACCATCCGTGCGATGCCGGGACCAAAGTCCGCCGACAGCACCGCTTCGGTCGGCTCGCCGCTGCGAAAACAACCCTTGAGCAGGGCCGCCACCAGGGTCTCGTGATCCATGCGTAGACGCGCCAGGATGTCTGCGGTGGCAAGCCCGTGTCGGATCAGCGACTCACCGCTGTCCGGGCGCACGCCCTGCTGGCGCGCCAGGGCCGCGCAGGCACGGGCGAGACAGTCGCGCTCCTTGGATGGATACTGATCCCCCAGACTGTCGAGCCAGTGCCGGATGGCCTGGGCGTCGTCGGTGTGCGGCTCGGGCAGGTTGTAGACGGGTTTGACCATGAAGCAGTGCGTGCAATCACCAGTGCTCGGCGATCGGGCGTCATCGTTACGCCTGGACCGATCGTCCTAGAGCACAAGGCTCACCAGACCATCGGCGAGCTTGGGCTCGAACCAGGTGGACTTGGGTGGCATGACCTCGCCCCGGTCGGCCACGGCCATCAATTCCTGAAGCGGGGTCGGATGGAGGCTGAAGGCCAGGGCCATCTCGCCCGCGTCGACGCGCCTGGTCAGTCCCGAAAGCCCTCGGCTGCCGCCGACGAAGTCGATGCGCTCGTCACGGCGCGGATCCTGGATGCCGAGGATCGGCCCGAGTAGCTGCCCCTGCAAACGACTCACGTCCAGGGCTGCGATCGGATCGGTGGCCGGCGGGAGTCCGGCCGAGGGGGTCAAGCGATACCAGACCCCTTGGAGATACATCCCGAATACACCAGGTCGCTCGGGTGCGACCGGGTCGGCACAGGGCTCAAGGGTGAAGCGTTCGCCGACCCGTTCCAGGAAGGCAGCGACGCTCAGTCCGTTGAGATCGCGCACCAGCCGGTTGTACGCAAGGATCCGCAGTTGATCGTGCGGGAAGCTGACGGCGAGAAATCCCTGATGACCATCGGGATCCGCCGCGCCCCAGCGGGCCGCGGCCACGCGTGCGGCAGCGGCCGCACGATGATGCCCATCGGCGATGTAGAGCGCATCGAGCCGATCGAACGCCTGGGTCAGAGGGTCGGTCAGGTCGACTCCGACGATCGACCACAGCTGATGGCGCACCCCATCGTCAGCAGTGATATCGATCTCGGGCGGCTGCTCGGCGACCCCGGCGAGCGTCCGGTCGATCTCGGGCGTGGCGCGATGGACCAGGAGCACCGGCCCGGTCTGGGCGCCGAGCGCCTGGATCTGCTGCACCCGGTCGTCTTCCTTGGATGGACGTGTAAGCTCGTGGCGCTTGATGCGCCCGGCCTCATAGTCGGCGATCGAGGCCGAGACCACCAGACCGGTCTGGGTATGACCACCTTGGATCAGCCGATAGACATAATAGCGCGGCTCGGGATCGCGGATCAGGACGCCTGCGGTCAGCAGGCGCTCGAAGTTCTCACGCGCCTTGGCATAGACCTCGGGCGCGTAGGGGTCCGCACCCTCGGGCAGATCGACCTCAGCGCGCGAGATGTGCAGGAAGCTCCAGGGGCGCCCCTCGACCAGACGCCGTGCCTCGGCGGTGTTCAGGACGTCATAGGGCGGCGCGGCGACCTCGGCCGCGCGACCGGGCGCCGGACGCAGACCGGCAAAGGGTTGGATCAGTGACATGGCGCTCGCTCCCACATCAGTGGCCGTTGGAAAACCATTGAGGAGGCGATGGTATCAGGTCCGCCGGACACGATGAAAACAGCTATCGCCGCCGCCAGCGTAGACGAGCACCAGGCCGTTACCTGCCGTGCGACCGCGATCAGGCCTCCTCTACGATCAGACAGTGGACACTGAACAGATCCTTCGGATCGGTCCACACCTGCTCGGAGACGAAACCCGCCGAGCGGGCCAGGCGCTGGAAGTCCTGGATCCCGTATTTGTAGGAGTTCTCGGTATGGATGGTCTCACCGAGCCGGAACTCGAACACCTGCCCGGCGACGCGCACACGCTGGTTGCAGCGGCTGACCAGATGCATCTCGATGCGGCTGGCCTCTTCGTTGAAGAAGGCGTGATGGCGAAAGGCATCGAGCTCGAAATCGGCGCCCAGCTCGCGGTTGAGCCGGGCGAGCAGATTGAGATTGAAGGCCGCCGTCACACCCTGGGCGTCGTTGTAGGCCGCCTCCAGCACCGCTCGCGCCTTTTTGAGATCCACGCCGATCAGCAGGCGTCCGCCTGGCCCCAGCACCCGCGCCACCCGCTTGAGGAAGGCGCGCGCCTCGTTTGGATCGAAGTTGCCGATGCTCGATCCAGGGAAGAAGGCCGCCCGATCGCGCCAGTCCGGGTCCAGCGGTAGCTCGAAGGGGCCGGAATAGTCGGCACAAGCGGCACGGATCGAAAGCCCCGGAAAACGCTCGGCGAGCGCCTGGGCCGATTCGAGCAGATGGGCCTTGGAGATATCGACCGGGATATAGACGCGCGGCTGAAGCACGGCGAGCAGGGTCTGGATCTTGAGACTGCTCCCGCTGCCCAGCTCGATCAGCACACAGCCGCGCCCGAGCCGCTCGGCCATGGCCGCGCCATGCGCGCGCAGGATCTGGATCTCGGTGCGGGTCGGGTAATACTCGGGCAGCTCGGTGATGGCATCGAACAGACGCGAGCCCTGCTGATCGTAAAACAGCTTGGGCGGCAGCCGCTTGTGTGGATGGCTCAGTCCATCCAGCACCTCGGCGCGCACGTCGGCCATGGTCGGATGAAAGTCAAAGAAACGAATGCGCGACCTGAGGCACCCCTGCGGTGAGGTATCTGCCTGTGTCATCGGTGAGGCCTGGAATGCCGCCGTGTCTGGTCTCATACAGCCACCTCTGCGAGCCGGAAGCCCATGAACTGCCAGCGCTCGTGGGGATAGAAGAAGTTGCGATAGGTCGGACGGATGTGATCGCGCGCGGTCGCGCATGAACCGCCGCGCAGCACCATCTGGTTGCACATGAACTTGCCGTTGTACTCGCCGAGTGCACCCGGTACGGCGCGATAGCCTGGATAGGGTAGATAGGCCGAGCCGGTCCACTCCCAGACATCGCCGAAGAGCTGTTTCAACCCCTCACCCTGTGGGGCCGGACGCGGATGCAGCCAGCCGTCTTCGACGAAGTGACCGGCGATCGACTGACCCTGCGCGGCATGCTCCCACTCGAACTCGGTCGGCAACCGCTTGCCGGTCCAGGTCGCATAGGCCTCGGCCTCGTAATAGCTGACATGGCATACTGGCTCGGCCGGGTCGAGCGGGCGCATTCCGGAGAGGGTCATCAGGTACCAGTCGCCGTCGCGTTCTTCCCAATAGAGCGGCGCGCGCCAGCCCTGTTGCTTGACCGTCGCCCAGCCGTCCGAGAGCCAGAGCCGGGTGTCCTGGTAGCCGCCGTCTTGGATGAACTCCAGGAACTCGCCATTGGTCACGGGGCGGTCGGCGAGTCTGAAGGGGGCGACGAAGACGCGATGGCGCGGTGTCTCGTTGTCGTAATGGAAACCCTCACCCGCAGCGCCGACCTCGATCAGTCCGCCTTCAAAGTCGAGCCACCGAAGTGGCCTAGGGATGCTCGGCGGCGTGGTGGGCAGATCGGCGCGATAGGCCGGGCGCAGCGGGTTGTGGGCGAAGTGGCGTTTGATGTCGGTGAGGAGGAGCTCTTGGTGCTGCTGTTCGTGATTGAGCCCGATGCGCAGACGCTGTTCGGCGGTCGGCCAGTCGGCGGACGGGCACTCGGCGATCAGGTGCGTCATGGCCGCATCGACGTGCCGCCGGTAGTCATAGACCTCGGCCACCGTCGGACGCGCGAGCAGACCGCGTTCATGACGCGGCCAGAAACCCGTGCCTGTCTGTTCGTAATAGCTGTTGAACAGATACTCGAAGCGCGGATGGAAGACCTGATAGCCCGGCAAGAAAGGGCGCAGCAGAAAGGTCTCGTAGAACCAGGAGACATGGGCCAGATGCCATTTGGGCGGGCTGGCCTCAACCACGGTCTGAAGGCCATAGTCCTCGATCGCCAAGGGCGCGCAGAGCTGTTCTGAGAAACGGCGCACCCGAAGGTACTGCTCGGCGAGTGCGGCGCGCGCGGCGTCGATCCGGTCCGGACTGGCTGATGTATCCGACATGATTCCCTCGTGATCGCTGGATGGCGCCCGCGTGGGGCTGTTGGTCGGGAAGGTGCGGTCGAAGGCGGGGATTTCCAGGATGAAACCTCCCACCACTAAAGACCTTGGCTTGGAGCTTAAGTTTATTGCTTCAGCGAACGCCGCGCGGACGTGTTGCCGCGGTCGCGGTGTCAAGTCCCCTAAGATTTACGGACGTGTTTTTTGAAGCGTTCGGGGCATGTGTCGCGCCAGTCCTTCGCGGCACCTGCTCACACCGGATGCAACGGCCAACCACTAAAAATTAACAAAACGATGCCCCATTTCAGGACAACCCAAGCCTGCATTCATCGCTCGACTCAACTGGAGCCCTAAACGGATGACTCGTACCCCGTTCTTCCCAAAGTTCTCCGACCTGCCACCCACCCTGCCGCTGTTTCCGCTGTCTGGGGCTGTGGTGATGCCGGGCGTGCAGCTGCCGCTCAATATCTTTGAGCCGCGCTATCTGAACATGGTCGCCGATGCCCTGGCCGCGAACCATCTGATCGGTATGATCCAGCCAACCAGCGAGACGCTGATGGATGATGTGCCCGAAATCCATCGTGTCGGCTGTGCCGGGCGTATCACCTCCTACAGCGAGACCCCGGATGGGCGCATCGTCTTGGTGCTGACAGGTGTGTGCCGGTTCCAGGTGAGGCGCGAGATCGAGGCACGCAACGGCTATCGGCGCGCCCAGGTCGACTGGGAGCGTTTCGCCACCGACTATCACGATACCGAGGAACGTATCCCAGATCGCTTAGGCTTTCTGCGCTCGCTTAGGACCTATTGCCAGCTCAATGGCGTCGCGATCCCCTGGGATGACATCGAGAAACTAGCTGATCAGGAGCTGACCAACCTGCTGTGCGCACACCTGCCACTCAGCCCCGAGGACAAACAGGCGCTGCTTGAGACACTACCGACCGCCGAGCGTGCGGTCCTGATGCGGGGGCTGATCGACATGGCCTCGGCCTCCAGTATGCGGGTGGCCGAGCATCGGCATTGATGGATCCTTCTCCCGCGAGGGTGGATGGGCTATGCGTGTGGCCCGATCGTCGTGAGCCAGGCATCGAAAAACCGCCGGCCCTGTTGCTCCAGGGTCGGAGCCAAACGCGCACTCTCGGCACGCAAGTCCGGGATCGAGATCCCAGCAATGTTCAGTTCAACGGCATGACCGATCAGCCAGCGCTCGAACTGGTCGGCGCGGATTTCGGGGTGACACTGGAGCCCGAGCGCCGAACGCCCCCACGAGAAGGCTTGGTTGAGATAGAGGTCGGTGGAGGCCAGTCGCGTGGCGCCCGGTGGAAGATCGAAGGTGTCACCATGCCAGTGCAGCATCGAGGTCAGGGCGCCATCGAGGTTCGCCAGCGGTGAGCGCTGTCCCGCAGGCGACAGACGCAGCGGCGTCCAGCCAATCTCTTTATCCGGTCCTGGATAGACACGCGCCCCGAGCGCCCGCGCCATCATCTGTGCGCCCAGACAGATCCCGAGCGTCGGACGATCGGACTGCAAGCGTCTCTCCAGCAGGCGTAGCGCGTCGCGGATGAATGGATAGCTCGCCTCTTCGTAGGCGCCGATCGGCCCACCCAGCACGACCAGCAGATCCGGCTCAATGGGATCGATGTCGCCGAGCCGGTCGATGCCGGCCTCCAGATCGCGCAAGACCCAGCCGCGCTGGGTCAGCACCCCGGCGAATGACCCCAGGTCTTCGAATGCCACATGTCGAATCGCGACGGCTGTTTTCATAGAAACCTCGCAAGGAAACCCGCGACTTCAGTCGCTAGGGTCTAGCACACATGACCGACCACGACCCCTGTCGCGCCTTACGGCGCCCCTGCCCCACCAACGCCTCCCGTCGGGGCGGCTTGAGCCGCGATCTTGGCCGCTCTATTGCTCACGCCTTCCCGGAAGACCGCTCGAGGCGTGTTGCAACCTTTTGGCCCGAGGGTCTTTATGGGCCACCTTAATGAGCGGGGACAGTATCCTTGCCCAACTAGGCCTCAACCTTGAAAAGGCACTCTGCCGGATGCAGATTCAGCCCCACCGATGACATGGATCTTCAGCGAGGCGAAAACGATGACGGTAACCCTGACCGAAGCGGCGGCCCGACACGTCGCCAGCCAACTCGAACGACGCGGGCATGGACTGGGACTGCGCGTCGCCACCAAAAAGAGCGGATGCAGCGGCTTTACCTATGCGGTCGACTATGCCGATGAGCTCGGCGCTGGCGATCGGGTGTTCGAGAGTCATGGCGTCAAGGTCGTGGTCGATGAGTCACATCTAAGCCAGCTCAACGGACTAGAGATCGACTTCGTCAAGACCAACCTGCTCAACCAGGGCTTTGAGTTCCGCAACCCCAACGCCAAGGATCACTGCGGTTGCGGTGAATCCTTCCGAGTCTAGGCGTGCGTGGTCTCTAGCGTGAACACGGACATCGGCGAGCTCATCGAGAGCTTCGAGCTGTTGGGCGACTGGGAGTCGCGCTATCAGTATCTGGTCGAGCTCGGCGAACGTCTGGCCCCCATGCCGGAGGCATACAAGACCGACGCCAACCGCGTCGTCGAGTGCATGAGCCTGGTGCACGTGGCCGCCCATCCGGATCCGGAACACTCCGGGCGAGTGGTCTACTGGGGCGACTGCGACACGGCCATCATCAAGGGCGTGGTCGCGCTGCTGGTCGGGCTGTTCTCCAACAAGACCCCAGACGAGATCGAGGCGCTCGACGTCGATGCGCTGTTTCAGGGACTGAAGCTCGCAGAGCATCTGAGTCCCAACCGCCATGTCGGCGTCTATGCCATCGTCAATAAGATGAAGGCGCAGGCGCGTCGGCTGGCGGTTTAGAGCCGGATCGGCAGGGATCTGAACGGTCGCCCGAGTAGCGCCAGGAGCGCATTGGCCACCGCCGGGGCCACCGCCGGCGTGGCGATGGGACTGACCCCTCCGGGCGGGGCATCGCTGTCGATCAGGATCGACTCGATCTCCGGCATCTCGTCGAAGCGTAACAGCGGATAGTCGCCGAAATCGGTCTGTTCGACCCGGCCATCGCTGAAGGTGATGGCGCCCTTGAGGGTGGCGGTCAGCCCGAAGACGATTCCGCTCTCGATCTGAGCCCGCACGGCGTCCGGGTTGACCACCTGACCGCAGTCCAGAACCGCGACGAAACGTCGCGCGCACACCCGTCCATCCTCGACCGCGACCTCGGCCAGCAACGCCAACCGGCTGCCGGCGGCCTCGACCAGCGCCAGACCTCGCCCCTGTCCAGTGGGGAGGGGCGCGGCCCAGTGTTCGGCGAGTCGGTCGAGCAGCGCCAGATGTGCCGGACTCTCGGCCAGCAGGGTCCGGCGCAACGCCAGCGGGTCCTGCCCGCCCGCGCGCGCCAGCTCATCGAGAAAGCACTCCGTCACATAGGCATTGTGCGAATGACCATCGCCACGCCACAGCCCGATCGGAACCGGCGTGTCGGCGCGACGATACTCCAGACGTCGATGTGCAAACCGATAGGGCAGGCTGGTCGCCCCATCGATCATGAGCGGGTCGATCCCGTCGCGAATACGCCCCGGATCGCGCCGCGCGAGCACCGATGGACCGACCACGCGATGGAACCAAGCCAAGGGCACTCCGGTCGCGTCGAGTCCAGCACGCAGTCGATGCAGCGTCATGGGGCGGTAGTAGTCGTGCTGAAGGTCGTCGGCGCGCGTCCAGATCACTTGCACCGGACGCTTGAGCCGTTGTGAGAGTTCGACGGCGTCATGCACAAAATCCAGCTCGCGCCGACGCCCATGACCACCGCCAAGAAAGGTGGTGTGCACGCGGATGCGCTCGGGCGGCAAACCGGTGAGACGCTGTGCCAGCGCCTGCGTGGCCGCCGGCGACTGGGTCGGCACATGGATGTCGCAGCCGTCTGGGCGCACGTCGGCGGTACAGTTCATCGGCTCCATACAGGCATGGGCCTGGAAGGGCACCTCATAGACCGCCTCGATCTCCAGTGCCGACTCGGCGAGGGCACGACTCACGTTGCCTTCACTGAGCGCCACGGACGCGCGCCCGTCCAGACCGAGGTGCAGACGCGCGCGCAGATGCTTGGTCGTCACCGCTGCATTGCGGAGCGGCCGGCACTCGATCTCGAGCCGTGCCCGGCCGCTCAGTGCCGCCCAGGTGGTCTCAGCTACGACCGCGATACCCTGTTTCACCACAAACACATCGATCACACCTGGCGTGGCGCGGGCGGCCTGTCCTTTCCAGGTGCGAATCTCGGCGCCGATCACTGGGCAGCGCTCGATCGTGGCATACAGCATCCCAGGTAGCCGTACATCGAGCCCGAAGCAGGCTGCACCTCGGACCTTGAGCGGGGTGTCGAGTCGGGGTTGCTCGGTCCCGATCAGGTTCCACTCGGACCTGGGCTTGAGGGTCACCGTCGTGGGGAGCGGCAGGTGCGCCGCCGTGGTCACCAGTTCGTGATAGCCGAGACTGCGCGTCCCATCGGCGTGATAGACCCGAGCCCGATGGGCGTGACATTCGGACTCGGGCACGCCCCAGGTCCGGGCGGCAGCCGCGATCATAAGCGTTCGCGCCATGGCCCCGGCCGCGCGCAGCGTCTCCCAGCCGTCGCGGGTGGAGGTTCCACCGCCAGTTGCCTGCTCACCGAGAAGATGGTTGGTATAGACCGGATCGATCGGTGCCGGCTCGATCTGGATCTGATCGAGTCCGACTTCCAGCTCCTCGGCCAGCAGCATGGTCAGCGAGGTCATGACCCCCTGTCCCATCTCCGCGCGCGCGAGCCTCAACTGGATACGGCCATCGGCATGTAGGTTGATCCAGGCATTGGGTTCGAACTGGCTCGGGGCCGGTGTCTCGCTCGTCCCAGCGCGCGCCGGCCACACCCAGCCGAGCGCCAACCCGCCGCTGCTCAGGGCAATGACCCTGAGCAGGTCGCGCCGCGTGAGTCTAGGCGACGAATCCGCGTCAACCAAACTGGATCTCTGGCATAGCGGCACGATGGATGGCGCGGCGGATGCGGGCATAGCTGCCGCAACGGCACAGAACCCCAGACATGGCGGCAGCGATCTGGTCGTCGGTCGGACGCGGATGCCGGGCCAGCAGGGCAGCCGCCATCATGATCTGACCCGACTGGCAATAGCCGCACTGGGGCACCTCCTCCAACACCCAGGCCAGTTGCAGGGGGTGACGGCCATCGGGCGACAGACCCTCGATCGTCTGAACCGAGCGTCCAGCGACTGACGACAGCGGCGTGGAGCAGGATTTGACCGGCTCGCCGTCGAGCCGCACGATACAGGCGCCGCACGTCCCCTCGCCGCAGCCGTATTTGGTGCCGGTCAGCCCGAAATGATCGCGCAATACCCATAACAAGGGCGTGACCGGATCGAGCGCGAGCACTTGCGGCTCACCATTGAGCGTAAAATGGATCATGGATGTCAGGATCGGGCGAACGACAGGCGTATTAGCATTGCAGATTTCGCCCCCGGCTAAAAGCAAAGACCAGGGCTTGCGCAGCTTCCCTCCCGCCAGCATCCCGAAGATGCCCAGCACTTGATCGGGGGCTTAACCGTGGCGAGGGTGACGGCGACCTCGCGATAGGGCATCGATAGCAGGCCAAACCGCCGGATGAGGGCGCGCAACCCAGATCTTCACGGACGGGCCGAGCACGCCACCCACCCGCCCCCCGCCCGGTCATTCTCTCGCACCTGCTCAGGCGCGCCGGCTCATACCGGCCCAGGACTCACGCCCACCGCGGTTGTCGAGATGATTGAGCAGACCCAGGACAAAGCGCTTGTCGAAGCGACGACCGATCTCGCGCATCAGGATGGCCTCGGCCTCGTCGAAGCTCTTGGCGTCACGGAAGGATCGCGGACTGATCAAGGCCACGAAGGCATTGGCAAGCGCCACCACTTGGGCCGAGGGCAGGATCTCGTCGCCCTTCAGGCCGCGCGGCCGACCGCTACCGTCGACCCATTCGTTGATCTGCGCCAGGGTCTCGAGCACAGGTCCATCGAACTCGATCTCACGCAACAGCTCTGGCCCCTCATCGAGCGCCTCGCGCACCCGCTTCAGCTCCTGATCGGTCAGTCTGCCTTCCTTGACCAACAGGGCACGCGGGATGCGAATCTTGCCGATGTTGACCAGGCGCGCGGCCTGCTCGATGGTCTCGATCCAGGCGCGATCAAATCCAAGATCCTCGGCGATGGCGCGCGCGACCTGGACAACATACCTGGACTGATGGGCCGAGTCAGGGTCACGCTCGTCGACCAGGCCGACGAGGGTATCGATCAGCTGTTGGGTGTTGCGTTCGCGCCGGGCGCGCTCGCGCATCAGATCGGTCAGATCCTCGATGGTGACAAGCACCAATTCCCGGGCGTCGGCAGGATCGGTAAAGGGGCAGTGATGCGAGCGCCACACCCGCTCCCCACCATGTTCATAGACCCTCCGCAAGGAAACCCGCAACTTGAGTCGCGGGAGGAATTGCGGGCGCGCGAAGTGCGCCATGTGGTGTATAATGCACCGCAAGCGTGGTCTCCGGGCGCACGCCGACTGCAACGCCAGTCGAAACCTGGCCCGGATTGGCAGCGGAGCCCCGCTGCCAAGGGCGGCTGTAAACACGCCTAATGTTGGGGATGCGGTCAACCATGTTTGCTGCGTCTCACAATAAAGCCTTCGACTTCAGTCGAGGGTTGTTTACCGGGAAGATGTTCGATCTCGACCCGTGGCTCGCCGCTCTCGAGGACGAGCCGGTTGATTGCGCCATAACGGCGGCCTGCCTCCTGTCCGAGCACCCCGGTCAGCGAGCGCCCGATCAGCTCGGCGCGCGCGATGCCGCTGAATTCGGACAGACGTTGGTTGGCATAGGTGAGGCGGTTGTTGGCATCGACGACCAGGATGGGATTGGGCTGGCTGTCGGTCAGGATGTCGAGAAAGCCTGACAGACGCTCGAAGCGTTCCGAAGACAGACGGTAGCGCTCGGCGACCTCCTCGGCCCGGCGCGAGCTGGCATAGAACCAAACCAGCACCAGGGCCGCGCCGATCAGCACCACCAACACCGCCAGACCACTGATGAGCGTCATACGCCGCGCGTCGCTCGCCGCCAGGGCTTCAGCAGCACCGATGCGGTGAACCAGCACCCAGTCGGTTCCAGGGATGCGTCGGCTAACGGCAAAGGATTCGGTGAAGGCGTAATGACGACCGTGATGGAACAACCCAGGCTGCTTGAGCGCCTCGACATCGATAAGACCCTCGGTGTTGACCGCGAGTCGCTTCGTCAGAGGTTCACTCCCATCGAGCAGAGGCGAAAGATACTCGATCAGATTGCCAAAGCGGCGGATCAAATAGGTTTCTGATGTGCGCGCCGTGAGTCCAGGTTGCTTGAGCAACGCAAAGACCCCGGCATCGATTGGGCGCAGCGCCAAGAGCCGCGCGATCACAGGACGCGCGTCTGCCTGCTCGGCGGGGCCTGCCAGCACAGGCACCAGAAAACCAAGTGTGGGTCGATCGTGCGCGCCGCGATGCAGATCGAGCAGCCCGCGCTCAGTCAAGGGCGTTTGCTCAAGAAACTCCAACAGCGCACCCTACGATCGGCGGCATGCCGCTCGTCGAGGCCAGCAGTCGGCCTTGCGGGTCAAGCAGTGCCAGCCCGCCCTCGAGTCCAGTTTCTAAGCGTTCAGACGGATAACCGGTCGTTTGACGCGACAAAAACCCCATACGCTCGACCGTCATGCTCAGCAGCTCGCGCAGCGTCTCGTCCGGCGATGCACCCAGTTGCGACATATCCTCCAGCGCTTTCCGCAAGGGAGGATGCCGTGCTGATCGCTCCAGCACGGCATACTGTCCTTGTAGCCAGTGTTCGATCGCCTCGAGGCGACTGTCGGCCACGAGGTTCATCTGGATCTGCAAGGCCTGGAGATCTCGCTCCTTCTCGGCGTTGGCGAAGACGAGGATGCCGTAGATCGCCAACACCAGGCTAAGCGCAAGCATGGCGCTGGCAAACTGGATCTGCTTGTTCACACCTGAGTTCTCTTCCCGAACGAATCTGACGAAGACAGGGCCGAACGCACCCACCGGACGGCACCCTCAATCCCGCTGGTCTTCGATCGCGCCTGTCGTTACCGGGAGGCTGTCGTGGCAACCATCTCGATTGCTCCCGGCGGCTCAAACCCGCGCCTCCCTAGGCACGTAATCTGTCACGCCCGGACCGACGTAGAGCTGGCGCGGACGGGCGATCCTGTTGCCCTGGGTCTGGGCCTGTTCCCACCAGTGCGCGATCCAGCCAGGCAGCCGGCCGATGGCAAACATCACGGTGAACATATTGGTCGGGATGCCGATGGCACGCAGAATGAGGCCGCTATAGAAATCGACATTGGGATAGAGCTTGCGGTCGATGAAATAGGGGTCTTCGAGCGCGATCTCCTCGAGCCGGCGCGCAATGTCGAGCAGCGGATCCCGGATGCCAAGCGTCGGCAACAGCTTCTCGGCGATTGTGGCGAGCATTCGGGCGCGCGGGTCGAAGTTTTTATAGACCCGATGTCCAAACCCCATGAGCCGGACCTTGCTGTCCTTGTCCTTGGCCAACCGCACATAGTCCTCTGGACTGATGTGACCGCGATGGATCCGCTCAAGCATCTCCAGCACCGCGACATTGGCCCCGCCATGTAGCGGCCCCCAGAGCGCGCACACGCCGGCCGCGCAGGAGGCAAACAGATTGGCCTGAGTGGAGCCGACCATGCGTACCGTCGAGGTCGAGCAGTTCTGCTCATGATCGGCGTGCAGGATCAGGATGAGATTGAGGGCGTCCTTGACGATCGGGTCGCATACATACTCAGCATAGGGCTGCGAGAACATCATGTGCAGGAAGTTCGGTACATAGCGCAGACCTGGGTGTGGATAGATATAGGGCTGGCCGACCGAGTGCCGGTAGGCATAGGCAGCGATGGTGCGAATCTTACTGATGAGTCCGGCAGCGGCACTCTGGAAGTGATCCTTATCCTCCAGCTCAAAATAGTCGGGATGGAAGCAGGAGAGCGCGTTGATCATGGCCGAGAGGATGGCCATGGGCGGTGCCGAGCGCGGGAAGCCCTCGAAGTGGTGCTTCATGCTCTCGTCGAGATTGGCGCAGTTGGTGAGCATTTCGGAGAAGACGCGATACTCCTCGTCACTCGGCAGGTGGCCGAAGATCAGGAGCCAAGCCACCTCGACGAAGTTTGGCGCCTGCTCGAACTGTTCGATGGGGATCCCACGATAGCGCAGGATGCCGCGCTCGCCGTCGATGAAGGTGATGGCGCTCTCGCAGCTGCCGGTGTTGGCATAGCCTGGATCGAGCGTGATATAACCGGTCCGCGCCCGTAGATCCCGAATGTCGATCGCGCGTTCGCCCTCAGCGCCCGCGCGGATGGGGAAGCTGTACTCCTGGCCGTCCAGGATCAAGATCGCCTCACCGGCCATGACTCAGATCTCCGCCACCAACTTGTCATAGAACCCCAAAAAGTCGTCCGGGGTCGGTCCCTCACGCCACTCGATGGCACTGCGCGGGTGCTGATTGAGCTGGCCCGTGAGGTTGTAGGGGATGGAGGGCCCCCAGTCGAGCTCCTGACGCAAGGGGAGGAGATGATTCTGGATCACCTCGATCACCGGGCGCAGCTCGAACTTGGGGTTGCGCAGGAAGCCGAGCAGCAGCTCGGTGTGACAGTTGCCGGCACCGCGCCCAAAACCATACAGGGTGGCATCGACCCGGTTGCAGCCGAGAATGATGGCCTCGATGGTGTTGGCGAAGGCCAGCTGTAGGTTGTTGTGGGCGTGGATGCCGATCTCCTTGCCGGTGCCTTCGAGCGCCAGGGCGTACTTTTTGTAGAGCCGGTCGATCTGTTCGCGGTAGAGGTGGCCGAAGCTGTCGACGATGACCATGGTCGTCGCCGGGGTCGGTGCGATCGACTCCAGCACGGTGTCGATCTCTTCCTCGGTGATGTTGGAGACGGCCATCAGATTGGCCGTGGTCTCGTAGCCGAGCGCATGGGCATGGTGGATCATGTCGATCGCCTCCGAGACCTGATGGGCGTAGAAGGCCACGCGGATCATCGACAGCGGGCTCTCGGCCGCCGGCACGATCTGGGTCTCCCAATCGCTCTTGCCGGCGTCGGCCATGGCCGCGAGTTTGAGTCCGGTCTTCTCCGGATCATGATCGCCGACCACGCGCCTGAGGTCGGCCTCATCGCAGTGACGCCAGGGACCGAACTTCTCCTTGGGAAAGATCTTGGGCGAGTTCTTGTAGCCGATCTCCATGTAGTCGATACCCGCCTCGACACAGGCCTGGTAGACGGCCCGCACGAACTCATCGCTGAACCTGTGGGCATTCACCAGTCCCCCGTCGCGCACGGTGCAGTCAAGCACCTTGAGTTCGGGGCGGAAGGTGATCCAGGGGGCTTTATCGGACATGGGATGCGGTCTCCGCGAGCATTGGGCTATTGAACGATTTGCCATTGTCAACCCAAAGGCATTGTCCGGGCAAACAGCGGCTGCGGTCTGTCTGTAAGGCCCAATCACATAGATAAAATTGAAGGATTAAATCTTTGTTTGATTGACGCCCGATAGCTGTCAATACCAGAATCCCACGCGCTTTACGGCGCACGCATTGCCCAACTCCCAAGACATCCTCGCGAGACATCCCAACCGAGTGCGGTATCGGGTTATGCGCCAGCGCGTCTGCAATGGGTTCGACGATGTCCTTAAAAGAGACAGGACGCTTGTCGTCGTTCGTGCCTCGCCCCCACACAATCCTCGAAGGAAGCCCCATGCAACCCCACTCGGTCGATGCCATCAAGTCGCATCCGCGTTACCAGGAGCTCGTCTGCTCCCGTAAATGCTTCGCCTGGAATCTGACGATTCTGATGCTTGTGATTTACTATGGCTTTATCCTGATCATCGCCTTTGCCCCCTCGCTGCTCGGCATACCCATCGCCGAGGGTGCAGTGACCACCGTTGGCATACCGATCGGCGTGGCCATCATCGTCAGCGCCTTTGTGCTCACCGGGATCTATGTCGCCCGGGCCAACAACCGCTTCGACGCCCTGACCAAGGCCATCCGGGAGGATCTACAATGAAGCGGTTCTATCTCTGGGGTGTGCTGCTGGCGCTGCTGGCCCCCTTCGCACTGGTGGCCGCGCCAGCCCTGAGCGGTGAAGTCGAGCGTCAGACGACCAATGTCACGGCCATCGTCATGTTCCTGGCCTTCGTGGCCGCCACACTGGGGATCACCTACTGGGCCGCCAAGCGCACCCGTTCGGCCAAGGACTTCTACACCGCCGGCGGAGGGATCACAGGGCTCCAAAACGGCCTGGCGATCGCCGGCGACTATATGTCGGCGGCCTCCTTCCTCGGGATCTCGGGCCTGGTGTTTGCCTCGGGCTATGACGGCCTGATCTATTCGATCGGCTTCCTGGTCGGCTGGCCGGTGATCATGTTCCTGATCGCCGAACAGATCCGCAACCTCGGCAAATTCACCTTCGCCGACGTCAGCGCCTACCGTTTCGATCAGACCAGGATCCGTACCCTGGCGGCGATCTCCTCGCTGGTCGTGGTCGCCTTCTATCTGATCGCGCAGATGGTCGGCGCCGGCAAACTGATCCAGCTCCTGTTCGGTCTGGATTACTGGATGGCCGTGGTTGTGGTCGGCGTGCTGATGATGATCTATGTCATCTTCGGCGGCATGACGGCGACGACCTGGGTGCAGATCATCAAGGCGGTGCTGTTGCTCTCGGGCGCCACCTTCATGGCCGTGGCCGCGCTCTCGAGCTTCGGCTTTTCGCCCGAGGAGATGTTCCGTCAGGCGGTCGCGACCCATCCCAAGGGACTCGCCATCATGTCGCCCGGCTCGCTGGTCACGGATCCGTTCAACGCCATCTCGTTGGGTCTGGCACTCATGTTCGGCACCGCTGGTCTTCCGCACATCCTGATGCGTTTCTTCACCGTGCCGGACGCCAAGGAGGCGCGCAAATCGGTGTTCTATGCCACCGGCTTCATCGGTTATTTCTATATCCTGACCTTCATCATCGGTTTCGCGGCCATCGTGCTGCTCGCCCAGCACCCGGCCTTCTTCAAACCCGAGGCGCTCGCCACCGATGGTTCACTGATCAAGGAGCAACTGGTCAAGGGGCTCGACGGCGGCACCAACATGGTTGCCATCCGGCTTGCCGAGGCGGTCGGCGGCAATCTGTTTTTGGGCTTCATCTCGGCGGTGGCCTTCGCCACCATCCTGGCCGTGGTCGCGGGTCTGACCCTGGCCGGGGCCTCGGCGATCTCGCACGATCTCTATGCCAGTGTCATCGCGCGCGGCCACGGTAACGAGACCACCGAGATCCGGATCTCCAAGATTGCGACCTTCGGTCTGGGGCTGCTTGCGATCGCACTCGGGATCGCCTTCGAGAGCCAGAACGTGGCCTTCATGGTGGGTCTGGCCTTCGCGGTCGCCGCGAGCGCCAACTTCCCGGTGCTGGTGACCTCGATCCTCTGGGGTCGGATGACCACCCATGGTGCCCTGGCCGGTGGCCTGGTCGGCCTGATCAGTGCCGTGGTGCTCACTGTGCTGTCGAAGGCGGTCTGGGGCGATGTGTTTGGGAACCTCGGCGCCGACGGCAAACCGGTCGGTCTGATCGCGCTTAACAACCCGGCGATCGTCTCGATGCCGCTGGCCTTCGTCGCGATCTGGATCGTCTCGCTGCTCGATCGCTCTGAACGGGCCAGACGCGAGTGTCAAGCGTTCGAGGCCCAGCGCGTCCGCTGTGAGACAGGCATCGGCGCCGAGGGCGCGCTGGAGCATTGATGGTTCGGACTGAGCCGTACCAAATCTGACCAAATCTGATCGAGCTGGTCTGATTCAAGGCTTAAACAACAAACGGGACGAGACGGCAACGCCTCGTCCCGTTTGTGCAAGCGACCAGTGGCCAGCCACTGGGGGGCTGGAAGCTGGCATTCAGCTTGCGATCCGCCGACCTGCCATCCATTACCGATTTTTCTGAAATCGGGTTAAAATGCCCAGATCGCGCGGGTGGCGAAATTGGTAGACGCGCTGGATTTAGGTTCCAGTGGAGCACTCCGTGGGGGTTCGAGTCCCCCCTCGCGCACCATCCCTCCCCTGAGACGACATCGACACATGGCCACGCACAACCCTCCCCGCCATGGCAAGACCGGCAAGCCCATCGATACCGCCAAGCTCGATCAGGTCGTCGCCAAGGCGCGCAAGGCGAGCGAAGAGCGCGCCGCCGGCTATCGCGATCAGGCGCTCAAGCTCTATCCCTGGGTCTGCGGACGCTGTGCCCGCACCTTCACGCGCGAGAATCTGCGCGAGCTGACGGTGCATCACAAGGATATGGATCACGACAACAACCCGCCCGACGGCAGCAACTGGGAGCTGCTGTGCATCTACTGTCACGACAACGAGCACCAGAAGTACGAAGAGCATCTGGCGGCGCTCGCGCGTGGTACCGGCAAGCCGGCCAAAGCGAGTGCCAACGCCGGTTCGGCGGCGACCTTCAATCCCTTCGCCGGTCTCGCTGATCTGCTGAACAAGGATTGAAGGACAGCACCATCCGGTGCGATCGTCGCACCGGACGAACTGCCCCTAACCCGCCTAACGGCGTCCAAACCGAGTTCAACCTCCAGGTTCAGTCCATCCCCGGAGTCTCGCCAACCGCATGTCCGATCATCTCTTCTTCGCCTCTGCCCCCAAGCATCTCGGCAGCCTGCTCGCCGAAGAGCTGACCCGACTCGGGATGGCGGAGGCCACCGAGACGCGCGGCGGTGCACGCTTCTCGGGACGCATCGAGGATGGCTACCGTGCCTGTTTGTGGTCGCGGATCGCCAACCGCATCCTGCTGCCGCTCGCTCAGGTGTCGCTCGGCGGTCCGGACGAGATCCGCGACAGCGCGTTAAAGATCCCCTGGGAGGAGCATCTGGCCCCGGAGCGTACCTTCGCCATTCAGTTCGATGGCCAACTCGAGGGCGTCACCCACCCGCATTTCGCCATCCTCCAGGTCAAGGACGCCATCGCCGATCGCTTCAACCGGCTCTACGGACGGCGTCCGAGCGTCGATCCCGAGTCTCCGGATCTGCGCATCCATCTCTATGGCAATTGTGATACCCTCGCCTTCAGCCTGGATCTCTCGGGCGAGTCGCTGCATCAGCGCGGCTATCGCGAGGCCGGTTTTGCTGCGCCGCTCAAGGAGAATCTGGCCGCCGCGCTCCTGCTGCGCGCCGGTTGGCCCGAGATCGCCGCCGAGGGCGGTTCCCTGATCGATCCCATGTGCGGCTCGGGCACGCTCGTCATCGAGGGCGCCCTGATCGCTGCCGACATCGCGCCCGGTCTCTTGCGCAAGCGTTTCGGTTTCCACGGCTGGATCCAACACGACGAGCTGGCCTGGCAGCGACTGCTGGCCGAGGCGCGTCTGCGTCGGACGGCCGGACTCAAACGGCTCGGCGCGTTGCGCGGCTATGACATCGACCCCAACGCCATCCGCGCCTCCCTGCATCACCTTAAGCGTGCCGGACTCGCCGGTCTGGCCCACTTCGAGTGCCGCGAGTTGGCCGACTGCCGGCCCGGACGGGAAGAGGACGAGGGGCTGGTGATCGTCAACCCACCCTATGGTGAGCGGCTCGGCGCTAATGAGGACCTAGGCCAGCTCTATGCGCGCCTGGGTATGCTGCTTAGGGAGCGCTTTCTCGGCTGGCGCGCGGCGGTCTTAACCGCCAACCCCGAACTCGGCAAGCGCCTGGGTCTGCGGGCGACCCGGATCCACAGCCTCTACAATGGTCCGATCGAATGCCGGCTGCTGAGCTTTCAGGTCGAGCCGCGTTACTTCATCAGTCATCTGCCGCGCCCACTGCCGCCCGCAGAACGCAGCCCGGGTGCCACCATGCTCGCCAATCGATTGAAGAAAAACCTCCGGGCGCTGCGCCAATGGCGTGAACGCGAAGGCATCGACTGTCTGCGTCTCTATGACGCCGACCTGCCCGAGTATGCCCTGGCGATCGACCTCTACGAGGGCGACCGGCGCTTCGTGCATGTCCAGGAATATGCCGCGCCGCCGAGCATCGATCCCAAGCAGGCGCGCCGGCGGCTGCGCGAGGCCCTGGGTCTGATCCCCGAGGTGTTGGAGGTGCCCTGCGAACAGGTGTTCCTCAAGGTACGCCGTCCGCAGAAGGGCCGTGCCCAATACGAACGGCTGGCCCAGACCAGGCGCTTTCATGAGGTCGCGGAATATGGCCACAGGTTCCTGGTCAACTTCGAGGACTATCTAGACACCGGACTCTTTCTCAACCATCGCGAGGTACGGCGGCTGATCGGCGCGCTCGCCGCCGGCAAGCGTTTCCTCAACCTCTTTGCCTACACGGGGACCGCGACCGTATATGCCGCAAAGGGCGGGGCGGTCTCGACCACCACGGTCGATCTGTCGCGGACCTATCTGAACTGGGCAGCGCGCAATCTGGAGCTCAACGGGATCCAGGGGCCGAATCATCGGCTCATCCAAGCCGACTGTCTGCGCTGGATCGAGTCGATGTTCGGACGGTGCCGTTTCGATCTGATCTTTCTCGACCCGCCGAGCTTCTCGACCTCCAAGCGGATGCAGGGTACGCTCGATATCCAGCGCGACCATGTCGCCATCATCCAATCGACCATGCGTCTGCTCGAACCCGGCGGGCGGCTGATCTTTTCAAACAATCTGCGCCGCTTCCGCCTGGATCTGGAGGGGCTGGCGCCCTTCGAGGTCAGCGACATCAGCGCCCAGACCCTGCCGCGCGACTTCGCCCGCAATCCACGCCTCCACCACTGCTGGGTGATCCAGCACCCGGGACCGCCGCCGCACTGGATGGATCGCGGTGACGACGAGGTCCGCCATGCTTGAGGTCATCGGACTCGAATGCCGGCGCGGTGACCGGCGTCTGTTCAGTGGATTGGATCTGGTACTGGGGCCCGGAACCTTGCTCCATGTACGCGGGCGCAACGGGAGCGGCAAGACCACACTGTTGCGGACACTCTGCGGACTCTTCACCCCGGATGCAGGCGAGGTGCGCTGGCGTGGTGAGTCGATCCGCACCCTGGCCGAGGACTATCGGCGCGAGCTTTTGTACTGCGGCCATCTCAATGGCATCAAGTCTGACCTGACCGGGCTCGAAAACCTGGCGATCGCCGCCCGGCTCGACGGCGATCCAGTTGGAAGCGATGCGGTCTGGCAGGCGCTTGCGCGTATCGGTCTGCGCGGCTTCGAGGATCTACCGACGCGGATGCTCTCGCAGGGCCAGAAGAGGCGCGTGGCCCTGGCTCGGCTCATCCTCAGTCGCGCCCGGCTCTGGGTGCTGGACGAGCCATTCACGGCGCTCGACGTCGAGGCCGTGGCCCTGCTCCAGGGGCTGATCGCCGAGCATCTGGCCGGCGGCGGTCTGGTGGTCCTGACCACGCACCAGGAGGTACCACTGACCTCGGGCCAGGTCGCCCGTCTGGATCTGGGGGGCTGAGACGATGTGGGCGGTCTTCTGGTGCATCCTCAAGCGCGATCTGCTACTGGCCCTGCGGCGGCGGACCGAGGTGCTCACCACGCTGTTTTTCTTTGTGATCGTGGTCAGTCTGTTTCCGCTTGGAGTGGGCACCGAGCGTCAGGTGTTGCAGATCCTGGGACCTGGCGTGGTCTGGGTCGCGGCCCTGCTGGCCTCGATGCTGGCGCTGGAGCGGCTGTTCGCGGCGGACTATGAGGATGGGACGCTGGAGCAGATGCTCCTGACCCCCCAGCCGCTGTCGCTCTTGGTGCTGGCCAAGGTCGGCGCGCACTGGCTGCTGACCGGACTGCCGCTGGTGCTGATCGCGCCCTTGGTCGGGATGCAGTACCATCTCTCGGAGGCCCAGATCGGGATCATGATGCTCGCACTCCTGCTCGGTACGCCGATCCTGAGCCTGATCGGGGCCATCGGCGCGGCCTTGACGCTCGGACTGCGTGGCGGTGGGATCCTGCTTTCGCTCCTGATCCTACCGCTCTATATCCCGGTGCTGGTCTATGGCGCCGGTGCGGTCGAGGTCAGCCGGATCGCGCTCACCGACACCGAACCCTATCTGATGCTGCTGAGTGCCTTTCTGCTCGCGGCCCTGACACTGGCGCCACTGGCCTCGGCAGCGGCGCTCAAGATCTCGCTGGAATGACGCTACTGCCATGACCCTGAACTGGTTCAAATTTGCCTCGCCCGCGACCTTCTATCCGCTCGCGGGCCGCCTCATCCCGCCCTTCTGGATCCTGACCGGGGTGTTACTCGTGATCGGTCTCTACTGGGGGTTTTTCCAGACGCCCGATCAGCTCGGCGGCAGCAATGCGCAGAAGGAGTATTACCGCATCATCTTCGTCCATGTCCCGGCGGCCTGGATGTCGATGTGGCTCTATGTCGTGCTGGTGTTCTGGGCGGCGCTCGGGCTGGTCTTCAACACCCGGCTGTCGTTCATGATGGCCAACGCGGTCGCACCGACCGGCGCGGTCTTCACCTTCCTGGCGCTCTGGACCGGTGCCTTTTGGGGCCGTCCGAGCTGGGGCACCTATTGGGACTGGGATCCGCGTCTGACCTCGGAGCTGGTGCTGTTCTTTCTCTATATCGGCTATATCGCCCTGCACGCCGCCATCGACGACACCCGCCGCGCCGACCGCGCCTCGGCCCTGCTGGCGATCGTCGGACTGGTCATGGTCCCGGTCATCTACTGGTCGATCAACTGTCCCGACCCAACCCAGTGCGCGGCCCTCCACCAGCGTTCTGGGCTGGGCAAGATCGAGAGCAACATCCTATTTTCGATGCTGACCATGACCCTGGCCTTCTGGATGTACTCCTTTGCGACCAGCTTGATGCGACTGCGTGCGATCATCCTCAGGCGCGAGGCCGAAGCGAGCTGGGTCCAAGAATTGCTGAACCGGGAGCGTTCACGATGAGCGATTTCCTCTCTCAGGGCGGTTACGCCTTCTTCGTCTGGGGCGCCTATGGCATGGTGGCCCTGGTCTTGGTGGCTGAGGTGCTACAACTGCGTCTTCAGCAGCGAACCATTTGGGCGCGTTTGGGTCGACTGGCCCGACTGTCCCAATCCTCGCGTTCGGAGTGAAATGCCCGCTATGAAAGCACGACAGAAACGCCTGCTCTTCGTCGGCCTGGCGATCCTCGGGATTGGCGCGGCCTCGACCCTGGCCATCACCGCCCTCCAGAGCAATCTCTCCTATTTCTTCAGCCCCTCCCAGGTGCTGGCCAAGGAGGCCCCAAGCAATCACGTCTTCCGACTCGGCGGACTGGTCACCAAGGGTTCGTTGCGGCGCCAGGACGAGGGCCTGACGGTCTATTTCGACGTGACCGACAACGTAGCGACCGTCAAGGTCGCCTATGAGGGCATCTTGCCCGATTTGTTCAAGGAAGGCTCGGGCGTTGTCGCCAAGGGCCGACTACGCCCGGATGGCGTGTTCCAGGCCGAGGAGGTCCTGGCCAAGCATGATGAGGAATACATGCCACCCGAGGTCGCAAGCACGCTCCAGACCGCCCATGCCGAGGGTGTGGCAGGGGCCGCTGGCCAACCCCCAGCCAACAGCGGAGCCGCCCACTGATGGTCCCTGAACTCGGTCATTTCGCCCTATTGCTGGCGCTGATGCTGACCCTGGTCCAGGCCAGCGTGCCCCTGATCGGGAGCTTCACCGGCAACCGCGCCTGGATGGCCATGGCGCGTCCGCTGGCCTGGGGTCAGCTCAGCTTCATCGGCATCGCCTTTCTCTGTCTGCTGATCGCCTTCCTAGGCGATGATTTTTCGGTGCTCTATGTCGCGTCCAATTCCAATACCCTGATGCCGACGCCCTATAAGGTCTCGGCCATCTGGGGGGCACACGAGGGCTCGCTGCTGCTGTGGGTACTGATGCTCGCCGGCTGGGGCGCAGCGGTCGCGCAGTTCAGCCGCCACCTGCCGCTGCCGATGATCGCGCGCGTCCTCTCGGTCCAGGCGATGGTCGCGATCGGCTTCCTGCTGTTCATGCTGCTGACCTCCAACCCGTTCGAGCGGATCTTCCCAGCACCGCCCGAGGGCCGCGACCTCAATCCGCTGTTGCAGGATCCCGGATTGGCCATCCACCCGCCGCTGCTCTATATGGGCTATGTCGGCTTCTCGGTGGCCTTTGCCTTTGCCATCGCTGCCCTGATCGGCGGCAAGCTCGACGCGGCCTGGGCACGCTGGTCGCGGCCCTGGACCACCATGGCCTGGGTATTCCTGACCATCGGCATCGCACTCGGCTCCTGGTGGGCCTACTACGAACTCGGCTGGGGCGGCTGGTGGTTCTGGGACCCGGTCGAGAATGCCTCCTTCATGCCCTGGCTGGTCGGTACCGCACTGATACACTCGCTGGCGGTGACCGAGAAGCGCGCGGCCTTCAAGAACTGGACGGTGCTGCTGGCGATTGCGACCTTCTCGCTGTCTTTGCTCGGCACCTTTCTGGTGCGTTCGGGGGTCTTGACCTCGGTCCATGCCTTTGCCACGGATCCGGCGCGCGGTACCTTCATCCTGCTGTTTCTATGTCTCGTCATCGGCGGTTCGCTCGCGCTCTATGCCTGGCGCGCACCGACGATCTCTGGCGGCGGACGCTTCGATCTGCTCTCGCGCGAGACCTTTCTGCTCATCAACAACCTTTTGCTCTCCACCCTCGCCGCCCTGGTGCTGTTCGGCACCCTGGCCCCGCTGATCTATGAGGCGGCGGGCTGGGGCAAGATCTCGGTCGGCTTCCCCTGGTTCAACAAGATGTTTGTTGCCCTGTCGCCGCTCCTAATCCTGGCCACGGCGATCGGGCCCCATGTGCACTGGAAACACGACGAGCCCTGGCGTCTGGTGCGCGCGCTCTGGATTGCGCTGGCGCTCGGCGTTACGGCCTTCCTAGCGGTCTCGCTGCCGGGAATGTCCGCTGATCAGATAGCGACCGGATTCGGCGTCGGCATGGCGGTATGGCTGGTGGTCGCCCATGTGCTGGGTCTATTCGAGCGGCTCAGGCACAAGGGCGGGCTGCGCGCGCTCAAGGCCGATCTCGCTGGCAACAGCCGCGGCTATTACGGCATGTGGTTGGCGCACCTGGGGCTAGCGGTCTTCATCGTCGGCGTGACCCTGGTCTCGATCCACGGCGAAGAGACCGATGTACGGCTATCGCCCGGCGCCAGTCACGAGGTCGCAGGCTACCGCTTCCAGTTCAATGGCGTGACCGCCGTGCCCGGACCCAACTATCGGGCGTTCCGGGGCGACTTCATCGTCTATCGCGGCGAACGGGAGATCGCCCGCCTCTCTCCCGAGAAGCGCCATTATCTCTCGGGCGGCATGCCCATGACCGAGGCGGCGATCGATGCCGGACTCTTGCGCGACATCTATGTCTCGCTCGGCGAGCCGGTCGGTACCCAGGGTGACTGGGCAGTGCGGCTTTATTACAAACCCTATGTGCGCTGGATCTGGCTCGGCTGCCTCCTGATGGCCATCGGCGGCGCCTGGGCCGCGACCGATCGGCGTTATCGTACCGTGCGCCAGACCGCGACCGTTCCGACCGGGATCGCGCTGGCCAAGGCCTGAAGGATCGAACATGAACCCATCCGCCAAACGCGCCCTCATCCCGCTCGGGGTCTTCCTGGCCCTGGCGGCCCTGCTCTTCTATGGATTGCAACTGGATCCGCGCCAGATCCCCTCGCCCCTGGTCGGCAAACCGGCCCCTGAGTTCAGTCTGCCCGATCTCAAGGATCCCAACCGCACCCTGACCCGCGACATCCTCATCGGCGAGGTGTCGCTGGTGAACGTCTGGGCCTCGTGGTGTCCGTCCTGCCGTCAGGAACACGCCGAGCTCATGCGTATCGCGCGTGAGTATGGCGTGCGGGTGATCGGCTTCAACTGGAAGGACACCCGGTCCGAGGCGCTGGCCATGCTCCGGCGCTTCGGTGATCCCTATACGGTCTCCCTCTACGACCCGGATAATCAAGCCGGGATCGACTGGGGCGTCTATGGTGCCCCCGAGAGCTTTGTCGTCGACGCCGAGGGCATCATCCGTCACAAACGGGTCGGCCCGATCGATGCCCAGGTCTGGGCCAAGGAGATCCAACCCATCGTCGAGCAGTATCGAAAGGGCAAGTCATGAAGCGGCTATCCACCACAACCGTCCTGGCGGCCTTGAGCCTCGGCAGTGTCTTGCTGACGACTCAGTCCCGCGCCTTCACCCTGGAAGAATTTACCTTCGAGGATCCGGCACGCACCCGGGAGTTCCGCGCACTCATCGGCGAGCTGCGCTGTTTGGTCTGTCAGAACGAATCGCTCGCCGGCTCGCAGGCCAGCGTCGCCCAGGACCTGCGCAAGGAGGTCTATCGCCTGATGCAGGAGGGCCGGAGCCGTCAGGAGGTCATCGACTTTCTGGTCGCGCGCTATGGCGACTTCGTGCTCTATGATCCGCCGCTCAAGGCCTCGACCCTGGTGCTCTGGTTCGGCCCCTTCCTGTTCGTCGGTTTTGGGGCCTATCTGCTTGCGCGCACGCTCCAGCGCAAGACGGCCGAACCCGACCAGGATCTGAGCGAGACCGAACGCGCCCGATTACAACAGCTCCTCGCCGAGACCGGCGACCAAATGACTCGAAACCCATGATTATTTTCTGGATCCTTGCCGGCCTTCTGCTGGCTTTGTCGCTCGTCTTCGTGCTCGCGCCTCTGGTGCGACCCACGCCGCTGGATACCGCGCCCAGTCAGGATCGGCTCAACCTGGAGGTCTTCCAGCAACGGCTGAAGGAACTCGACGCCGATCTGGAGACCGGTTTTCTCAACCAGGAACAGTACGACGCCGCACGACGCGATCTTGAGCGCGAGCTGCTCTACGATCTGGAAGGCGCCGAGTCCGCCAAGGCCGCGCGTCCGAGTTCGGCCTTCAGTCGCTGGGCACTGGGTCTGGCGTTGACCCTCATCGTCCCCACGGCCACCGTGCTCGCCTATCTGGAACTCGGTCGAACAGATCTGATCGACCGGCATCTAGCGGACGCCCTGTCTGCAAGCGACAAGACCCAGGCCGCCTCGCTGGATGAGCTGGTCCAGCAGTTGGAACAACGGCTCGAACAGGAGCCGACCAATATCGATGGCTGGATGATGCTCAGCCGCACCTATCTGGCCATGGGTCGGCTCGATGCCGGGGTCAAGGCCATGGAGCGCGCCTATGCGCTCGCGCCCAACGAGGTCGAGCTCAAGATCGCCTATGCCGAGGTGTTGGGACTGGCCGATCCCAACAAGAGTTTGTTGGGACGTCCCGCCGAGTTGATCGCCGAGGCGCTCGCCCTGGACCCAAGCAACTCCAATGCGCGCTGGTTCTCGGGTCTGATCGCCTTCCAGCGCGGTCAATATCAGGCCGCGCGCACCACCTGGCAGGGCATCCTCGATGAGCTCGATCCGGCAAGCGAGGAGGCTGGCAATCTGCGACAGATGATGGACGAGGCCCAGCGTCGCGCCGGGGTCCCGACCGCAAGCGCATCGACCACGCCTGGCGAAACGGCGGTCCCTACAACCTCGGACTCAGCTGCACCGGCTAGATCTCAAGCCGAGGCGGCGAATCCCGAGACGCCTGCCCAGCCCCCTGAGCCGTCTGCGACGGCCTCCCAAGCGCGTCTGACCCTGGCCGTCAGTCTCGATCCGAGTCTTTCGGATCGTGTCTCGCCTGAGGATACGGTCTTTGTCTTTGCGCGTGCCGTTCAGGGACCGCCGATGCCGTTGGCCGTGCAGCGTCTCCAGGTGAAGGATCTGCCCGCGACCCTGACGCTCGACGACAGCCAGGCCATAAGCCCAGCCCTGCGACTGTCGGCCTTCGACCAGGTCCAGGTCGGGGCACGGGTCGCGCTGAGCGGACAGGCCACGCCCCAGCCCGGCGATCTGTTCGGCGAGTCTGGACCAATCCGGCGTGATACCCAGGACACCATCCAGATCCACATCGAACATGTGCGCCCCTGAACGCATACGCCGACGCCAAGGACAGGGCGTCCTCGGCATCCCCGCGCCTCGTTTCGAGTCGGTCGGTATCAGCCCGTCGCTGACTTTTGGTAGGTTCCGACCAGCTCGGCGTGGCCCAGGATGTGATCGTCCATCGCCAGCAGCAGGTCATCCTTGCGGGGTGTGCCCAGATCTGCAAGACAGACATCCAGGGCATAGAGCCGATGAAAATAGCGGTGACGCCCGATCGGTGGACAGGGACCGCCGTATCCGGTCCGCCCCCAGCTATTGATCCCTTCGCGCGTGCCCGCGGGCAGCCCGGTGCGCGCGGCGTCCTCGGGCAGGCCCCCGCACTCAGGCGGGATGTTGTAGAGGATCCAGTGATCCCAGACCATGCGCGGTGCCGCCGGATCGGGCGCATCCGGGTCATCGACGATCAGCACCAGGCTCCGGGTCCCCTCCGGTAGATTCTCCCATCTCAATGGCGGCGAGCAGTCCTCGCCCTCGCAGGTATAACGCAATGGAATGGATCCACCATCGACAAAGGCATCGGATTTGAGGACTAGTGCCATCTTTGGCCTCCAGCGTTGTGCTAAGGAAACACTAATAAATCGCGTGCCTCTCAATCGCGGCTGAAGCCGCTCCTACAAAATCAATGGGTTACTTGAGAAGGTTTTGCCACCCCGGGATGGGCCCTTAGCGTATCCCGGGCTTTAAGCCCTGGTTCGGGCAGGCCTCCTGCCTCGGATGGGAAGCGCTGATTGAATCAGTGCTTCCCTCAGCTCGCCTGAGTCCAGCTTCGATTACAGTATAATTTCGATTCGTTCGGAAGAACCTCCCTGGGCGCCGACTCAGCGCCCCGATTTCCACTCAAGCGCCACGACGGGATCCAAGATGTCTGACTACAATGCCGAGGACGTCCGCAACATCGCCCTGGTCGGTCACGCCGGCTCTGGAAAGACCACCCTGGTGGAGGCGCTGCTCGCGGCCACCGGCGTCATCGATGTGCCCGGTAACGTCACCAAGGGCACCACGATCTGCGACTTCGACCCCATGGAAAAGGAGTTGCAGCACTCGCTCGATGCTGCCATCACCAGCTTCACCAGCAGCGGAAAGCACATCAATCTGATCGACACCCCCGGCTATCCCGACTTCCTCGGGCGCAGTCTCTCGGTGCTGCCGGCGGTTGAGACCGCGGCCCTGGTCATCAACGCCCAGACCGGGATCGAATCCATGACCACCCGCATGATGAAGGCCGCCGACAACCGTCATCTATGCCGGTTGATCATCGTCAACCAGATCGACGCCGAGCACGTCGACCTGGGTCAGTTAACCGCCCAGATCCGCGAGACCTTTGGCCCCGAGTGTCTGCCGATCAACCTGCCCGCCGAGGGTGGGAGGCGTGTGGTCGACTGCTTCTTCCAACCCAGCGGCGGGACTACGGATTTTTCCTCGGTCGAGGAGGCGCACCGCCAGATCATCGACCAGGTGGTCGAGGTCGATGAGGATCTCATGGCGCTCTATCTGGAGCAGGGCCAGGAGCTTCAGCCCGAGCAGATCCACGAACCCTTCGAGGCGGCGCTCCGCGAGGCGCACCTGATGCCGATCTGCTATGTCTCGGCCCAGACCGGCGTCGGCATCCCGGAGCTCTTGGAGATCCTGGCGCGGCTGATGCCCAACCCAGCCGAGGGGAACCCCCCACCCTTTCTCAAGGGCGAGGGCGCAGCCATGGAGCCGGTGCGCGTCATCCCGGATCCGAGGCTGCATGTCGTGGCCCATGTGTTCAAGGTCCTCAACGACCCCTATCGCGGCAAGATCGGCATCTTCCGCGTCCATCAGGGCCGCATCACCCCCTCCAGTCAGCTCTTCATCGGCGACGCGCGCAAGCCGTTCAAGGTCAACCATCTCTACCGCGTGCACGGTAAGGATCTGATCGAGGTCGAGGAGGGCGTCCCGGGTGATATCCTGGCTGTGACCCGGATCGATGACATCCATTTCGATGCCGTGCTGCACGACTCGCACGATGAGGATCATCTCCATCTGACCACGATGGAATGCCCGGTCCCGCTGTTCGGACTGGCGATCAGCCCCAGCAAGCGCGGCGACGAACAAAAGCTCACCGACACGCTCAACAAACTGCGCTCGGAAGACCCCTGCCTCCATATCGAGCACAACGCCAGCGCCAACGAGACCGTGGTACGTGGACTCGGCGAGGCCCATCTCAAGGTGGTGCTGCGGCGGCTCACCGATCAGTTCCATGTCGAGGTCGAGACCCGACCGCCGAGTATCCCCTATCGCGAGACCATCCTGGGCCGGGCCGAGGGGCACCATCGGCACAAGAAGCAGACCGGCGGCGCCGGGCAGTTCGCTGAGGTCTATCTGCGGGTCGAGCCCAGGGAACGTGGGACCGGGTTCGAGTTCGTCGATGCCGTGGTCGGTGGTGCCATTCCGGGCAACTTCATCCCCTCGATCGAAAAGGGCGTGCGTCAGGTGCTGGAAGAGGGAGTCATCGCTGGTTATCCGCTCCAGGACGTGAAGGTCACCGTCTACGACGGCAAACACCATCCGGTGGACTCCAAGGACATCGCCTTTGCCACCGCCGGACGCAAGGCCTTCATCGACGCCGTGCTCAAGGCCCAGCCGGTGATCCTGGAGCCCATCGTCAAGATCCGCATCACAGCACCCGGCAATGCCATGGGCGATCTGGCCGGAGACCTGTCGAGCCGGCGCGGACGTATCAACGGCAGCGACTCCAAGAGCCGCGGGCGCGTGGTCATCGAGGGCGAGGTGCCGCTGGCCGAGCTGGAGGGCTATGACGCGCGGCTCAAGTCACTCACCAGCGGCGAGGGCACCTACAGCATCGAGCTGAGCCATTACGATCCGGTGCCGGCCAACATCCAGAAACAGATGATGGAGGCCTATCAGCGCACCGAGGACTGAGCGCGGTCTCGAATCTTCTTCGGACCGGACCTTTCAGCGACCTTCCGCCTGAGATCCGGCCGCTAGACGTCCGCGCTGCGCCGCGCCCCCTGAAGCGCCTGCGCATCAGGATGACTCCGGGTCATCGACCAAAGCAGCAAACCGATCCAGCCGAGGATGGTCCAGCCGAGCAGGACGTTGAGTACACTGATGAGGATGCGCCGGCGGTGGCCCTGGTCAAACGCCAAGAAGCTCGGCAGCAGATAGGCTAGGATCAGGAGCGCGGAGATGAACCAGCCGCGCACATCGATCGGGTAAAGCCTGTCAATGGCGAGGAGCAAAAGCAGCCACACCAAGACGAGGACAGGGATGCCGCGCCGCAGACCAAGGCGGCGCAGGCGCCCGAGGGTCGTCATCCAGAGGCGGGAAGGCCAACCTTGGGCGCGGTCGGACGATAGGTGTTGATCCATACTGATTCTCCACTAATAGGGTCGGCGCGAAGCCTAGCCTCAACCCTGCCTGGCAGGAGAGGCGGGATTTTTAGGCCCCGCGTTTGGGCATAAGCGCTTGACACAGCCGATCGAACCAAGGTCCTCTGGATCCGACTTGGATCGATCGAATGGGGTCACAGACTTGCAGCCATGTCTCCCTCAAACTTGGAGGCGCTTGGCCGTTATAAGGTCGAGGATGCGACAAGCGAACAAGCCGTCCTACAGACAGGGTCACCCCACTTTCGCATCCATCAGCGCGCCGAACTAGTGTCGAGTTACACGATAAGCCTCACAAATTGGAGCCTCATCATGATCAAATTTTTTACTGTTTCATCACTCGCGTGCTGTTTGGCCCTTTCCTGGTCGATGAGTTACGCGCAAACGGCGTCTAAGCCCTATGCCTATTCGATGAAGGTCTCCGTGCTCCGACCCAAGGGTAGCGATGCAGAGACCAGCAGTAAGGATAAGACCAAACCCTCGACGACGGTACTCACCCCCTGTACCGACGTGTTCAAGCGCGATGTCTTGTCATTTCAATTGGTCTATGATGCGGGCAAACGCACGGTCAATAAAAAAGACGGCACTGTAACCTCGAGCGTCACGGATACCTATTTATTCTTCTACAACCCCCAAGGGCTCGGCTTGAAGTCAACTGCCACTCCCAAGACCAACCCCAATGATACGACCGACACCGATGCCAATTACCCTAACATGTGTGAAATCAACGCGACCCAATACCAGGCCTGCGACCCCAGGGTCTGGGTGATCAACCGGCCTGCCATTGGCGTCGAGCCGTTTGCTATGCGTCCACTCGCAAGCCCTGCCCACATCCGTTTCGGTGACATTGAGCACATCTATCTATCGAAGGATGAAAACATCGGAACCGGTAAAATCACCGATTCGACACTAAGATCCTACATTCGATTCGACGATCTAAAACAAGGGTTATGGTCATTGATCGGCATCGTTGGACCAGCCATCGATCCCACTGCGTCAAATCCGCCGCCTGCACTGACATTCGATGATCCCTCGAAATGGGCCGCCTGGGATGCGGTCTCCTTCATGCTCGGATCCCCCTGGGGTAATGACAAACTCTGTGACTGAAAAGATAGCTGGGTGCCACTCGGCCCAAGCGAGTGGCCTCAGTCGAGCCTGCGACTGGATCGCCCTCATTCCAACTGACGCTGACGATTCCAGAATACATAGACCAGCAGGGTCAGGGCCACGAAGACCAGGGCTGCAAACGTCACCAACGGCAGGTTCTCACGGATGAGGGCCTCGTTATCCCCGATGAAATACCCCAACGCGATCAGTACCAGCGACCAGAGCCCGGCCCCGAACCCGGTATAGAAGGCAAAGGTCGCGACCCGCATCCGCGCCAACCCTGCCGGGATCGAGATCAATTGCCGGATGCCTGGGATCAGACGCCCGGTGAAGGTCGAAATGGCCCCATGACGCGCGAAGAAGGCATCCGTCTTGTGCAGGACGGACGGGGCAATGAAGAAATAACGCCCATAGCGCTCCAGGAAAGGGCGCCCCACCAAAAGCGCCAGCCCGTAATTGACAAAGGCCCCGATCAGACAACCGAGGATCGAGGCCAACAGCACCAGACCCGGGTCCATCTGGCCCTGATGCGCTAGATAACCCGCTGGGATCAAGACCACCTCGCTCGGGAACGGGATAAAGCTCGACTCGACGGCCATCAGCACTATCACTCCCGTATAGCCCCAGCCATCGACCGTCGTCACCAGCCAGGCGATCATGTCATGCAGCATCCACAACCACCTCGCGCGCAGTTCAAATCAGTCCAATGGTATTGAAGAAGACGATCATGACCAGCCAGGGCGAGATATAGCGCACCAGGAACCTCCAGGTCCGATACGCCAGGCCATCGCCCATACCTAGCTCGTCAAGCGTAGAGGCACGCGACATCACCCAACCGGCGAAGAGTGCGATGAGCAGTCCGCCCACTGGCAAGAGGATATTGGCTGCCAGGTAATCTACGAGGCCAAACCAGGTCTTACCCAAGAATTGGAACGACTCGCCCGACCAGAGATTGAAAGACAGCACCGACCCGATACCCAACAACCAGGCGAGCATACCAGCCACAAGCGCCGCCGAGGCCCGCCCCATCCCCCGATTCTCGACCAACCAGGCCACCGCCGGTTCGATCAGCGAGATCGACGAAGTCCAGGCCGCAAACACCAGCAACACGAAGAATAGAGTGCCGAACACCTGCCCGCCCGGCATCGACCCAAAGGCGATCGGCAGGGTCTGGAAGACCAGCCCTGGACCCGAGGCCGGTTCCAGTCCATTGGCGAACACGATCGGAAAGATCGCCAGACCTGCCAGCAAGGCCGCCAGCGTGTCGGCGAGCACGATGGCCAGGGTGGCACGCGCAATCGAAGCATTGCTCGGCATATACGAGCCATAGACCATGATCGCCCCCATGCCGAGGCTCAAGGTGAAAAAGGCATGGCCCAAGGCGATCAACAGGGGTTCACCGGTGAAACGACAGGTCTTTATAGCGGCCTCGACTTCGCAATGCTGGAACACCTTGCTGAAGTCAGGGGTAAAGAGAAAGGCACTACCGCGCGTAAAATCGCCCTCATAGAGGGCATACAGCACCAGGATCACCAATAATGCGAAGAGCGCCGGCATGAGCAGGGTCACGGCGCGTTCCAGACCACTGCGCACCCCACGCGCGACCACGGCCACTGTCATGATCATGAAGAGACTGTGCCAGGCAAGCATGGATCCGGGTGACTGGAGCAGATCCTCAAATAGGGTCGAGATGGTCTTGGCATCGGCGCCGGTGAAGAGTCCAGCCCCAGCCCGGAACACATAAGCCATTGACCAGCCAGCGATCACGCTGTAATAGGACAGAATCAGGAGTCCGGCCACCACCCCGAGCCAACCCAGGCCGCGCCAGACCGGATGCCCCCCCTCGGCGGCAACCAGGGTACGCATGGTATTGATTGGATTCTGACGCCCACGCCGCCCCATGAGGATCTCAGCCATCATGATCGGGACACCGATCAGGGCAACACAGATTAGATAGACAAGGACAAAGGCCCCGCCGCCGTTCTCACCCGTGATATAGGGGAACTTCCAGATGTTGCCCAGACCGACCGCCGAGCCGATGGCCGCCAGGATGAAGACGAACCGCGACGACCATTGGTCGTGGATAGAACCCTGTGTGTCCGTCATTGGGGTACGCGCCCTCGATGATGATGTGATCAACCTTGAGCCGGCATTTTCCGCCAAGCGGATCCTTGCTACAAGGCGCTGCACCAGCCGCCAATCCCCTATGCAATAATCGCCGCTTGACTCCAAATACACCAGAGAGACTTTAAACCACCATGCCCAGGCTCTCCGTCTCCCACTCCCTATCCGGCCAACGATGGCGATCGGGCACCCAACGGGTGAGACGCCTGCTGTGCGTGCTCCTGTTCTCGGCACCCCTTGTCCTGACCGGCGGTGCCTGCGCGGGCCATCAAGCACACCAGGATCGCTCAACCCAGGCCACCACGCCGCCCAAGCCCTATGTCAATGCCTCGGCGCCCGTCAATCCGTCGGGCTACGACTGGCGCAACCTCTCGGGGGACCAGGATGAGTGGCAGATCAACAAGCGTTCTACGGTCTGGAGTGGACTCAACCCCGCGGCCCTGAATCTGAACTCGACCAGCGCGATGATCGTGGATGAATACGGCAACGTGCTATATGCCAAAAATGCGCGCATGGTCCGGCCCATCGCGTCCATCACCAAGTTGATGACAGCCATGGTGGTGCTGGACACGGGCGTCTCGCTCCAGACGCCCATCCAGATCATCGAAGATGACCGTGATCGATTAAAAAACAGCCGCTCGCGTCTGCGCATCCAAGATACCGTGCTGTCGCGCCGTGAGATGATCATGGTTGCACTTATGTCGTCCGACAATCGCGCTGCCCATGCGCTTGGGCGTACCACCTTCCGCGGCGGGACTCCAGAATTCATCCAGGCCATGAACCGCAAGGCACGTGCGCTCGGGATGTATAACACTCGGTTCGTCGACGCCTCCGGTCTTGACCCGCGCAACCAGTCCACAGCCGAGGATCTGGTCAAGATGGTGCGCGCCGCCTCGAACTACCCGCTGATCCGCGAGACCACATCGCGCAGCGAGATGACGCTGCATCCCTTCTCGGACGGCACGGCACTGCAGTATCGCAATACCAATCCCTTGGTGCGCAGTCCGGAGTGGACGGTGGAGGTCAGCAAGACCGGCTTCATCAACGAGGCCGGGCGCTGCCTGGTGATGCGGGCGCGCATCGCGAATCGCAGTTTTTACATGGTCTTCCTGGGTTCGGATGGCAAACTGGGTACCGTCGGCGACTCAAACCGGGTGCGCGATTGGATTCTAAGCGGCAGCCGCATGACAGCGGCGCGTTGATCCAGGCGCGATCCGAGGCATTAAGGAAACACCGAATCAATCGCGTCTCCCCGAATCGCGGCTAAAGCTTCACCCAAAAAATCAATGGGTTGTAGGAGCAATCTTGGCCGCGAACAGAATCAATCAGCGTTTCCTTAGGGCTTGTGTAGCTTCACTTGAAAGTGCCTTTTCTCTCGCATACGGGAAGAGTGTGAGCTAGACGCGGGGCGGCGCAGAGCTGGACGCTCAAGCACACGCAGTCCGGCGAGGGTCACAAGACCGGTGCGTTCTTCGTCGGTCAGCGGACGCCAGTTGCCGGGGAAGAGCCTCCGCCCGAGCTCGATATTGCCGTAGCGGATGCGGATCAGGCGGCTGACGGTACAGCCGGCGGCCTCCCACAGTCGACGCACCTCACGATTGCGCCCCTCGCGCAGCACCACGTTGTACCAGTGATTGGCACCGGTTCCACCCTGGTCGGTGATGCGCTCGAACCTGGCCAGGCCGTCGTCAAGCTCGATGCCGGACGTCAAACGCTCTAGGGTCGCGGGTGCGACCTCACCCAGGATGCGCACCGAGTATTCGCGCTCGATCTCGTGCGAGGGGTGCATGAGCCGGTTGGCCAGCTCGCCGTCGGTGGTGAACAGGATCAGACCCGAGGTATTGATATCAAGCCGACCGACCGCGATCCAGCGTCCCTGCTTGGGTCGCGGCAGACGGCGGAAGACGGTCGGGCGCCCCTCGGGATCGCGGCGCGTGACCAGCTCGCCCTCTGGCTTGTGGTAGACGATGATCTGGGTCTCTGAATCACGCTTGGGCTTGAGCTTGACCTCGTGTCCGTCGACGCGGATGCGGTCGGCACGGGTGGCCTGATCGCCGAGCTTGGCGAGCCGACCATTGACGCGCACCCGGCCTGCGCTGATCCAGCCCTCGATCTGTCGGCGCGAGCCGAGTCCGGCCTCGGCGAGCAGCTTCTGGAGCCGGACGGGTTGGTCGCCTGACCCTGGACGACGGGTCGATTGTCGATCATTCTTCATCGGGTGTTCTCGGTCGGTTCGGACGTCGGCACGACGTTCGTGGATGGGGAATAGGACTCGGGGTCGCGGATTTCGGACAGGGGCGGCAGCTCGTTGAGCGAGCGCAGTCCGAAATAATCCAGGAAGCGGCGGGTGGTCGCATAGAGCGCCGGGCGGCCCGGCACCTCGCGATGACCCACGACCTGCACCCATTCGCGCTCGGTGAGGGTCTTGATGATGTTGGTGCTCACGGACACGCCGCGGATGTCCTCGATCTCAGCGCGCGTGATCGGCTGACGGTAGGCGATCAGGGCCAGGGTCTCCAGCAGGGCGCGCGAGTAGCGCGGGGCCTTCTCGTCCCACAGCCGCGCCACCCAGGGCGCGACTGAGGCGCGCACCTGCACCCGATAGCCGCCGGCGACCTCGGTGATCTCGATGCCGCGCCCCGCGTAGTCGGCGCTCAGCGCGCGGATGCAGTCAAGGATGGCCGCACGCTCGGGACGCTCGTCCTCGCCGAAAAGGCCCAGGAGCCGTTCGAGCGTCAGCGGACCGCCGGCGGCGAACAACGCCCCCTCAACGATGGCCTTGAGCGGTTGGTCGGTCATGTGGTGGTCGACGGCGACGGTTCGCGGAGTCTGACATGGATGGGGGCGAAGGGTTCAGACTGCACCAATTCAAGCGCGCTTGATTTGATCAATTCCAGGAGCGCCAGAAAGGTGACGACCACTCCGGGACGCCCTTCACTTGGGTCGAAGAGGTCGGTCAGACGCGCGAATCCGCCGCCGCTCAGATGTTCCAGCACCTGCGACATGCGCTCGCGCAGCGACAGTTGTTCCTTCTCGACCTTGTGGCTGGCGAAGAGCTCGGCGCGCGCCAATCCCTCGCGCAGTGCCGAGAGCAGTTCATGCAGTTCCACGTCCGGCGGCAGGCGTCGGCTGAATCCGGGCGGCATGGCGGCCTGGACCAGGAAATGATCGCGCTCTAGCCGGGGCAGGGCGTCGAGGGCGGCGGCGGCCTGCTTGAAGCACTCGTACTCCTGGAGTCGCCGGACCAGATCGGCACGCGGGTCTGTGTCTTCGTCTTCGGCTTCCTGGGGCCTGGGCAACAGCATCCGCGACTTGATCTCGGCCAGCATGGCGGCCATCAGCAGATACTCGGCCGCGAGTTCCAAACGCAGCTCGCGCATCAGCTCGATGTACTCCATATACTGCTCGGTGATCGTGGCGATCGGGATGTCGAGGATATCCAGGTTTTGACGCCGGATCAGATAGAGCAGCAGATCGAGCGGTCCCTCGAAGGTCTGAAGAAAGACCTCCAGCGCATCCGGCGGGATGTAGAGGTCCTGGGGCAGCGTCAGGATCGGCGTCCCCCGGACGACGGCGCGTGGCCGCCCTAGCGGCGCGTCCGCCGTCGAGTCCGAGACCTCGACGGCGACGATTTCTTTCGCTTCACCCGGTGCGTTCAAGCCGCAACGCGCTTCAGGACATCACCAGCGACATGGCGTGCCGGACCTCGTCCATGGTCTCGCGGGCCACATCGCGGGCCTTCTCGCAGCCTTCATTGAGGATGCTGCGCACCAGATCGGGCTGGGCCTCGTACTCGCGCGCGCGCTCCTGGATCGGCGTCAGTTCAGCCTGCACGGCGTCGATGATCGGCTGCTTACACTCCAGACAGCCGATCCCAGCCGAGCGGCAGCCCTGCTGTACCCATTCGCGCACGGATTCGCTCGAATAGACCTGATGGAACGGCCACACCGGGCACTTCTCCGGATCGCCCGGATCGGTGCGCCGCACCCGCGCCGGATCGGTCGGCATGGTCCGCAACGCCCTCTCGACCTCGGCTGGCGAGTCGCGCAGCGAGATCGCATTGTTGTAAGACTTGGACATCTTCTGACCGTCCAGCCCCGGCATCTTCGACGCCTTGGTCAGGAGCGCCTGCGGCTCGGGCAGGATGATGCGCCCGCCGCCTTCCAGATAGCCAAACAACCGCTCGCGGTCGGATAGGGTGAGGTTGCCCTGGCCTTCGAGCAGCGCGCGCGCCACCTCCAAGGCCTCCTGATCGCCCTGTTCCCGATAGCGTCGCCGCAGATCGTCGAACAGCTTGGCATTCTTCTTACCCATCTTCTTCTTGGCCTCCTCGGCCTTGACCTCGAAGTCCGGCTCGCGTCCGAAGATGTGATTGAAGCGCCGCGCCACCTCGCGCGTCAGTTCCACATGGGCGACTTGATCCTCACCGACCGGCACCTGACCGGCCTTGTAGATGAGGATGTCGGCGCTCTGGAGCAGCGGATAGCCGAGAAAGCCATAGGTCGCCAGATCGCGCTCCTTGAGCCTCTCTTGTTGATCCTTATAGCTCGGCACCCGTTCGAGCCAGCCGAGCGGCGTGATCATGGACAACAGCAGATGCAGCTCGGCGTGTTCGGGCACCCGCGACTGCACAAACAGGGTGGCCGAGCCTGGATTGATACCGGCGGCCAGCCAGTCGATCACCATGTCGCGCGTGTTCTCGGGGATCCTGGTCGGATCCTCGTAATGGGTGGTGAGCGCGTGCCAGTCGGCGACGAAGAAGAAGCACTCGTACTCGTGCTGCAACTCCAGCCAGTTCTTGAGTACGCCGTGATAATGACCGAGATGCAGCCGACCGGTCGGACGCATGCCCGAGAGAACGCGCGTGTTGTGTTGAGTCGAGACAGAAGCCAAGGGTCGATGACCTCGCGTATCAGACGAAAAAGAGTTCCTTGACGATCCCGCTTCCCGGCAGCCAGCCGAGGGTCCAGATAACGATCGGCAGCAGGACGGCCCCGAGTACGCCTGTGACGAGCAGGACCAGCAGGATGATTAATCCAAAGGGTTCGAGTCGTGAGAACAGATTGGCCAGACGCGGTGGCAGCAGCGAATTGAGCACCCGCCCGCCGTCGAGTGGCAGCAGCGGCACCAGATTCAGCACCATCAAAAACACATTGATGAGTACACCGGCGGCGCCCGTATAGATCAGCGGCAGCGCGATCCAGTGACTGACCGGAAACATGAGCAGTCCGGCCTGGATGATCAGCCCCCAGGCAAGCGCCATGATGAGATTGGCCCCCGGACCGGCCACCGCCACTAGCGCCATGTCGCGCCTTGGATGATACAGATTGCGCCAGTTGACCGGCACCGGCTTGGCCCAACCGAACAAAAACCCGGTGAAGAAGAAGGCCAGCGCCGGTACCAGCAGTGTGCCGACCGGATCGACATGCCGCAACGGGTTGAAGGTCACGCGACCGAGCCTGAGTGCGGTGTGGTCGCCAAGCTTGCTGGCGACCCAACCGTGGGCGGCCTCATGCACGGTGATGGCCAGCAACACAGGCACGGCCAACACCGCCAGCAGTTGCATGTGATTGAGCGCTTGCATCATTCCTCGAACAGTGTGGCGTCGCCCTTGCCGCGACGCACCAGGGTTGGCGGATCGGCCGTCATATCGATCACGGTCGTCGGCTCCAGACCGCAAAAGCCGCCGTCGATGATCAGATCCACATGCTTGTCGAGTGCCTCGCGCATCTCATAGGGATCGGTTAGCGGCTCGTCGTGATCGGGCAGGATCAGGGTGGTGCTCAGGATCGGCTGATCGAGTTCGCCCAGGATCGCGCGACAGATGACATTGTCCGGCACACGCAGACCGATGGCCTTGCGGCGCGGATGCAGCAGCCGGCGCGGCACCTGCTTGGTCGCCTCGTGGATGAAGGTATAGGGCCCGGGTGTCAGCAACCGAAGCAATCGATAGGCCCGATCGTCGATCTTGGCATAGGTCGCGATCTCGGAGAGATCGCGACAGACCAGGGTGAAGTTGTGCTTGTCGTCGAGCCGCCGGATCCACCGGATGCGCTCCATCGCCGATTTTTCACCGATCTGGCAACCAAGCGCATAGGACGAATCGGTCGGATAGACGATGACCCCGCCTTCGAGCAGGATCTCGACCGCGCGACGGATCAGCCGCGGCTGCGGATTCTCGGGATGGATCTGGAAGAACTGTGCCATCAAGGGATCTCGGTTCGGTCTCTAACCGTAGGCCGCGCAAGGCTCCTGGAGCACCAGCTCGGGCCAGTCGCGCCAGATGGGCACACAGCCGTCCGGAAGGGACGGTAGCCGACCGAGTTCGATCCAGGGATTCTCGGGTCCATGATAATCGGAGCCCGCCGAGGCACGCAGATGCTGCTCGCGCGCCTGACGGGCGAAGGTGAGGGTTTCGTCGCGACTGTGACTGCCGGTGACGACCTCGAGACCGACGCCGCCCAGTTCGCGAAACTCACCGAGCAGCCGCTGCATCCGGGCGCGTGTCAGGTCATAGCGGGCCGGATGGGCAATCACCGCTAGACCCCCGGCACCGCGAATCCAGCCGACCGCCTCCTCGAGGCTGGCCCAGTCGCCCGGCACATGACCCGGATTGCCGCGCGTGAGGAAGTGCCGAAAGACCTCGTTGGTGTCCGCCGCGCGCCCCTGTTTGACCAGAAAGCGCGCAAAATGGGTGCGACCGACCAGACGCCCGCGAGCCAGCGCCCGCGCACCTGCGTAGGCGTCCTCGATGCCATGCTTGGCCAGCCGCCGTCCAATCTCCTCGGCGCGCCAGACACGAAAGGCCATCAACCGCGCCAGACCGGCCTGGAGTTGCGCGTTGGCCGGATCGAGCCTCAGCCCCACCACATGCACGGTGAGCGCATTCCAGGTGACCGAGATCTCGACGCCGGGGATCAGGATCAGGCCCTGCGCGTCCGCCGCCTGTGCGGCCTCGGCTAGGCCGTCGGTGTTGTCGTGATCGGTGAGTGCCAGCACCCGCACCCCAGCCGCACCGGCGCGCACGATCAGTTCCGTCGGTGTGAGGGTGCCGTCGGAGGCGGTCGAATGCGTATGCAGATCGGGGATAGTGGGCATCGATTTAGTTTAACCGAATGGCGAAGGCGACGTGCGATCAGACGCAATACGGATCCTCCCGCGCTTGCTATGCTTCCCAGATCCACGCCCCTGGCGGGACGGATCGACGCGGAGAGCGGACTCCCATGTTGCCACCGATCGACATCAGCCACATCGTGCAGCGTCTCGATGAACTCGGCGAGGAACTCCAGCGTGTCAGCGACGAAACAACAGATCCCATCGAACCGACGCCACGGGTGCTCCTGGCGGGGCTCGAACGTTTGCTTGAGGTCCTGCATGCCGCCGACAGCGGATCGAGGGCCGACTTTGCGCACCGGATCCGGCAGACAACCGGCTCCGACCCAGAACTCATCCTGGAGCACGGGCTGCGACTGCTCGTCCAACTCAGCGAGCTCGCCCAGCGTCTCAATCTACCGACTCAGGCACAGGCGCTGGAGCGGCTGACCCTACCGCTGAGTGTCTGGATGCTGCGCCGCGGCTGCGAGTTGCCACATCCCGAGCCCGTGGTCAACGCACTCGCCCGGATGGCCAATAGCCTGCGCCGACCCGAGTCGCTCGTCGAACTCTACGGACTGATGAGCGAGATCATGGACGCCATTGGCATCGAGCGTGTCCTGGAGCTGGAAACCAACACCCCTACCCGCCCCTGGCGCGTACTCCTGATCAACCGCGCCATCATCGCCACCCGCACCCGTCAACCGGCCCTGATGGAAGCTGCCTTCCAGACCATCGCCGAGCATTTGCCGGAAGAAGCGCCTGATTTCTTCCGCGAGGGCATGGGGCAAATGGAAACACTCGACTACCCGACCCAGGCACGCGAGATCATGCAGCGCTATTTCGAGATTTGGTGCACGAGACAGCGCCTACACTGAGTGCCTGATGTAGAATGCACCGATCGACGATAATCGCGGATCAGTCTCTCATGCGTCTCACAGAGATCCAACCAGGAATGCGGCTCGCCAAGGATGTTCACGATCCTCAGGGTCGGATCCTGATCCGTGCCGGCGTTGTCCTGAGCGAGCGTCAGATCCGGCTGCTGAGGTCGTGGGCCGTGGCCGATGTTTGCATCGCGCGCGACGAGGAGGCAGGCGATCTAGGGAGGCGACATCCCGAAATCAGCGACGAACTCCTTCGCTCGATCGATACCCAATTCAGTCTGAGCAATCGCGATCATCCCGTGATTCAGGCATTGCAAGCGTTTTGTCTAAGCCGGATGCTCGAACGGCGCCAGGGGTGAGGGGATGAGCGACGACCGCCTCATCGAGCAACTCGGCGAGCTGCCCGCACTCCCGAACGTCTATCTGCGTGTGCGCGAAGCCATCGCGGCCCCAGACATGGCGCTAGAGACCCTGGCCAACCTGATCGAGTCCGATCCGTCCCTGAGCATGCGCCTGCTGCGGGTCGCCAACAGCCCACTCTATGGACTGGCGACCCGGGTTGACACCATCCTGCACGCCTTGACACTCATCGGTACGACCGCCGCCCATCACTTGGTGCTGTCTACTTCCTTGATGACGGTCTTTCGTGATCTACCGTCTGGCACGGTGTCCATGCGCTCGTTCTGGGAACATAGCCTCGCCTGCGCCGTGGCGGCCCGTCTCATCGCGCACCAGGGCGGTCGAGCCAACCCGGAACACGCCTATCTGGCCGGACTGCTGCATGACATTGGGCGCCTGCCGCTCTATCTGCTGGAGCCGCTTAACATGGGGGCCGCGCTGCGGGCCCATTGTGAACACCAGGGCCATCTGCACGACCTAGAGCGCCAATACCTTGGCATTGACCACACTGAACTCGGCGCCATCCTGCTTGCACACTGGCAGCTGCCCGAGGTCTTCCGCTCGGCCGTCTCCGATCACCACACCCCCTGGCATTCTCTGCACGTCCCCGAGACCGCTGTCGTGCATGTCGCCGATCTGATCGTCAACAGTCTCGGACTCGGGACCAGCGGCACACGCTTGGTTCCAGTGCTCGACGATGACGCCTGGAAGCGCACTGGACTCGACATCGAGCAGCTTCCGGCCATACTCGAGGCGATCCTCCTCACCACACGGGAGGTGATCTCTGCCTTCATGGAGTCTTGAAAAACAGGCTCATCCCCTGCCGAGGCGGCCAGCGAAGGCGAAGGCGTTGTGGATGCGTTGCCGAGTCAATCCAATCCGGTTTGGACTCAGCCGCTTCTTCAAGCTTCATTAATAAACGGCACGGTCAATCCAGGACACTCGTCTGGATCGCGATGGATGAGATTCCGAAGCGATCCAGGCGAATGCGGCTGATCGAGGCATGATCGATCTGCAACCGATACCAGCGCTCGGGTCGCGCGCCCAAGATATGGCCCAGGAGCGCGCGAATGACCCCGGCGTGACAGACGATCAACAGACGTCGACCTGGATAGACAGCGATCTGGCGCTCATAGGCCGTAACGATCCGGTGCTGAAACGACTCCAACGGCTCACCACCCGGTGGCCTGAATGCGACGGGGTCGCGCTTGAAGGCGGCGAACCGCTCAGACTCATGGCGGCGGATCTCTAGATGGGAGCGCCCCTCCCAGTCACCCATGCCGATCTCGCGAAACGCTGGATCAATGGCCAGGGGCAAGGTGTGCTGCGCCGCCAACTCGGCAGCAAAGAGCCAGCACCGACTCAAGGGTGAGCTGATGATCTGATCCCAGCGACAGCGCGCCCCGACTGCACGACGCATCTGCTCCCAACCGAGTGGTGACAGCGGATCGTCGATCCCCTGCCCGCGATAGCCTTGCCCGCCTTGGGGCTCACCATGCCGCATGAGATCGACCAAGGTCTCGCCCGTTTCAGTCACGCTGCTTCCCCCCATCAACAACGATCGTCGACGCCTGCACGAGCGATCCATCGACATCCGATCGCCGTCTGGATTTTCGCGCCCCAGTCTTCATATTCGGTCACAGGTGCAAGACCACCACGATGGACATTAAAGATTCCGATCCGCTTTCCCTTACAACACCAAAAAGCCGAGCACGCATGAAGCCAAAGATCTACGAGGGCATACACAAGCAGAAGCAGGCCATGACCCCGACGGCCAACATCATCCGCGATGCCTGGGTGTTCGGGATCATCCCTGAGGATGAGACTTGCGAGGGCTGGACCATCCAGGGGATCGATGCCCTCTACGACAAGGTGACGGCCGCTTGGGAGCCTTATGGCCATCTGGTCTCCAATCTGCCACCCGAGCTGCGTGACCGTCACGCGCGCATCTATGGCGAGGCCATCGAGCGGGCACGTGCCGCGGGCTGGGATCCGGAACTCGACGAGACCGACTGACATCATACCTTGGGCGCTGATCGCTGCGGCCTAGAGATCGTCGGCAGCCAGCCGAGACCGGTTCCACTTTACGATGAGGACGCTCCGGACATGTCTAGCTACTTCATCCGCGAAGTCTTCTTCCGCCCCGACACCGAATATGCGCGCGAGCTGACCACCATCCCGGCCCCCATCCACAATGCCCTGCGCCGCTTGCTGAAACAGGCGCGCGGATCGAGTGTGTTCATACCGATCCGCTCGATGCAATATCTAGCGGTGCTCGACACCGAGGAGCTGATCTTTGTCGATGCCCTGGGCGGTTACGCCTACCACAACGGCGAGGGCGGACGACTGATCCGACTGGCTTGGCGACCATTCGTCGGACAGGCTTCGCTGTGCGACCCCGTTTCCTGTGAGATGGTCTATTATTTTAAGGATCTAAAGGACATACAGCGGCGGCTGCTGTCCGAGATCGGCTTGGCGCTTGATCGGCTAAGACTCAAGCAGACGATCGAGGAACGGCCGCGCGCGACAGTTCGTATTCTCCCATTCAAACCGCGTCGTGATTGATATCCGCGCGGTTTTTGGTATCCACGGGCGTCGTACCTGGCGCCAATCTATAGATAAAGCGGACCACAAGAGTACGCAAACCGGAGGATTTCATGACCAGATTACTGACTTGGCGTGATGAATGGTCGCTCGATATCGAGCTACTCGATCAGGAGCACCGCGCGCTGATCGAGCAGCTCGCTGATATCTGTTTGCGTTTCTGCCCCGAGGCGTCACAAGGACGCGCGGGAGACGCCAACGCGCTGCTCGACGCCCTAACTCAGCTGGGCGAGTCGATGCGCGAACATTTCCGGCGCGAGGAGGCGTTCATGCGCTCGTTCGACTATGAAGGCATCGGCGAGCATCAATGCGAACATGCCGTGCTCATGGCCGAATTCACCGCCCTGCTGCGCGAGTGGCGCAAGGATGGCCTGACGGTCTTCGACGAGACGAGCCAGGGTATCATCCGTGACTGGCTGCTGGCCCACATCCTGGGCGCCGACCGCCATTTCGCCGAGACCTATTTCAATCTGGTCGGCGATGCTGCCGTGCCCGAGCGTTTAGCGACCATGCGTCCGTATCAATCGAGCTACCAGGCAAGCCGGCGCTAAGCGGCGTGACACCCGTGGGCTTAGCCCCCTGCGTTTTGGGTCCATGACAGAAAAGCCGAGGTCGAGTGCGCGCGGCGCTCACGAAAGAAGGCCCTGAGCACCTCGCCACAGTCCTCGGCGAGCAGACCGCCGCGCACCTCGGTTCGATGATTGAAGCGTCCATCGGACGGCAGCAGGTCAAAGACGCTGCCGCAGGCCCCGGCCTTGGGGTCGGGCGCGCCATAGACCACCTGGGCGACACGCGCGTGGATGATAGCCCCGGTGCACATGACGCAGGGTTCGAGCGTGACATAGAGGATGGACCCGGGCAGGCGATAGTTGCCGACGCGCCGCCCGGCATCACGCAGGGCCTGGATCTCGGCATGGGCGCTTGGGTCGTGCTCTCTGATCGGGCGGTTCCAGCCCTCGCCCAGGATCTCGCCCTCCCGAACCAACACAGCTCCGACCGGAACCTCCCCCTCCCCGGCGGCGCGCCATGCCAGCTCCAGGGCATGGCGCATCCAGCGCGCGTCCGCTTCAGCAAACACCGGATTCATAGACCCTCCGCAAGGAAACCCGCGACTTGAGTCGCGGGAGGAATTGCGGGCGCGCGAAGTGCGCCATGTGGTGTATAATGCAGTGTGGTCTCCGGGCGCACGCCGACTGTAACGCCAGTCGAAACCTGGCCCGGATTGGCAGCGGGGCCCCGCTGCCAAGGGCGGCTGTAAACACGCCCAATGTTGGGGATGCGGTCAACCATGTTTGCTGCGTCTCACAATAAAGCCTTCGACTTCAGTCGAGGGTTGTTTACGCTGATTCAAACCGGCGGTATCACTCCCACTCGATGGTCCCCGGTGGCTTGCCGGTGATGTCATAGACCACACGCGAGACATTCGGTACCTCATTGGCGATGCGCCGACAGACCAGGTCTAGGAATTCATAGGGCAGATGTGCCCAGCGCGCCGTCATGAAATCGAGGGTCTCGACCGCGCGCAGGGCGATCACAGGCGCATAGAGCCTGTTGTCGCCGACCACACCGACCGAATGCACCGGCAGGAACACGGCGAACGCCTGCGAGACCTGATCATAAAGCCCGGCGCGCCGCAGTTCCTCGATGAAGATGTGATCGGCCTGGCGCAGGGTGGCGAGCGAATCCCTGACCACCTCGCCCAGGACGCGAACCCCGAGACCCGGCCCTGGGAAGGGGTGACGATAGACCATCTCATACGGTAGTCCCAGTTCGATGCCGAGCTGGCGCACCTCATCCTTGAACAGCTCGCGCAGGGGTTCGAGCAGGCGAAGGTTCATGGTCTCGGGCAGTCCGCCGACATTGTGATGCGACTTGATGACCCTGGCCTTGGCGGTCTTGGCAGCCGCCGACTCGATGACGTCCGGATAGATGGTCCCCTGCGCCAGCCATCTGACATCCTCAAGCCGGCTTGCCTCGTCGTCGAAGATCTCGATGAAGGTATTGCCGATGATCTTCCGTTTCTGCTCCGGGTCGGTGATACCCTTCAGACGGCTCAGGAAGCGCTCCTCGGCATCGACCCGGATCACGCGCACCCCCATGTGGCGGGCGAAGGTGCTCATCACCTGATCGCCCTCACCGAGCCGTAACAGACCGTTGTCGACGAAGACACAGACGAGCTGATCGCCGATGGCGCGATGCAGCAAGGCGGCCACCACGCTGGAATCGACCCCACCCGAGAGCCCGAGCAAGACCCGATCCTTGCCGACCTGGGCGCGGATCCGATCCAGGCTCTCCTCGAGGATGTTGCGCGGGGTCCATCGCCGCCCGCAGCCGCAGATGTCGTGGACGAACCGCTCCAGGATACGCTGACCCTGACGGGTATGCGTGACCTCGGGATGGAATTGCAGCCCATAGAAACGGCGTGTCTCATCGGCGATACCGGCCAGGGGCGCATGATCGGTCTCGGCGATGACGCTGAATCCGGGTGGGAGTACATCGACGCGATCGCCGTGACTCATCCAGACATCGAGCAGACCCTGGCCCTCAGGGCTGGTGCGATCCTCGATGCCGTCGAGCAGACGCGAATGGCCATGCACCCGCACCTCGGCATAGCCATATTCGCGATGGGTCGAGGGCACCACGGCGCCGCCGAGCTGGGCGGACATGGTCTGCAATCCATAACAGATCCCAAGCACGGGCACGCCCAGCTCGAAGACACTGGGGTCGGTACGCGCCGTCTCTGGCTCATGGACCGACTGGGGACCGCCGGAGAGGATGATGCCCTTGGGAGCGAACGCGCGGATCGACTGGGCATCCATATCCCAGGGATGGATCTCGCAATAGACCCCGGACTCGCGCACCCGGCGCGCGATGAGCTGGGTGTACTGGGAACCGAAATCGAGGATCAGGATGCGATCGGCGTAGAGATTGACCATGTTCTTAGGTGTCGATCCGGTAGTTGGGGGCTTCCTTGGTGATCTGCACGTCATGCACATGGGATTCGCGCATCCCGGCGATACTCACGCGCACGAACTTAGGCTTGGTGCGCATCTCCTCGATGGTCGCGCAGCCGGTATAGCCCATGCTGGAACCCAGTCCACCGACGAGCTGATGGATGACGTTGACCAGACTGCCCTTGTAAGGGACGCGGCCCTCGATGCCCTCGGGGACCAGCTTCTCTTTTTCGGTGTTCTCCTGGAAGTAGCGGTCGCTGGAACCCTCGGTCGCCCCCATAGCGCCGAGTGATCCCATACCGCGATAAGACTTGTAAGAACGGCCCTGGTAGATCTCGACCTCGCCCGGCGCCTCGTCGGTGCCGGCAAACAGCCCGCCGATCATGACGCTGTGCGCACCGGCGGCGATGGCCTTGGCGATGTCGCCCGAGAAGCGCAGACCACCGTCGGCGATCAGCGGGACGCCGGTGCCCGCCAGCGCCTCGCTGACATTGGCCACCGCCGTGATCTGCGGCACGCCGACCCCGGCGACGATCCGGGTGGTGCAAATCGAGTTATGCACGATCGCGTTGTCGGCGATGAAGCTATGCGTCGGACAATCGACTTCGATGTCATAGACCGGGAGCGCCAAACGCAGCGGCTGACGGTCGAGAATTTTGAGTACCTGATGTTCTTCAGTCAGACGCTTGGTATACGAGACATTGAGACGCGCACGGTAAGAGTCGCGGCAGTCGGCATCTGAGACACCCACGAGACCGCCTGCCGACCCCGGCTCGACATGACAGTTCGGCAGACTACCTTTGACCAGTAGCGAAAGGATATTGAAGAGCTCGACCAGCGCTTGTGAGGTGTTGGTAAAGCCAATCCGACCATCAGCGTCCGTATAACCGTCGCTATCGACTAATCCATCGAAGAGTCCATGTAGATACTCAGGATTGGCGCATAACCATTCAGACGGCAGATGTTTTTCATGCCGCTTGCCGCAGCGGGCTAACAATCGTGCCCATTGCAGCGAGTAGAAATGAACATTGATGATGCCCGGGCCTTCTGACTGTACCGGTTCGACACCGGTGACTTCCTGAACACAGTGACTCAACTTGTCGGCGATGGACTGCTCGCGTTCGCTGAAATACCAGGAGACCCGACCAACTTCAGAGTTTTTCGAGGCGGCGATGAAGGCATGACCATCACCTAGGAAGGTACCGAACAGATAGCCGAGCTCATAGGAATCGCGGATCTCACAGTGATAGCGCGCAAGCTGTAGATCCTTGCGAATGGCGCAATCGGCAAGATTGATTTCGATGTGATTCGGTAGTTCAAAATCGATCCGGCGCGGGAACAGACAGACACCGCGTTCGACTTCAGCAATCGGTGTCCAATCGATTTTTGATTCACCTAGACGAGTTGGGCGCTCCAACACCTTGACGTACCCTTTGGAGGCAACCGTCTCGGCACTGACCGTACTCAGATCGCCAATCAGATAGCGATGGTCGGGCGTGGCCAACGTACCCAGAAAAGACGCTGCATGACGGATTTGCATGACCTCGCGCACGCCGGTGCACCAAGCATTGACGACCGTAACCGGCTTGCCGTCACGATTGATGACACGATCACCAGGATGTACCTGCTCAATATTTTTATAGGTCGCGTTGGCCATCAAGACGCGCGTACCAGCCGCAAAACAGCCCGGCCCGATGCCGACCTTCACCGCGTCCGCACCGGCCTCGACCAGGGCGCGCGCGGCCTCCGCGGTCGCGATGTTGCCGCCGATGACCTGGAGATCCGGATAGTGTCTCTTGATCCAGCGCACCCGATCGAGCACGCCCTGCGAATGACCATGCGCCGTGTCGACCACCACCACATCGACGCCTGCCTCGACGAGCGCCGCGATCCGCTCCTCGGTGCCCTTGCCCACACTCACCGCGGCGCCGCAACGCAGACGCTCGTGATCGTCGCGCGAGGCCTTGGGGAAGTCCCTGGCCTTCTGGATGTCCTTGACCGTGATCAGACCGCGCAGCTCGAAGCGATGATTGACCACCAACACCTTTTCGATGCGGTGTCTGTGCAGGAGGGCGATGACCTCTTCGCGGCTCGCCCCCTCCTGGACCGTGACCAGCCGCTCCTTGGGGGTCATGATGGTCGAGACCGGCTCGTCCATGCGTGTCTCGAAGCGCAGGTCGCGCCCAGTGACGATGCCGACCAGTTCGCCGCCGTCGGTGACCGGGACGCCCGAGATGTTGTTGGCGTGGGTGAGTGCCAATACCTCGCCAATACTCATACGTGGCGAGACTGTGATCGGATTGCGGATGATGCCGCTCTCGTACTTTTTGACCGTCAGCACCTCGCGCGCCTGGCGCTCGACACTCATATTCTTGTGTATGATGCCGATGCCGCCCTCCAAGGCCATAGTAATGGCCAGACGCGACTCGGTGACGGTATCCATGGCTGCCGAGATGAGCGGGATGCGCAGATCGATCGCGCGGGTCAGTTTGGTGCTGAAATCGACCTCGTTCGGCAGCACGGTGGAGTGGGCTGGAACGAGCAGAACATCGTCGAAGGTGAGTGCTTCCTGGATCAGGCGCATGACTGGAGGCTCCGCGGATCGCGTCGAGAGACAGGAGGCCGGAGCAAAGGCGCAAAAGGCCCCGGCGGCTTGGCGCCGCCCGGTCGGAGCAGGCTCCCCGCCCCAACCGGCGGTGCTCTAGATAAACGTTTAAGTCTAAAATAATTGACTCAAAGAGTAAAGATGGGTTTCTCACGCGACATCCACAGCGTCTCGCGTCTGGTCAGCGAGGCACGTGCTGTACTCGAAACCGGCTTTCCGCTGCTCTGGGTACGCGGCGAGATCTCAAACTTTTCCCAACCCAGCTCGGGGCATCTCTATTTCAGCCTCAAGGATGCCGGGGCCCAGGTACGATGCGTGCTATGGCGTTCCAAGCGTCAGCGGCTGACCTTTGCCCTGGCCAACGGACAACAGGTAGTGGCACGCGCGCAGGTTTCGCTCTATGAGCCCAGGGGTGAGTTCCAACTCCTCATCGAGCATCTGGAACTGGATGGCGCGGGGGCGCTACGACTGGCGTTCGAGCAGCTCAAACAGCGCCTCGCCGCCGAAGGGCTGTTCGACCCGGCGCTCAAGCGTCCACTCCCGGCCTTCCCGCGTCAGGTCGGACTCATCACCTCGCCAACCGGCGCAGCGGTGCGCGACCTGATCACCCTGCTCGAACGGCGCCTCCCGGCCTTACCCGTACTGATCTATCCGGCCCTGGTACAGGGCGAGTCGGCGCCCGAGTCTCTGATCGCCGCGCTCGAGCTGGCCAATGCGCGTGCTGACTGCGATGTCCTGATCCTGGCGCGCGGCGGCGGCTCGCTGGAGGATCTCAATGCCTTCAATGACGAGCGGCTCGCACGCGCCATCCGTGCATCCAGGATCCCAGTGGTGAGCGGCGTCGGACACGAGATCGATTTCACCATCGCCGATCTGGTCGCCGACCAGCGCGCGCCCACGCCCTCGGCGGCAGCGGAATTGGTCGCGCCCTCGGGCGCGCATCTGAGCGAGCGCGTGGCGATGCTTTTCAACCGACTGGTCGCGGCCCAGCAGCGTCGACTCGACACGGCTCGTCAGCGCCTGGACGCGAGCCGGCGCCACCTGAATCTATTGCACCCGATGGCGCGGCTTCAGCAACAGATCCAGCGGCTGGATCGCGCCGAGTGGCGACTGCGCACGCTCATCGCCAACCGGCTCGGTGAGGCCCGCCGGCGTCTGCAACCGGTCGTCGAGCGGCTCGAACGCCAGATACCCGTGCATCGGATCGAGCGTGCACGCTGGCGATTGGAGGCGCTGGAACGCCGTCTGCGCCGTGCTCAGTCCGAACTGCTGACACATCGGCGCGAACGGCTGTTGCGCGCCGTCGCCGGACTAGAGGCGCGCAGTCCGCTGGGAACCCTGAGTCGGGGCTATGCCATCCTGACCCGCTGGCCCAAGGACGAGATCGTCCGTGACCCCGCCCAGGTCGCACCGGGCGATTGGCTCCGGATCCGGGTGGCCGGTGGGTGGATCGAGGCGGTGGCGCGTTGATTGGGATGAGGTTTCGCCTGGTCTTCCCTCTCCCCAACCCCTCCCCCGCGAGTGGATAAGGGCTAGGGTATGCGAATCGTTGGCGAACAGTGCCTGAACACAACACAATCTTCGCGCGAAAATTGTCGATCACCTAGACGCGGTTGACCAAGAGTTCATGCTGCAACTGAAAGACCTGAGTTTCCGTCGCGGCCCCAATCGGCTGCTCGAAGGGGCCACACTCAGCCTCTATCCGGGCTGGAAGGTTGGACTGGTCGGGGCCAACGGCTGCGGCAAGTCAAGCCTGCTCGCCCTGCTGCGCGACGAGTTGCACGCCGAGGCCGGCGAGGTTGTGATCCCGCCCGGCTGGGAGATCGCCCATGTCGCCCAGCATACCCCGGACACCGATCGCCCGGCCATCGAGTTCGTACTCGACGGCGATCGCGAACTGCGCCGGCTCCAGTCCGAGCTGGCCGAGGCCGAGGCGTCCGGCCAGGGTCTGCGTCAGGCCGAGCTGCACGGACGACTGGAGTCGATCGGCGCCTATGAGGCCACCAGCCGCGCCGCACGGCTGCTGCATGGTCTGGGTTTTGCGCCCGGCGAGGAACGACGTCCGGTCGACAGCTATTCGGGTGGCTGGCGGAGGCGGCTGGCCCTGGCCCGCACCCTCATGTCCCGTTCGGACCTGTTGCTCCTGGACGAGCCGACCAACCATCTGGATCTCGACGCCGTCATCTGGCTCGAAGGCTGGCTCAAGGCCTATGCGGGCACATTGATCCTGATCTCGCACGACCGCGATTTCCTCGACGCGGTGGTCGGTCATACCCTGCACCTGGAACACCGGCGTCTGACGCTTTACATGGGCAACTATTCGGCCTTCGAGCGCCAACGGGCCGAACGTCTCGCCCAACAGCAGTCTGCCTATGTGCGCCAGCAACACCAGATCGCCCAGATGCGCCGCTTTGTCGAGCGCTTCCGCGCCAAGGCGACCAAGGCGCGTCAGGCCCAGAGCCGCCTGAAGGCACTCGAACGCCTGGAGCGGATCGCCCCGGCTCATGTCGACTCACCCTTCCGCTTCGGCTTTGAGCCGCCCGACCATCTACCACGCCCACTGCTGCGGCTCGAGGCGGCCGTCGCCGGCTATGGCGAGCGGACTGTGCTCGATGGGGTCGGATTCAGCCTCGCCCCCGGCGACCGCATCGGTCTGCTCGGACGCAACGGCGCCGGCAAGTCCACACTCATCAAGGTCCTGGCCGGCACCCTGCCGCTTCAATCTGGGCGTTGCGAGCGCGCCCAGGAACTCAAGATCGGCTATTTCGCCCAGCATCAGCTCGATCAACTGCGCCCCGACGACAGCCCGCTCGCCCATCTGCGTCGTCTCGACCCGCAGGCGACCGAACAGGCCCTGCGCGACTATCTCGGCGGCTTCGGCTTCGCCGGTAATCGGGCCCTGGAACCGGTCGCGCCGCTCTCGGGCGGGGAGAAGGCGCGGCTGGTGCTCGCGCTCATCATCCGGCAGCGCCCCAATCTGCTGCTCTTGGACGAACCGACCAACCATCTGGATCTGGAGATGCGTCAGGCCCTAGCCGAGGCGCTCCAGGAGTTCGATGGGGCACTGGTGCTGGTCTCACACGATCGCCATCTGCTACGCGTCACGAGCGACACGCTCTGGCTGGTCGACGGCGGTGCAGTGCGTCCGTTCGACGGCGACCTCGACGACTATCCGGCCTGGCTTGCCGGACGCCAGCTCCAGGACCAGCAACGGCGATCGAAGGATTCAGGCCCGAGCGAACGCGGCAGCGAGCGCAAGCAGCAGCGGCGTCAGGCCGCCGAGGCGCGCAAGGCACTGCAACCCCTGCGCACGCGCGAGAAGGCCCTGGAGCGACGGCTCGCCGAGCTGGGCGAACGCCGTGCCGCGCTGGAACAGGAGCTGGCCGCGCCCGAACTCTACGAACCAGCCGCCAAGGATCGCCTGCTCAGGCTCCTGGACGAACAACGCCGACTCCAGGCCGACCTGGAGGATACCGAGACGGCCTGGCTGGAGGTGAGCGAGGCCATTGAGAACTTCCAGACCGACGATGCCTGAGACCACCGCGCCCCGGCCTACCCTCGTCCTCAGCGGGCACAGATCGCACTGGTCCTGGCTGCAACAGATTTGGTCGCGCGTGCGTCTTACACTGACGCATGCGGCGATCCTGATCCTGGTCTTGACATTGGGCTATGGTCTCTGGCCCTATGGCACCCTCCGGCGTCTAGAGCATGCGGTCCTGGCTGGGGATCAGGCCAAGGTCGCTGCCCTGGTGGACCTGGGCGCGGTGCGCGACGAGATCGCCCGCCGGCTCGACAAGGACCGGAGCAGTCTCATCGAGGCGGTCTCGGACAGCTTCATCGACTGGCTGGAGGCAGGGATCCGTCAGCATGGCGTCGCGGCGCTCCAGCGGTTGGTGACGCTCGACTGGGTACGCGAGCAGTTTCTGTTGATCCCAACACTCCAGGGACCGGGGATCTGGGCGTCGATCTCGGAGATCTTCTTCAGCGCACCGGACGATCTGCGGATCCGGATCGAGCGCGCACCCCTGGCATCGCCGCTCAACCTGAGACTCCAACTCAAAGGACTCGCCTGGCAAGTTACCCTGATGTACGACTGAAAGCCCCATGAGCGTTCAATACAAGGCCTCCAATCGGGCCCGTCGGGTCGTCGCCTCACTGCTGGTTCCGACCGAGACGCCCTTTAAGGACTATCTGAAGGCAGCCGACTATTGCACCGCCATCATGCTCTATACCGATCGCCCGGCTGATTATGAGTATATGGTTCAATGGCGCGCGGCCTTCGCGGCCCTGATGGTGGCCGGACCCGACGAGCGCCGACGTCTGCTCAAACGCCTGCGCGAGGATTTCAAACAGGGACACTCTCCTCTGCCGAGCCTCCAACCCGAGACCCCGACGGCCTCCAACTGAACGCCCAAAAGGGCACTTCGCAACCAGGATTCCAGCGCATGTCTTCATCGACCAAGCTCATCAAGAACTGCCCCAACGACTCTACCTTTGATCTGCCACCGCTGTCGCTCGACGCCGATGGGATCGCGCACGACTTCAAGCACTATTACGTCCATACCTTCGGACGCGATCGTCAGTGCTTATCGGCCCATTACCCCTATCAGGCACTGGCCACGACAGTGCGCGATCGATTGATGGAGCGTTGGAAGACCACACGTCAGGCCTATGACGAGTCCGGTTGCAGGCGCGCCTATTACCTGTCGCTGGAATTCCTGATGGGGCGGGCGCTGTCCAATGCCACCTTCAACCTGGATCTCGACGAAGCGGTGGCACGCGGTCTGCGTACCCTGGGGCTGGAACTGGAAGAGATCGCCTCGACCGAGCCGGATCCGGGTCTGGGTAACGGCGGTCTGGGCCGGCTTGCGGCCTGCTTCCTAGACTCCTGCGCCACCCTGCAACTGCCGGTACGCGGCTACGGGTTGCGCTACGAATACGGCATGTTCCGCCAGGTGATCGAGAACGGCGCTCAGGTCGAGGAGCCGGATCACTGGTTGCGCGAAGGCCATCCCTGGGAGATCGAGCGCCCCGAGTTCACCCAACGCATCCAGTTCGGCGGTCGTACCGAGACCCATCGCGACCAGAACGGGCGCATCGTCGTGCGCTGGGTCGACACCCATGATGTGCTGGCCATCCCCTATGATGTCCCGGTGCCAGGTTATCGCAACGACACCGTCAATACATTACGACTGTGGAAGGCGGCGGCCACTGACGAATTCGACCTCGACGAGTTCAACGCCGGCAGCTACACCGAATCCGTGGCGCAGAAGAACGCCGCCGAGCACATCACCATGGTGCTCTATCCCAATGATGCCAGCGAGAACGGCAAGGAACTCAGGCTGCGTCAGCAGTATTTCCTCGCCAGCGCCAGCCTCAAGGACGTGTTGCGCGACTGGATCCGTCTGCACGGACATGACTTCAGCCGCTTCGCCGAGCTGAACTGCTTCCAGCTCAACGACACCCACCCGGCGGTGTCCGTGGCCGAACTGATGCGCCAGCTCCTGGACGAACACCATCTGGAATGGAACGAGGCCTGGGACATCACCCGCCGCACCCTGGCCTACACCAACCACACGCTTCTACCCGAGGCCCTGGAGCGCTGGCCGGTGCGGCTGTTCCGCCAGCTCCTGCCGCGGATCCTGGAGATCATCTTCGAGATCAATGCCCGCTTCCTCGACGAGGTCGCCCTGCGCTGGCCGGGCGACATCGACCGTCTGCGGCGCATGTCGCTGATCGAGGAAGGACATGACCCCCAGGTGCGCATGGCCTATCTGGCGATCGTCGGCAGCTTTTCGGTCAATGGCGTGGCGGCGCTGCACTCACGGCTGCTGGTCGAGGGACTGTTTCGCGACTTCTATGAACTCTGGCCCGAGAAATTCAACAACAAGACCAATGGGGTCACGCCGCGCCGCTGGCTGGCGATGTGTAACCCCGGCCTACGCGACCTGCTCAACGAAACCATCGGGACGGGCTGGACGCGCCATCTGGAACAGCTATCGCGTCTAGCCCACTATGCTGAGGACAGCGCCTTGCGCGCGCGCTGGCACGCGATCAAGCAGGCCAACAAGGCCAGGCTCGCCGAGCAGATCCACGACCTCTGCGGCGTCGATTTCCCGCTCGAGGCCATGTTCGATGTCCAGGTCAAGCGCATCCACGAATACAAGCGCCAGTTGCTCAACGTCTTGCATGTCATCCATCTCTACAATCGCATCAAACACGGCGACACCGCAGACTGGACGCCGCGCTGCATACTGATCGGCGGCAAGGCGGCGCCCGGCTATTTCATGGCCAAGCTGATCATCAAGCTGATCAACTATGTCGCGCGCGTCGTCAACAAGGATCCAGCCACCTCTGGTCTGCTGCGCATGGCCTTCGTGCCCGACTACCGGGTGTCGCTGATGGAGGTGATCGCGCCCGGGACGGATCTCTCGGAGCAGATCTCGACCGCCGGCAAGGAGGCCTCTGGGACCGGCAACATGAAGTTCATGATGAACGGTGCCGTGACGATCGGCACGCTCGATGGGGCCAATATCGAGATCCGCGACCAGGTCGGTGAGGACAATTTCTTTTTGTTCGGTCTGACGGCAGAGGGCGTGGAGTCGTTGCGCGGACACTATGACCCCAATGTCATCATCGCCAATGATCCGGCACTACGAGAGGTGATGAACCTGCTTGAGTCCGGGTATTTCAACCAATTCGAGGGCGGGCTCTTCGACCCGATCATCCACTCGATTCGCAATCCGCATGACCCCTGGATGACGGCGGCGGATTTCAGGAGCTATATCGAGGCCCAGGAACGCGCGGCTTTGGCCTATCGCGATCGCGAACGCTGGGTACGCATGAGCATCCTCAATACCGCGCACAGCGGGTATTTCTCTTCGGATCGCACCATCGCTGACTACAACCGCGACATCTGGCGTCTGCAGCCCGTAGCGCCGAGGCCGGTGGCTTGAAGCCCTTTTCCTGTACGGGCCGCTCTCCCCTCTCCCGTGCGAAGAGAGGACACTACTCGGCGCCGCTTGCCGAATCGCCCCGATTCGCCCGATCGAGGAGGCTCAGCTGAGCGGCGATGGTCTCGACCCCTGGCATCCGCACGCCGTGCCGTGCGGCCTCACGCAGTGGACGGCGGTATAGATACTCGACCTCGAGCGGGCGCTTGGCCAGGAAATCGAGCCGCATGCTCGGCGCATAGGGGGCCATGCGCTCGGTGGCCGCAAGGAGCTGGGGGATGAAGTCGGGCGCAAAGGGGACCCCGCAGGCCGCTGCGCCCGCGGCGACCTCATGCATCAGACGCTCGGCCAGGGCGCGCGCCTCGGGATCGGCCATGATGGCATCCGTGTTGCGGTCGAGCAGCACCGATAGCCCGTTGAACGGGATGTTCCAGGCCAGCTTGCGCCAGCGCGCTGCCGGCAGCGAGGGCTGGACATCGGTCTCGATGCCGCCGGCACCAAAGGCCGCTTGCAGCCGCGGCAGCCAGACGAGCCCAGGTTCATCCCGGGCCGCTAGACTGATGCGACCATAGTCCAGATGCACGATATGCCCGGGCCCGACCTTGTTCGAGCACAGAAAACAGAGCCCGGCGATCACGACGGCCTGTGGAAAGCACGCCGCCAGTTCCTCTTCTAGGGTCAGACCATTCTGCCAGTTCAGGATGACCGTCCCCGCGCCGACCAGGGGTGCGAGCAGCTCGGGCAGCCGATCGTTCAGGGTCGTCTTGAGCCCGATACAGACCACCGCGCTCGGCGGGATCAGATCTGAGCTGGCATAGACCTCAACCGGATGGAACAGGTGGTCGCCGAGCGGCGAATCGACGCGCAGTCCGTGCGCGCGAATCCAATCGACATCGCTGTGGGCGATGAAACGCACGGTCGCGCCACCCAGGAGCAACCGAGAACCATAAAAGCCGCCAAGCGCGCCCGTACCTAAGATCGTGAAACTCAGAGGCGTTGAGTCAGACATCGCAATCCTGGGTGGTCAAATCAGGGGCCATCTTGCACGAAAGATGTGGAGACGGATAGATGACAACACACCTAAACAGAGGCTCCATCATGGCAGATGACATCCGATGCGCTTGGTCTGTTCTGCGGCTGTGGGGTGCGCGCATGGCGCGCGCCCTCTGGCTGATGCCGCCACTGCTTGTCAGCCAGCCGACCCTGTCTAGCCGGGTGCTCGCCTCTGAGTCCCTGATCCAGCACCAGCTCGAGGTCCGGATCGACCCCGAGCACGGACGGATCGAGGCCAGAGACCGGATACAGCTCCCCGCCGCCAAAGACACCTGGTCGCTGATCCTGCATACCGGACTCGATCCGAAGATCGTCGCCGGCGAGGCCGACCTGACCCGTGTCACCGAGTTCGAGCATCTGACGGAATATCGCCTGCACCGCAAGACACCCGGCCCCGTGACCCTCGCCTATGGCGGGCGTATCCACCATGACCTGGAACAGATCAACGAAGGCCTCGGGCGCGCGCATCCGTGGTCGCGCGGGACCATCGCCCCGGAGGGCGTCTTTCTCGCCGGCACCAGCGGCTGGTACCCGCGTCTCCCCGAAGCCCAGCACGCCTTCGTGCTCGATGTCAGCCTGCCCGAGGGCTGGTCGGCGATCAGTCAGGGTGCGGGCACAACAGATCCGCCGACCGGGCGCTCACACTGGTCCGAGTCGCAACCCCAGGACGACCTCTATCTGATCGCCGGTCGTTTTAACATCTATCGCAGGCGCTCGGAGGCCGTACCGGCCGAGGCCCAGGTCTATCTGCGCGAACCAGACCCGGCACTCGCCGAGCGTTATCTGGATGCCACGCTGGAGTATCTCGCCTTCTATTCCGACCTCATCGGCCCCTACCCCTTCGCCAAATTCGCCCTGGTCGAAAACGTCTGGGAATCGGGCTACGGCATGCCATCCTTCACCCTGCTCGGTCCCCAGGTCATCCGTCTGCCGTTCATCCTCGAGACCTCCTACCCGCACGAGATCCTACACAACTGGTGGGGCAACGGGGTCTATGTGGATTATGACGCAGGCAATTGGAGCGAAGGGCTGACCAACTATCTGGCCGACTACTGGTTCATGGAGCGGGCCGGACGCGGGGTCGAGGCGCGGCGCACTATGCTCAAGGGCTTTGCCGACTTTGTGCGCCAGGGGCGGGACTTTCCGCTCACCGCGTTCGTGCAGCGGCATGGGGCGGACACCCAGGCCATCGGCTACAACAAGGGGGCCATGGTCTTCCACATGCTGAAGCGCGAGCTGGGGGATGACGCCTTCATCCAGGGTCTGCGGCGCTTCTATGCCGACCACCGCTTTCGGGTCGCCGGCTATGCCGATCTGCGCCGCGCCTTCGAGGGGGTGAGTGGGCGCGATCTGGGCGCCTTCTTTGCCGCCTGGACCGAGCACACCGGCGCACCGCGGCTGGCGCTGGAGGAGGTCGAGATCCAAAGCGCCCCCGAAGGCTATCGGATCCGCGGTCTGATCCGCCAGACCCAATCCGAACCGCCCTTCCCCCTGCGTCTGCCGCTCGTCATCGAGCTCGCCTCGGGCGACACCATCACCGAAACGATCCCCAGTCAGGCGCGCGCGACCCGCTTCGACCTCGCCTTCCAGTCTGAGCCGGTGCGTCTGCGCCTCGACCCCGAGTTCGAGGTCTTTCGCGCCCTGGCCCCGGGCGAGCTGCCCGTGACCCTGAGCGCACTCTTTGGGGCCGAACAGGGTCTGATCCTGATCCCAGCCGCCGCCCCCGAGGCGCTCCGTTCGGGCTATCGCCGCCTGGCCGAGCGCTGGCAGACTGGACATCCCGGCTGGCACATCGCCGAGGATCTGGAGTTCAAGCGCCTGCCGCACGATCGGCCCATCTGGCTGCTCGGCTGGGAGAACCGCCATCTCCCCGCCTTTGCCCAGGGGTCCAGCGACTTTGGCCTGACCCTGGACGCCGAGCAGGCCCCACGTCTCGAGCTCAACGGCGCCCAGGCACAGATCGATCCGGCGCGCGACAGCCTGGTGCTGACCCGTCAGATCGCCGATCAACCCTTAGCCTGGATGGCCACGCGCCTTCCCGCGGCCCTGCCCGCCTTGGCGCGCAAGCTGCCGCACTACGGCCAATCCAGCATTCTGGTCTTCAGCGGCCCGGAGGCGACCAACAGGTTCAAGGGGCAATGGCCGGCGGGTGATTCGGCCCTCAGCTATCGTCGACCGCCTCCTTGAGGCGGCAGGCGCCACGATCAGGCGACGGATTGATAGTAGAGATTCTGGGGATGGCGCGCCTCGGCAAAGAATGACCAGCGTTCGATCAACAGGCCGAGGAATTGGATACAGAAGGCGATGATGGGCAGGCTCGACGAGGCACTGAGATAAGACAGGCCGATGAGCAGGATGGGGACCGGGAACACCAGCACCAGATAGAGGACGCGCAACCGCTCGACCAGTGACTGGCTTTGGCCATGGAAGAACTCGCGGGTATTGAAACTCCCGCCCGTGGCCCCCTGGGCCTTCTGGACCAGGGTGGCGTGGCGCACGCCGATGGCGGTTTGGGGCGTGCTCTTCGGCTTGAGCCGGGCGTTGCGATGCAGGTGCGCCAGGCGCGAGACCAGCCCGGCCAGGGTCAGGATCACGGCCCAGGTGCCGTAGAAGGTCACCAGTGGATTGCCGAGATAGGCCGAATAGGCTGCCGCCAGCATGAAGCCCGAGGCCGTCCCCAAGAACAGGAAATTGGTGACCGTGAACGGGGTATGCCATTCCTGCAAGAAGCGCACCGCGGCATAGATCATGGCGGTACAGATAAAGAGCGCCAGACTGGCCAGTGTTCCCAACACCCCGAGCAGCAGGGTCAGATCGACCTGCAACGCCTCACCGAGCTGAAACAGCGGGCGGGTCCAGTTGAGCCAATGCGCCATCCCATAGGCAAACACCAGTACCATGACGATCGGCAGCACGATGACCTCGCGCGACAGCCAGGAGGTGCGCCACATGGCGATGGCGCGCCAGGCCCGTTCCGGTCGCCCGAGATGGAAGAAGGAGGCCGCAAGACCGGCCCCCAGGAGCAGCAGGGCGACCAGGCTGCCTAAGGCATAGAAGTGTTCAGACTGGGCGGGCAGGAAGCGGGCAATGGCATAGAGCTGACCCGTGACCATCGCCAAATACAGACCCTGGCCGGCACCGATCAGCGTGGTCAGAAAGATGACTGAAAAGGCTGGATGCATGAGATTTGCTCCTGAACAGCTGATTTACCAGGCCACATCATCGAGCGTCTCCTCGCCGGTGTAGGGGGTGAGGTCTTCCTTGCGCCAGGGGTTATCGACGCGGGTGAGCTCCTCGGGATCGATGTGCATCCGGGTCTTCTGGCGCGGCAGATAGTGATTAGCCGGCTTGGTGCCCCATTCGGGCATGAGCTGGTAACCGCCGCGCTCGCGGATGGCGATCGAGACCTCGGAGTCTGGATCGTGCACATCGCCGAACAGGCGGGCGTTGGTCGGACAGGCCAACACACAGGCCGGCTTGCGATCGCGCTCGGGGAGCTTGGTATCGGTGATGCGGTCGATGCAGAGCGTGCATTTCTTCATGACCCGCTGCTGGGCATCGAGCTCGCGCGCCCCGTAGGGACAGGCCCAGGCGCAGTATTTGCAGCCGATGCACTTGTCATAGTCGACCAGCACCACGCCGTTGTCCGGGCGCTTGTAGGAGGCGCCGGTCGGACACACGGGCACACAGGGGGGCTCTTCGCAGTGCAGACAGCTCTTGGGGAAGTGCACCGTCTCGGTATGGGGGAAGTTGCCGACCTCGAAGGTCTGGACCCGATTGAAAAAGGTGCCGGTCGGTGATCCTTCATAGGGGTGGTAATCGCTCAGCGGACCGGCCCAGCCCGAGGTGTTCCACTCCTTGCATGAGGTCACGCAGGCATGGCAGCCGACGCAGACGTTGAGATCGATGACGAGGGCAAGTTGAGTCATGGGGTCTGCTTCCCGAAGATACCGGCGACATAGGCCTGCCACTTGCCGCGCTTCTTTTCCTGACCCGGGAGGCGCGGCATGGGCGCAAACTGGGGTGCGGTGAGCCTGGGTTCATCCGGGGCGGCCTTGTAGACCCGCACCCGCACGTCAAACCAAGCCGCCTGGCCGGTCACAGGGTCAGCGTTGGAGAGGTGTTCACCGGACTCGTGGGCGGGCAGCTCCTCGCTGATGACATGGTTGAGCAGGAAGCCCTTGCGCGCCTCGTCGGCATCCGGCGCCAGCCCCCAGGCGCCCGCCGCCTTGCCGATGGCGTTCCAGGTCCAGACGGTCCCCGGCTCCACGGCCTCGGAGAAGCGACACAGACAGCGCACCTTGCCGTGCGGCGACTCGACCCAGACCCAGTCGCCGTCCTTGAAGCCGTTGGCCAGACCGACCGTCGGGCTCAGAAACAGATAGTTGTGGCTATGGATCTGTCTGAGCCAGGCGTTCTGGCTGTCCCAGGAGTGATACATGGCCATGGGGCGCTGGGTGATCGCATTGAGCGGATAGCGTTGCGTATCCGTGAAGCGCGATTCCAGCGGTTCGTAATAGAAGGGCAAGGGGTCAAAATAGGTCGCGACCCGCTGGCGCAGACGCTCGGGCGGCTGCCGACCGGGACGCTTGCCCTGGGCGGCAAGCCGGAAACGCTGCAACACCTCGGAATACAGATGCAGGGTGATCGGCTCGGCATAGCGGATCATGCCGTGGGCACGCGCCCAGTGCAGATAGCCCTTGTTCCAGTTACGCATGTATTGATAGCTGCGCGGCAGCTCGTAATGGAAGACGCAACCGTTCTGGGCGTACATCTCCCACTGATGCGGATTGGGTTCACCCTTGAGGAACTGATCACCGCTCTTGCCCCGCCAGCCGGCCAGAAAGCCGATGCCTGAGCCGGGCGAGGTCTCATAGTTGACGATGAAATCCGGATAGTTGCGATACTTGCGACTGCCGTCCGGATTGGTGAAGGCCGGCAGTTTGAGACGCGAGCCGAGCTCGATCAGCACCTCCTGGAACGGCTTGCACTCGCCCTTGGGCGGCAGGACTGGGATGCGCACGGCATCGACCGGGCCGTCGTATTCCGAGATCGGGCGGTCGAGCATCGACAGCACGTCGTGGCGTTCCAGATAGGTGGTATCTGGCAACACCAGGTCGGCAAAGGCCACAGTCTCGGAGGCAAAGGTGTCGCACACCACCAGGAACGGGATCTTGTATTCGCCATTCGGGTGCTTGTCGACCAGCATCTTGCGCACCTCGACCGTGTTCATGGTCGAGTTCCAGGCCATGTTGGCCATGAACAGGAACAGGGTATCGATCGGGTAAGGGTCGCCGCGCCAGGCATTGGTGATGACATTGTGCATCAGGCCGTGCACCGAGAGCGGATACTCCCATGAAAAGGCCTTGTCGATGCGCAAGGGTTCGCCCTCGGCATCGACGAACAGATCCTCGGGCTTGGACGGCCAGCCGAGCGGCATGCCGTCGAGCGGGGTGTTTGGCTGGACGGCCGCGGGGCCATGCGGCGGCTTCGGACAGGGCGGGATCGGACGCGGATAGGGCGCCCGGTGTCTGAATCCACCTGGACGGTCGATGGTGCCGAGCACGGTCATCAGCACGCCGAGCGCCCGGATGGTCTGGAAGCCGTTTGAGTGCGCCGCCAGGCCACGCATGGCGTGGAAGGCAACGGGGTTACCGGTGACGGACTCGTGTTCCTCGTCCCAGCAGTCGGTCCACTTGATCGGCAGCTCGATCTTGTGGTCGCGCGCGGTCACGCCCATCTCGTGGGCCAGGCGGCGGATGGTCTCGGGCGGGATGCCGGTGATGGGCGCCGCCCATTCGGGGGTGTACTGCTCCAGACGCTCCTTGAGCAACTGGAAGGCCGGCTTGACCGGGGTGCCATCGGGCAGGACATAGCGGCCCATCAGGCGCGGGTCGGCGCCTGGGGTATGGGTGCTGATTGGGCCATTGAGCTCGCGATCCCACCAGAGCTTGTTCTGCGGATCGAAACAATCGGGCTCGACGTGCATCTCGGCACGATAAAACAGGCCGTGGTCATCGCGGCTCGGGTCGTCGATCACCAGCTCGGCGGCATTGGTATAGCGCACCAGAAACTCGCGGTCGAACAGCCCCTTGTCCAGGATCTCGCGGGTGATGGCCAAGAGCAGGGCCCCGTCGGTCCCGGGTTTGATCGGGACCCATTCATCGGCGATGGCGGCATAGCCGGTACGCACCGGATTGATCGCGATGAAGCGCCCGCCGCGGCGCTTGAACGCCGAGATGGCGATCTTGAGCGGATTGGAGTGATGGTCCTCGGCGGTGCCGATCATCACGAACAGCTTGGCGCGTTCCAGATCCGGGCCACCGAACTCCCAGAACGAACCGCCGATGGTATAGATCAGGCCCGCCGCCATATTGACCGAGCAAAATCCGCCGTGCGCGGCATAGTTGGGCGTGCCGTACTGCTTCGCGAACAGACCGGTGAGTGCCTGCATCTGGTCGCGCCCGGTAAAGAGGGCAAACTTCTTCGGATCTTCGGCGCGCAGCCTGGCCAGCCGCTCCTCCAGCATCCTGAAGGCCTCGTCCCAAGAGACGACCTCGAAGGCGCTCGTGCCGCGCTCGGCATTGGCCTTGCGGCGTAGCGGCTGGGTGAGCCGTGCCGGCGAGTACTGCTTCATGATCCCCGAGCTGCCCTTGGCACAGATCACACCCTGGTTCAGCGGATGCTTGGGGTTGCCGTCGATGTAGCGCACCTCGCCATCGCGCAGATGCACCCGGATCCCGCACCGGCACGCGCACATGTAACAGGTCGTCTCCTTGACCTCGACGCGACCAACGAGGCTGTCCGAGTAACTGGCTGGATCCTGCATGGGGAGCACCTTTCACGGGGGATGACAGACGAGACAATCGCCGCATTCTAATCGTCAAACATCCGTGGTTTCAAACCCATGCAATACTCAGTATTTCGAGCATCTGGCGATGCACGCAATGAAAAGGCCGCACACGGCGGCCTCTTTCGAGCGGAGGAAGCAAAGGGGGCGGATCAGGCGGCGGCGCGGTACTCGGGGGGCAGCCAGGCGCTCAGACGTTCGCGCTCCTGCTCGATGTCAACGGTGAAGAAATGATTCAGGACCTCCAGCGCCTCGGTCAGATCCTGGCACGGCCACTCGTTGGTGACGGTGCGGCAGTTCCAATCCTCGACATGGAAGCAGTAGTGGCCACCCTTGGCCGCGCTCTCGGCATCGAAGCGTAGTTGATAGCCGGTAGAGGTCTCGGGATCCCACTTGTAGCGGATCGTATTTTGGTTGGATTCGAACATGTCTTGGCCTTCGTCGCAAAAATCATCTGTAGACTGCTGGTATCCACACATAAACCACTGATGGGGTTCATCGCACTGAGATCGAGTCATGCACGCAACAGCGTGTGTCTCATTTCAGCTGCATACAGCAATCCATGTCTTCATTCTAGTACATGAATGCAGCACACAACAACCGCCCTCTGTCCAGATTTTGTGCAAAAAACGTGATCTTTTAGACGATTTTGAAAGCCAGCATGCTTTGTGTAGAATTTACAACAGCAATTGGCGCAGTGGGGATGCGTGTTTTTTTGCAACACCTCAAGCGACCCCTCGAACGGCCCTCGGTGCCTCTTGAAGTGCCAAGGCGCCTGAGGCCAGACAGTGATGACCGGCGCCTGTCCCGCCGCCTTGACCACTCAGGTACGTGACCCCCGCTGAAATCCAGCATCCACACCACACGGAAGACTCCATGGCCACCTATTTCGTCTCCCGCCATCCTGGCGCCCATGACTGGGCCGCTAAGGAAGGCCTCGAGGTCGATGCGGTCATCCCGCACCTCGACCCGGCCATCATCCAGCCGGGCGACATCGTCATCGGGACGCTGCCGGTGAATCTGGCCGGCGAGGTCTGCGCGCGCGGCGGGCGTTACCTGAATCTATCGCTGGATCTGCCGCCCGAGCTCCGCGGTCAGGAACTGAGCACCGAGCAGATACGCGCCTGTGGCGCGCGGATCGAGGAATACCGCATCACGCGCGTTGATGCCGATGGAAGCCGCTGCAAGCTTGTGACGCCCGCCTGAGACGGGAAAACACCGTTAATTAGGCACACTGAACAACGCCCGCGTTCTTGGCCGCCGGTTCAGGCGGTGGGGGATTCGATGTCGAGCCGGCTGGCCGTGTTTGCCTATGACATCCGCGATGATCGTGTGCGTCGGCACGCGCTCGAGACCCTGCGTGAATGGCGTCTCGATGGGCAGTTGTCGGTGCATGAGTGTCAGGTCGACGCCATTGAGGCACGGCGGCTGTTCGAGCAACTCAGCAATGCACTCGACCCGGCCACGGATGCCTGGCTGTTCACCTGGGTCGAAGGGCATCGCGCCGTGTTGGCCCGTGGCAAGGGTCGCACCACGGCGCTTCAGGATGGCCTACTGCTGGCCGCCTGACTCTATCCACTGTCTGGAGGCGTTGCATGTCCCAGTGCGGTTGGTATCTGCTTGCCTACGACATCGCCGATCCACGCCGCTTGCAGCGGCTGCATCGGGCCGTGCGTCGCGAAGGGATCGCGCTGCAACGCTCGGTCTTTCTGGTGCAGGGCACCGAGTCTGCGATCGAGGCCCTGATCGATCGGCTGGAGGCCCTGATGGATGTGGCCGAGGACGATCTGCGCGCCTATCCGGTCGCCGCGCCCTCGGCGCTCTGGCTACGCGGACAGTGCGTCGTCCAGGGGCATCTGTTGGGCGATGGCGAAGCGGCTACCGCCGAATCACGCCCCAGCGCGCCCGGCTGGCGGACACTGACCACGCCGACACCTCCCCTACTTCCGTTCACCCGGAGCCCCACATGAACGCCCAACTGCTGCTCGTCATCGACCACCGCGACACGCAACTGACGCTCGACGGCGGCGCCCTTCGCTTAGCCACGCCCGGCGCCAAGCCGCGCCATATCCCGCTTGGCGTGCTCGGGCTGGTGGTGGTGCATGGACGCGCCCTGGTCGGTTGCGATGTCTGGCGGGCGTTGGCCGAGCGCGGGATTCCGGCTGTCCTGCAACCGGGGCGCGGATCTGGGGCCTGTGCCTGGATGGGGCCGGCACTGGGGGCGACGGGCGTCGTGCGCGCGGCCCAGCATCGGGCGGCTGAACAGATCGAGCGGCGCCTGATGTTGGCGCGGGATCTGATCGCGGCCAAGCTCTTGGCTCAGGCGCGCGTCATCGAACGTCTGCCCCTGGCCTCGGATCCGCCCGAGGCCCGGGCGGCGGTGCGTCGTCAGCAAGACATGGCGCTTGCCCGACTGGGTCAGGCATCGAGCACAACGGAAGTCATGGGACTTGAAGGCGCGGCGGCCGCGGCCTGGTTCCAGTGGCTGTCGCTTTGGCTGTCGCCGAGGTGGGGATTCAAGGGGCGCAATCGCCGTCCGCCCCGTGATCCGGTCAATGCCCTACTCTCGCTCGGCTATACCCTGCTCAGCGGGGAGATGCTGGCGGTCATTCAGCAACAGGGACTCGACCCGGCGCGCGGACTGCTGCATGAGCTGGCTCCCGGACGCGAATCCCTGGTGCTCGATCTGATCGAACCCCTCCGTCCTTCTGTCGATCTGGTGATTCTTGGGATGCTGGATCGTCTGCTCACCCCCGAGGATTTCACCAACAGCCCTGAGGACGGATGCCGGTTATCGAAGGAGGCGCGCCGGCGCTTCTACCAAGCCTGGGCACAGGCCCGGCAGGACTGGCCCGATCTACAGGCGACGCTGGAAGATGAGCGCGCGAGGACCGTGGTCAGCCTCACACAACTGTGCCGTCGTCAGACCGAGGTCTTGCATCAGGTACTCAAGCCGGTCATGACGCAATACAGCCAGGGCGATGAATTCAGCCTGGAGTTCTGAAAGGGAGGTCGGGATGCGAGCGTTAAAAGACTTGATTCAAGCCCCAAGTTCGATATTATCGAGCGCGGCTGACACGGCCACTCTGACCCCGAAATCTGTTGTATTTTTGGTCAAAACTTGACCTAACTTTTTTGCCGACTCTCTGTGTATGCTTGAGCTTGTCTATCAGATTGATTTTTCAAGCAAAAGTTATCCACAAGGGGTTCGCATCGAGACCCGCTTTTGAGGGGATTAAGACCACTGGCGGCGCCCTGATCGGGGCGGACGGCAAGAGTTCGCATCGAGACCCGCTTTTGAGGGGATTAAGACTTTACCGCCAGCCCAGACTTTGACTCCATATAAAGTTCGCATCGAGACCCGCTTTTGAGGGGATTAAGACCATTGGTCACGACCTCAATTTGACATTGCCTATCCGTTCGCATCGAGACCCGCTTTTGAGGGGATTAAGACCGGGATGCATTAATGGAATGGATCCGCTCCGCCCGTTCGCATCGAGACCCGCTTTTGAGGGGATTATTGAAGGTGGCCCATAAAGACCATCGGGCCAAAAGACTGCAACACGCCTCGAGCAGTCTTCCGGGAAGGCGCGAACGATAGAACGATTTCAAGCCCTGGCTCTGTCAAAAGTGGATCTCGGCAAAGCGGGTCGGCAGGTCTGTAGGAGCGCCTTCAGGCGAGATATCAACTGCCAAGATCGCGGCTAAAGCCGCTCCTACGGATGCGTTCGCGGGGTGGCGATATCAGCCGCCAAGATCGCGGCTAAAGCCGCTCCTACGGATGCGTTCGCGGGGTAGCGATATCAACTGCCAAGATCGCGGCTAAAGCCGCTCCTACGGATGCGTTCGCGGGGTGGCGATATCAACTGCCAAGATCGCGGCTAAAGCCGGCTCCTACGGATGCGTTCGCGGGGTAGCGATATCAACTGCCAAGATCGACACCACGAGCGCCATCTGTCCCTGCAGACCCGATGGCGCGTGCAACTTCCGCGAGGATGGCTCCTGAATCCTCGCCCCGATCCGACCAGGGATGGACGGATCAGCTCCCGATCCGCGCCTTCAGTCGCGCCAGACGGTCACTGGCCGACTGCGGAGCCGGCCCCCTGCCGCTGGCCGCTGCCAGGGCCGCGGCGATATTAGGATCGTCCTGTTCGGGGCGTGTGGGCGCAAGGAGCTTGGCCTTCAGGCTCGCCGCCTCGGCCTGAGCCAGATCGCGCGCGGCGGCCTCATTCATCGCCTTCAAGGCCACACTCAGGCCGCTGGTGGCGCCGCTCAGTCCGGCGGCACGGCGCGCCGCCTCGGCCTGACGCTCGGCCTGTTCGCGTTGCTGTTCGGCACGGCGCATGTCGCGCTCGGCACGTTCTAGTTGGCGACGCGCCTCCTTGAGCTTGGAACCCGCCTCGTTGTAGGTCTGTTCCAGCATCGCCAGAAACTCCTGGGCATCCTTGGCTTCGCTGGCCTCACGTTCCACGTCCGGCGCCATCTGTTCGAGCAGATCGAGCAGGGTGTTTAGGCTTTGTTCGAGCCCCGCGCGGCGGGTCGGGTCGATCTCGGCGGCGATCTGACCTTGCAGCACCTCGGCGGCAGCCAGGCGTTGATCGAGCAGTTTTTGAATGGCGTCGGCCTCCTGCTTTTCGCGCTCATAGGCTGCACGCGCCTGGGCGACCTCCAGACCCAGTGCGTCGAGATGCTCTTCCATGGCGCGCAGCTCGGCCTCGGTCGCGCCCTTGGGATCCCAACGTACCAGGGCCTCGATCCCGCTCTGGACGACCTGATCGGCCTTGACCCCGGCAAAGTGACGGATGAAATTGAACATAAACGGTCGCTCCTGATGATTCAGATCGGTTGTTTGAGGATGGAAAGACAGGGGTTGGGGTCCGCTCAACCAGCCATGGCGCCGGCGTTCAACAGCGCAACCGCTACCTGTACCCCGACCAGCAAGGCAGCCGCCGCGACATTGCCAGACTCGATGGATGCGCGCAGATCACGGAACAGGAGGACGAAGACCCCAAAGGTCAGCAACTGGATCAGCACCGCCACGCTCCCCCACAGCAGGATGTCGAGCCAGACGCCGCTGGTGGCCAGGGTCGCGGCCAGCGGGATGGCCAGCGCCACCCAGGCGCCGCCGAGCGTCAGACCGGCCGCCGCATTGCCCTGCCGGATCAGGGCGCGCTCGTGATAGGGCGTGATCAGGGCATAGCCGCCCACACCCACCACCAGGAGCGCCAGCGTGGTGAGGAAATGCAGTAACAGGATCGGCAGTCCGCTGTTGAGCGTCTGCCACAGGATATCGAGGGTTTCGGTCACGGGAGGGACTCCAGGATGTTGCGGGCAGGAGGTTCGTTACGAGCGCGGTGGTCAGCTCAGGTTCAGGCCGGCGACGGGGATATCGATGCCGACATGCAGCGACACCCAGGCGGCATCGCCCTGCTCGTTGGCGGCCACCAGCAGATATTCGGTCATGGGCGCCGGTGGCTGGGCGCCGGTGGCGCGCGCATAGAGCATGGCCTGTTGGCGGCAGGGCTCGATTTCAGTGCCGTCGGTAGTATCCAGGGTCTCGCGCAGCACATAGGGTTCAAGGCGCGTCTCGCCGGGCGACCACAGACGCCGATAGAGCTGACCGTCTTTGGTCTGAAACTCCGGCCAGCCGATCAGCCCCTCAAAGCGATCGAGCCAGACGGCCCATTCATCGGCGTTGGCCGGCGTGACCTCATCGAGCCACGAAAAATAGCGACACTCATCCGGCTGACCCTTCCCATCCAGATGGACCTGGAAGAAGGCCGCGCCGCCCGAGATATAGAGCCGATACCAGGTCACGCTTGGCCCCCTGACCTCACCCAGACGCTCGACCGAGATCAGACCACTGCCGCTCGCCGCCTGCGGCGCTCGTACCTTGGTGAAGGACTCAGACAGGATGAACAGTGACGGATCGACCGGTAGGGTCATGCCGATTCGGAACCAGTCGGGACGATAGGCCGCTTGCGCACCCCTGCGTCCAGTCGGTTTTAGCACGGACCGACGCAAAGCGACATCGCCGAAAAAGCGCCGCCAGAGCAGGATGACGAGCACGGCAGCGATGAGCAGGAGGAACAACGCCGTCAGCAGTGCACCGAATGGAAATTCAGTCGATGTGGATTCGAGGCTTGGGGCCGGGTAATTGGGATCGCGCGGTCCCGAGATGTCATCCAGCCGGTTGTCGAGCTCATCGAGACGATGTGCCAGTTCTGGATCATCGAGTGCCAGCCGCTCGGCCTCGGCGCGCCACTGAAGATAGCCTGGATCCTGGGCGTGATGGTAAAAGAATTCGGCATGTCCGGGTTGCGATAGGGTTTCGAGCAGCCCCCAGAGCAGGACGGCACTCCAGGGTCCGAAGTGAGGCGAGGAGTTTGCCAACCAATTGGCCGGAACCGGATGGCGCGCCTCTGAGGCAGAGGACGTACGGCGAGACCAGGAGGCGCTGCCAAGGATCGGGTCATGAGTCGAGGGTCGGCGCGGCGCGCTCGGCGTCGTCGAGGTCGAGGGACGATTCCAGATCGTTTCGATCGCCGGTCCCTTGGGCTCGCTCCGGTGGCGGAAATCGTCGAGCGCGGGCTGGGAACCCTGACGCGAGAGGGCCTGATCGACGGCACTGCCCCGCGGTGCCGGATTGGCGCCAGTCGCTGTCGATACGGGGGTCGGACGGCTGTAACCGCCGCTGACCGATGGGGTGCGTGAGGTAGCACTTGGGCGCGTCGAGGGCGTGCGCTGGCTCAGACGCGATGAGGGGTGCGAATAGCCGCTACTGGAAGGGCCCTTCTTGGCCCAGGCATCCACTGGGTTCAGCAACCCGATGGTCACCTCCAGGATGAGTATCAGGACGAGCGTCGGAGTCAGACGGTGCATCGTCATCAAGACCTGGGGCCAAAGATTGGCACGTTGATTACAGACATTATGGGCGCAATCCGGTTAAGCTGACCACAATCACGAACCCGGCCATTTGCTCCCTGTGAGCGGCTTGATGCAACCGCCATGAATAAACCCGACCGACTCATCACCGCCGAAGTCATCAGCGAAGATACAGCCATCGACCGCGCCATCCGTCCACGGCGATTTGTCGACTATGTCGGTCAAGCGGCGGTGCGCGAACAGTTGGAGATCTTCATCGCTGCCGCACGCGCGCGCAAGGAGGCGCTCGACCATGTGCTGATCTTCGGCCCGCCTGGACTGGGCAAGACCACGCTTGCCCACATCATCGCCCAGGAGATGCAGGTCAACCTCCGTCAAACCTCGGGACCCGTGCTGGAAAAGCCCGGCGACCTGGCCGCGCTCCTGACCAACCTCGAACCAGGCGATGTGCTCTTCATCGACGAAATCCATCGCCTGAGTCCAGTGGTCGAGGAGGTGCTCTATCCGGCGATGGAGGACTATCAGCTCGATATCATGATCGGCGAGGGCCCAGCGGCGCGCTCGATCAAGCTCGACCTGCCACCCTTTACCCTGGTCGGCGCGACGACCCGCGCCGGACTCCTGACCTCGCCCTTGCGCGATCGTTTCGGCATTGTGCAGCGGCTCGAATACTATTCGTCCGCGGATCTGACCCAGATCGTGCGCCGTTCGGCCCAGATCCTCGGCATCGAGGCCGAACCCGAAGGCGCCGCCGAGATCGCCCGCCGTTCGCGCGGTACACCGCGGATCGCCAACCGGCTGCTGCGCCGGGTTCGCGACTATGCCCAGGTGCGCGGCGATGGCCGAATCGATGCCGCGATCGCCGACCAGGCCCTGACCATGCTCAAGGTCGATGCACTGGGCTTCGATCATATGGACCGCCGCCTGCTTTCAGCGGTAATCGAGAAGTTCGACGGCGGCCCGGTCGGGGTCGAGAGCCTGGCAGCGGCCATCGGCGAGGAGCGCGGCACCATCGAGGACGTGCTAGAACCCTTCCTCATCCAGCAGGGCTTTCTGATCCGCACCCCGCGCGGGCGCATGGCCACCCAGTCGGCCTACCGGCATCTCGGGCTCAGTCCAGCACGGGCGCCGCTGCCGGGTGTCACGACAGATCTCTTTGACGCACCGTCTGAAACCCTCGCCGAGCCGCCGGAAACTCGTTACCCTGTGCCATCCCAAAACCTTGAACAGATGTCATAGAGTCGATCGCAGCCATGGCTAGGTTCTGGAAACGCGAACCCAAGACGGTAACCAGTGAGACACCGCCCACGCCACCCGACCCAGAGACCCATGCCGAGCTAGAACGGTCGGCGCTCGATCAGCTCGCCTTGGTGCTGCGAATCTGGGCCAAATATGCCTTTGATCTCGACGACATCAAGGCCACAACCCTGGCCGAACAGCTTGAACGCTGGAGCCAGCATGTCCTCACCGCTGTGTCACTGGATGCCGCCCAGGGCCAGGCCAGGTCCGAGGAGGTCGCACATCCGAGCGCACGCCGCGACTGGAACGGTCTGCGCGACTTCGTCACCCGGGTCCGGCGCGGTGAGCAGTCCTATGTCAACCGCCAGATCCTGGGGATCCGCCAGGTCATGGGCGAGTTCTTGCAGACACTGGGACAGGTGCTCGCCGACGACAAAGAGGATCAGGCCAAGGTCATGCAGGTGATCGAGCAGCTGCGCACGACGATCGAGACCAATGCCCCGCTCGAGATCCTAAGCCGCACGGCGATGCATGCCCTCGAGTCGATCACCGAGATCACCCGCGAGCGCGCACGGCGCAACCAGGGACTGCTCCAAGACCTGACCGGCAAGCTCGAATCGCTCCAGGGTGAGCTGGACGCGGCCCAACGCGAAATCAATCTCGATGGCCTGACGCGACTCTATAACCGCAAGGCTTTCGACCGCCAGCTTGAACGGGTATTCGAGCTCTGCAAGCTCTCGGGTCAGCCGGCCTGTCTACTGATGATCGATGCCGATCATTTCAAACGCATCAACGACACCTACGGCCATCCGGCCGGCGATACGGTCCTCAAACAGCTCGCCAACTGCTGCACCAAGGCCTTTCCACGCAAGAGCGATTTCGTCGCACGCTATGGTGGCGAGGAGTTCGCCGCCATCCTGCAGGATACGGCGCTCAAGGACGCCCTGCCGCTCGCCCAGCGCCTGCTCGATACGGTGCGCATCATGCGCATCGAGCACGAGGGCCTGGAGCTCGAGATTACGGTCTCGATCGGGCTCGCCGAGCTCGGCGCGCACCCCAGCCCTGAGCACTGGCTCAAGACCGCCGATGGTGCACTCTATGCCGCCAAGCAAGGCGGACGCGATCGGATCGTTACGGTTTAGACTGAGGGGGCCGACCTTGAAGGCCCGGCACCGAACCTTGCGCGCGGCAGCTCAATGCCCGACCAGTTTATCGCCCTGGCCGCGGTGCGAAATACGATCGAGGATCCCCATCAGCAGCGCCGAGACGACGAAGGTCAGATGCATGATGACGTACCACTTCAGCTTGTCGTTCTCGATCTGAGGGATGTTGACGAAGACCTGGAGCAGATGGATCGAGGAGATGGCCACGATCGAGGCGGCGACCTTGAGCTTGAGCGTGCCGGCGTCGAGCTTGCCGAGCCAGTCGAGCTGGTCGTCGCCCTCGCGCACATCGATGCGCGAGACGAAGTTCTCATAGCCCGAGAACATCACCATCACCAACAGGCTGCCCACCAGCGACAGATCGATCAGCGCCAGGATGCGCAGCACCATGTCCGACTCGCTCATCTCCAGGATGTGTTCAAAGAGGTGATAGATCTCCTGGAAGAACTTGATGGCAAGCGCGATCAGCACCAGCGAGAGCGCCAGATAGACGGGTGCCAGCAGCCAGCGGCTGGCGTAGAGCAGACGTTCGATGATGCGTTCGAGCACGCGGTGACTCCTGGGTTTAGTGTGGGGATGGGTGACTGGCGCGGCGTCGGCGCGCCTATTCTAAGCGGCTTTTCGGGCGCGTCTAGCTCCAAGATCCGGGTGAGAACGAGTCTGGCTGAAGACTAGAAATGAGGTTTTTTGTCCCAGATCATGGCGGATGGATCGGATTATCGCCAAGATTGGGTTGTTTCATTCAAAGCCCCGGAGTCAACCCGATGCCAGCCTTGCTTGGACTCGCCTTGATCCTGCTGCTTGCCGGTGCGTGCGGTGCAACAGGTGCGCATGCCCAGGGCCATCCGCTGTCGCCCCTGGCCCGACCGGCCTCGGAACAGGTCTCAGGCCCCCTGACCGGAGGGACCGCCGATCACACCAAGTTCGAGATCCTCAAGCAGCCCTTTGCCACCGGATCCGAGGTCACCCAGGCCTGCCTGAGCTGTCACACCGAGACCGGCAAGCACTTCATGAAGAACATCCATTGGACCTGGGAATACATCCATCCGGCGACCGGCCAGCGGCTCGGCAAGAGGCACCTGGTCAACAACTTTTGCACCAATGCGCGCGGCAATGAGGGCATGTGCGCCCAGTGTCACGCCGGTTATGGCTGGAAGGACGAGCGCTTCGACTTCAGCGATGAGACCAAGATCGACTGTCTGGTCTGTCACGATCGCACCGGGACCTATTACAAGCTGCCCAACAGCCCAGGGAGCCCCGCCTGTTCGGTGATGTTCGAGGGCAAACCTGCCATGGATCTGACCCGGATCGCCCAGAGCGTCGGTCTGCCCGAGCGCGCCAACTGCGGCACCTGCCACTTCAATGGCGGCGGCGGGGACAACGTCAAACACGGTGATCTCTCATCGGCCCTGAAAAATCCGCCGCGCACGCTCGATGTGCACATGGGCGTCGATGGTCTGAACTTCGCCTGCACCGCCTGTCACATCACCAACAAGCACCTGTGGGCCGGCAGTCGCTACCAGGTCGTGGCCAAGGATCTGGAAGGTACTGGATTGCCCGGCCAGCGTCGCGATGTGGCCAGCTGCGAGTCCTGCCACGGACTGGCCCCGCACAAGGTCGATTCGATCGCCTCCTTCAAGCGCAACGATCATATCGCAAGCCTCGCCTGTCAGACCTGTCACATCCCCGAATACGCGCGCGGCGGCGTGGCGACCATGACCCATTGGGACTGGCGCACCGCTGGACGAACGCGCGACGGTGTCGGCTATCACGAGCATGGCTACATCCAGGGCAACGGCGAGCACCGCTACACCTACAAGTCGATCAAGGGCAGCTTTACCTATGGCGAGAACCTGGTACCGATCTATCGTTGGTTTGATGGCCAGATGCACTACACCACCATCGAGACCCCGTTCGACATCGATCAGCAGCCGATCGCCATCAACGATTTTAGGGGCAGTCGCGAGGATGGACGCTCGCGCATCTGGCCGTTTAAGGTGATGCACACCTGGATGCCGGCCGACCTGGGCCGTGGCACCCTGGTCTATACCCATCTCTGGGGTGAGGACGACAGTGCCTACTGGGGCAACTACGACATGGGCAAGGCGATCGCGGTCGGCATGCAGAAGGCGGGACTGCCCTATTCCGGCCAATACGGCTTTGTTGAAACGGTCTCCTATTGGCCCATTACCCACATGGTTGCGCCCAAGGAGGACGCGCTCGGGTGCGAGTCCTGTCATACCCGAGGCGGACGCCTGGAGGGGCTCGAGGGACTCTATCTCCCGGGGCGGGATCACAATCGCCGGCTCGACCTGATCGGCATCCTGGCAGTCCTTGGCACCCTGGCCGCCATCCTCGGACACGCCCTGATCCGTATCCGTACATCGTTTAGAGGGCCGCAGTCATGACCATCCGGCGCGTCAAGATCTTCAGCCTGTTCGAGCGGTTCTGGCACTGGTCGCAGATGGCGCTCATCCTGGTGCTTCTGTTCTCTGGTTTCGGGATACACGGCTTTCATCGTCTGATCGGCTTCGAGACCGCCGTCACCCTACACACCCTGGCGGCCCTGCTGCTCTTGCTGCTGTGGGCCTTTAGCGTATTTTGGTTGTTTACGACCAAGACCTGGCGTCACTTCATCCCGACCTTTTCCGGGATGTGGCAGGTACTGCGCTTCTATAGCTACGGGATCTTCAAGGGCGAGCACCACCCCTATCGCAAGGCCTACTGGCGCAAACACAACCCGCTTCAGGCGTTCGCCTATCTGATGCTCAAGATCCTGATCTTTCCGCTCATCTGGATCACGGGACTGGCCTATCTGGGCTATTTTCTGTGGCGCGACCTGCCCCATGCCAGCGACTGGTTGACCGGGCTCGCCTATGTCCACACCGGCGCCGCCTATGCGATCCTGGTGTTCGTACTGGTGCATGTCTATATGCTGACGACCGGTCATTCATTCATCGCCCATCTCAAGCCCATGATCAATGGCTTCGACGACGTGGACCTGACCCCCGAGGAAGAGGCCTATCTGTTGAAGGACGAACCTGAGAACATCCGCTAAGCGCTTAGGGAGCGGATGGAGGCGTGCGGGCGTCCGGGATCGGCAGTATCCTGGACCGCCCTGGTCGTGGGGGAAGTGAGCGGCTTACGCCTTGCGCCCCGGCAGGCGTAGATCGGCCAGGCGTTCGAGGGCGCGGATCAGCGGCGTCCAACGCGCCGGTGGCTCGAAGGCGTCGAGGAAGTTTTTAAGATACAGCCCAAGCTCGGTATCACCCGACATGCGCAGCCGACGCTGGAAAAAGAGCGTATCGGCATCCTCGCGCCGGGCAGCCAACAGCAAGAATTCGTGCAGACCGCCGGCGATGCTGGCATCGGCCGGGCGCTCGTCGCCATAGCCCCTGATGCGCCCATTCTCCAGTCCCAGCCGATAGCGCAGCCCGAGGTCATCGATCTCGATCGCGATCCGCCGACCCTTGAGAAAATCGAGCTCACCCTCGGCCAGGGCCTCGTTCATGACCTGATTGAGGATGGCGGCCAGCGCACGGCTGTGTAGGGTGCCGGGCACCAGACGCAGTGGGAAGGCCAGTGGGTAGAGAAGACGCTGGATGACTGACATGGCGGAGATCCCGATCGAAGACGTTGCGAAGATGGCACGCGATTTTCCTCCTTCGACCCCGCTCGACACAAGCAGGCGCCGAGGCTGAAATAGCGGCAAGACGAATTTGCTCAAGACACCCGGAGTTTGACGATGGCGACGAGTCTATTGGCGCTGCTCGATGACATTGCGACCGTCTTGGACGACGTGGCCCTGCTTACCAAGGTCGCGGCGCGCAAGACGGCCAGCGTGCTCGGCGACGATCTGGCGCTCAATGCCGAGCAGGTGATGGGGGTACGCGCCGAGCGCGAGCTGCCCGTGGTCTGGGCCGTGGCCAAGGGATCGGCGGTCAACAAGCTGATCCTGGTCCCTCTGGCCCTGGCAATCAGTGCGCTTGCCCCCTGGGCGATCCTGCCTTTGCTGATGATCGGCGGACTCTATCTGTGCTACGAGGGGGCCGAGAAGATCGCGCACCGCCTGGGTCAGGGCGAAGATCGCAAGGCCCATCGCGCCGAGCTGACCGCCGCGCTCATCGACCCGACCGCCGATCTGGCGGAGGTTGAGCGCGCGAAGATCCGGGGCGCTATCCGCACCGATTTCGTACTCTCGGCCGAGATCATCGTGATCGCCCTCGGGACAGTCGAACAGGCGAGCCTTCTCATCCAGAGCCTGGTGCTGACCGGGATCGCGATCCTCATGACCCTCGGGGTCTATGGCCTGGTCGCCGGGATCGTCAAGCTCGACGACGCCGGACGCTTTCTCAGCCACACGCCCGGCACGGGCTGGTGGGCGGTCGCGACCCGCGCGTTCGGTGATCTCATGCTTCAGGCCGCGCCCTGGCTGATGAGGGCGCTGGCCGTTGCCGGTACCCTCGCCATGTTCCTGGTCGGCGGCGGCATCCTGGTCCACGGGGTTCAGATTCTGCATCATGCGATCGAGCATCTTGCAGACGCACTCGGCACGCTCGACTCCGTCGGGCCGCTGCTCGGCACGCTGATGCCCTTGGTCGCAAACGCCCTGGTCGGCCTGGCGGCGGGCACGGTCGTGCTGGCGGTCTGGATCTGGATCAAGGCCCGACTCGACAGGGCCAGAGCAGCCTGAGCTGAATGGATCGATCGACCAGGCGTACCCTGACCAGGCCTTTACCGATCACGGGTAAACAACCCTCGACTGAAGTCGAAGGCTTTATTGTAAGACGCAGCAAACATGGTTGACCGCATCCCCAACATTGGGCGTGTTTACAGCCGCCCTTGGCAGCGGGGCTCCACTGCCAATCCGGGCCAGGTTTCGACTGGCGTTACAGTCGGCGTGCGCCCGGAGACCACACTTGTCGCACACGAAACGATGCTTGACGCGCCGACCCAACGCCCCGCAGCAAGAACACGTCTGGCTGGTGTAGGCCGGATTGACGTATTCGACCGCGATTCCGGCAGCCTTACCCTTGTATTCGACAAAGGTCTGAAGTTGCCGGAAAGCCCAGCGATGCAGTCTCGCTCTCACGCGCTTGCCAGCCCGGATGCGGTCGCGGATATGGCACAAGTCTTCCATCACGATCTTGGAAGCACCAATGCGCCGCGCTTCGGCAACGATCGCTTTGCTCGTTTCGTGGTTGATGTGCGTCACACGTCGCCGCTCTTTGCCAGAGACCTGCCGCAGCTTCTGTTTGGCGCTTTGGCTGCCGTTGGACTGCAAACGACGACGAAGGGCAAGGTGGCAGTTGCGCTTGTGGCGCAGTTGCCCGCCGCCCCATACCTTGCCCGTGCTGGTGGCAGCGAGATTGTTTTCTCCGACATCCACGCCCATGACGGGGCTGGATGCAATGGGGTCCGCATCGTCGGACTCGACGACGAGGTTGAAATACCAGCGACCCTTGCGACAAACCAACTCGGCTTCTTTGGCCTTGCCCGAGGCCATGATGCGGCGCTGATGCTCGCCCAGCACCATCGGGACGGCGATGCGGCCAGAAAGGGTGTAGAGACTCAGGCACTCCCCTTTGATGGAGTATGTTCGCTTGTCGAAATGGACACTGGCGCGGTCGAAGTGCACTACAGGTGCGGGCTCGTCCTTCTTGATGCGACCGAGTTCCTTTTGCGCCTTGTAGGACTTACAGACCGAGAAGATGGCGTTGCAGACCATTTGCGAGCCCAGCGGTGTTTCCTCGCGCAGCCGGGCATAGGCCAACTGGTGCAGCGCCACGCGGTTCCAGCAGCGATGTTCGATCACCGTCGGCACCAAGCGGTTGCAGGCATCGGCATAAGCCGATTGCAGAGCCCCCAAGGCCGCCACTTGGTCCGGGCGAACATTCAGGCGAATCGAGGCGGTGCGCAGCATGGGTTATCGCCGCTTGGTGACGTGTTCGGATCGTTCGATGTAGCGCCGGATCGTCTCGGCGCTGACGTTACCTGCCGTGCCGACATAGTAGGAGGGCGACCACAGATGCCCGTCCAAAAGGCGGTTCTTGAGCCACGGAAACCGCTGAAACAGCTTGCGCGCCGTTGTCCCTTTCAGGATTTTTACGGCATCGGCCACAGCAATGGCAGGCGGGATGCTGACAAACAGGTGAACGTGGTCGGGCTGAATCTCTTTGGAGATCATCGGCCAGCCGCGCTCCGCGCAAATCGCATCCAGCATCGCCCCCATTTCCTCTGCCACCAGTCCCGTCAGTACATCTCGCCGATACTTCGGACACCAGATCACATGGTATGCCGTTTGATAGACGCAGTTCCTGTTGGTTACTATGTCAACCATGCGGTGTATTATACACCACATGGCGCGCTTCGCGCACCCGCCATTCCTCCCGCGACTCAAGTCGCGGGTTTCCTTGCGGAGGGTCTATGAAGGCAGCACGCTTTTACGACCTGCTTGACGCCAAGCGCGTCCGGTGCCGACTCTGTCCACACGACTGCATCATTCCCAATGGCGGACGCGGTGTCTGCGCCGTGCGCTACAACAGTCAGGGCGAGCTCTTCACACTGGTGGCCGATCGGGTCGTTTCGCGCTGCCTGGATCCGATCGAAAAGAAGCCGCTGTTCCATGTGTATCCAGGTTCGAGCACCTATTCGATCGCCACGGTCGGTTGCAATCTACGCTGTGAGTTCTGTCAGAACTGGCAGATCTCGCAGTGGCCGCGCGAGTGTCTGCCCAAACATCTGGACTCTGGCGAGACCCTAGCGACACAGGAGACTCCACTCTGTCCCCAACTGGCGCGACTCGGCGACCGCGTGCCGGGCGAGCCAGTGACGCCAGCGCAGATCCTGAGCGCAGCCCAGGCGTCCGGGGCAGTCTCCATCGCTTACACCTATACCGAGCCAACGATCTTCTATGAGTTGGCCTATGAGACGGCCTGTCTCGCCCGCCAAGCCGGATTGCTCAATCTCTTCGTCACCAACGGCTATATCGACGAGGCCCCACAGCGCGAACTGGCCAAGGTGCTGGATGCAGCCAATGTGGATCTTAAGTTCTTCCGCGACCAGAGCTATCGTCATCTCAGCCGCATCCGGCTCCAACCGGTGCTCGATGCCATCACGCGCTATCATGCGCTCGGGGTCTGGATCGAGATCACAACCCTGGTGATTCCTGGCATCAACGACTCCGACGAGGAACTGCGTGACATCGCACACTTCATCTATTCACTCTCGCCCGATATCCCCTGGCATGTCTCGCGGTTCCATGGGGCTTATTCCATGACCGATACCCCCCCAACGCCTGCAGCGACCCTGAGACGCGCCGCCAGGATCGGCCTGGAGGCTGGTTTGCGGTATGTCTATGTCGGCAATCTGCCCGGCGGCGGCGAGGACACCTACTGCCCTGGCTGTGGCGCGCGACTCATCCGCCGTCATGGTTTTCAACTCTTAGAGAACCGGATCCGCAACGGCGTCTGTCCGGACTGCCGAACCCCGGTGGCTGGGATTGGCCTGGGGGCGCCCTGACCTCGATCCGAACGAATCATCCCGTCAGGGCCGCGAACACCGCCGGCAACCGCTCGGGCAGCCGTTGGACATGATCGACGATCGCATAGCCGTTTTCGCCGAAGATGCGCGCCACATAGCGGTCGGCCTCGGGGTCGAGGGTCAGGCAGTAGGTGTGGATCCCCTTCATGCGCAGGTCCTCGACCGCCTTCTTGGCATCGTGACGCAGATATTGCGGATCGCGCTCGTCGATGTCGGCCGGCTCGCCATCGGTGATCAGCAGTACCAGCCGCTTCTGCGCCGGCTGCCGACCGAGATGCCAACCGGCATGACGCAGGGCCGCGCCCATGCGGGTCGAGAGTCCACCCCTCATCCCGGCCAGGCGTGACTTGGCCGCGTCGTCATAGGGCTGATCGAAGTCCTTGAAACGGTAGTATTGGACGTCGTGCCGCCCGTCGGAGGCAAAGCCATGCACGGCAAAGCTGTCCCCAATGGAATCGATCGCCCAGGCCAAAAGCCCCGTGGATTCGCGCGTCAGGTCCAGGATGCTCGGCGCCTCGTCATAGCCAGGTTCGCCCTCCTTGACCCCGACCTTCTCGTTGGTCGACTGCGACAGATCCATCAGCACCAGGATGGCAAGATCGCGCACATGGCGGGTGATGTGGATATTGATGCGCGGATCCGGCATCACCCCGCGCCGGATGTCGATCATGGCGCGCACCGCGGCGTTCAGATCCAGCTCCTCGCCTTCCTCATAGCCGCGCCGGCGCACGATGCCCTGCGGCTGGAGGGCATCGATCAGATGGCGGATACGACTGGCGACCGGCTTGTGCTTGGTCAGGATGGCCTCCATGGTCTTGGGGTCGCCGCGCCCCTGACGACGCTCGATCACGGTCGCCCAATCCGGGCGATAGAGCTGCACCTGATAGTCCCACTCCGGATAGTGATAGGGGTCGGAGACCGGCTCACGGCCTTCCAGCTCATTGATGGTGCAGCCCTCCTGATCGAGCCAGAAGGGTGTAGAGAGGGTCCAGATCTCCTGGGCATCGTCGCCGGCCAGCTCGCAATCGACCTCATTGACCATCTCCATGACGCTGACATTGCGCCGCACCTGATGTTGGCTGGCCGGCAGAGGGCCCAGACCGCGCGCGATGAACAGGTTTTCGTCGAAGTCCCAGACATAGTCGTTGTCGTCGCGATAGGGGATCGGCCAGTCTTCGAGAATGCGCAGACTGGGCAAGGGGCAGACCTGGACCACGCGGTTATAGAACTCGACCCCAGCGATCCAACTGATCCGGTTGTCCTCAGGCGACGCGGCGAAGGCGGCACGGAAGGCCTCGGCCGAGGCGTTGACGAGCGGCTCGGGGTCGCGAGAGTCGGCGTCCAGCAACGCCCGCGCCAGCCGCATCATCAGGTCCAGCAGCGGATGGCGCGCGATCTGCTCATCGCCCGCGGCGGGCGCCGTGAAGAACTGGAGCCAGAGTTTCTTCAATCCAGGAAAATCGCGGATCGCCAGCGCCTCGATGCGCGCGTCCTCGAACAGGCCGATGAGCACGCGCTGCGCCGGATTGAGCTGCTCGGCGCTCAGGGGCGCGGTGGTATAGACCAGGTGCGCGGCGCAGTGCGCAGCGGCGGCGCGATAGATCTCCATCCCCGGGATCCCGCGCCAGGTATCAAAGGCGTCGGGCAGATGGATCTGAAAATCCTCGATGAAGGGCTTGAGCCCCACGCGCGACTCATAGTCGCCCGAGGTCGGACGCATGAAGAAGGCCCGTCCCCAGAGCGCGCGCAGATAAAAATTGAGCTTGCGCTGGTTGTCGACGAAGAGCGTGCCGCGCCGCTCCTTCTGTAACACCGCACGCGAGGATTCGGTCTGGAGTCCGAAATAGGCCAGTTGACCATCCAGGTCGCGCGCATGGGCCTGCGCCCCCCACAGCGCCCAGCGCCTCAGGCCGCCGAGCGTGAGCTTGGAGAGCAGCTCGTCGATGTTCTCCATCATGGGTCGCAAGCCCCGCGGGGCCTTGCCCGCGAGCTGATGGAGCAGATTGAGATAGCCGCGCATCAACTCGATGTCGCCCAGGCGGCTGGCCGCCAAGGGCAGGGTCGCCATGATCATCAGGATCACGGTGCCCGAGGTGTGCGAGGCCAGTTTCATCAGGGCGCTGACGACATCCGGGATGATGTCCTCGCCGATCTCCTTGGCCACGCCCGGCATCTCCTGGACATAGGTCAGCACCAGATCCGGCCCCTTGTTGAGGTCGCACATGGCGCGGATGCCGGTCAGATAGTGTTCGAGCCCGCGCGGAGACATCACCCGCGCGGCCTCGTGATAGCTCGATTCCAGCGCCTGGGCATGCCCGTGCGCTGGATCGGCCTTGAGGCAGGCAAGGTATTGGCTGAAATCGATCGTCATCAGGGGTCCCCGTCCGGCCAGGTCCAGCCGCTCGTCAGTCGTCAGAAGTAGGTGTTGACCGCCGCATCCAGGGTGTCGCGCATATCGGGATCGTCGGTGAGCGGACGCACCAGGGCCATCTGGGCCGCTGCCCGCGGCTCGACGCCCTTGGCGATGAGCTGTGCGGCATAGACCAGGAGCCGGGTCGACATGCCCTCATCGAGCCCGTGACCCTTGAGGTTGCGGCTGCGATGCGCGATCTGCACCAGCCTTTCGGCCGTTGCCTGGTCAACCCCACCCTCGTGGGCGACGATCTCGGACTCGATCTCGGCGTTTGGATAGTCGAAATCGAGCGCGCCAAAGCGCTGTTTGGTGGACTGCTTCAGGTCCTTCATCAGGCTCTGATAGTTGGGGTTGTAGGAGATCACGATCTGGAAGTCGGGATGGGCGCGGACCAGCTCGCCCTTCTTTTCGAGTGGGAGTGTGCGTCTGTGGTCGGTGAGCGGGTGGATGACGACCGTGGTGTCCTGGCGCGCCTCGACCACCTCGTCGAGATAGCAGATGGCACCGATGCGCGCGGCCACCGTCAGCGGTCCGTCCTGCCACCTGGTGCCATTGATGTCGAGCAGGAAGCGCCCGACCAGGTCCGAGGCGGTCATGTCTTCGTTACAGGCCACGGTGATCAGCGGACGTCCGAGTCTCCAGGCCATGTATTCGACGAACCGGGTCTTGCCGCACCCAGTCGGCCCCTTGAGCATGACCGGCATGCGTGCGGAATAGGCCGCCTCGTAGAGCGCCACCTCGTTACCCACTGGTCGATAGTAAGGCTCGTGGTCGATCAGGAATTGATTGCGGTCGATGTCTGACATGGAAGCGATCCCCTAGCGGTGCGATGGGCGCACCAGTCATGTGGAAACAGGCCGACGAGTCGGCGCAAAGTCCGGACAAAACGAAGCCCCTGCCCCTTCGATGAGGAAGCAGGGGCGCGTGCCTAAAGCTGCCGGCGGAGATCGGGTACGCATGGCGTACCCGACCGATCGGTCGATCAGACCGGCTTGCCGCGATAGATGACCATCTCGGCGCCCTTGGTCTGAGCGTAGTTGTCGTAGCCGATCAGGCGCACGTGGTTGTTGGGGTGCGCCTTGTGGCAGGCCTCGGCCTCCTTGAGGATGGCATCGACATTGGTCTCGCCGAACATCGGCAGCTTCCACATGTACCAGTAGTGGTCGAAGGCATGCTCCGGCTCGGTGTGCTCGATGGCCGGGTTCCAGCCCTTGGAGACGATATACTCGACCTGCTTGCGGATGCGTTCGGCATCCATCGCCGGCAGGTAGGAGAAGGTCCCAAACTTGCGGCTGTTGACGTCTTCGAGGCTGGAGTTGTAATCCTGCATGTCGCTCATGGGTAGGGTGCTCCGGACTATTGGGGTTCAGGTTCGATGGTTTTAAGCGTCCAGCGATCAGCCTCCAGCGAGAAGAAGGTGCCCTGGCTGGTGGCTGAAAGCTGGCGGACGGACGCTTACTTGTGCGCGACGTCGAGCTTGTCGACGGAGTCGAACTCGAACTTGATCTCCTTCCAGGTCTCCATGGCGATCTTGAGCTCGGGGCTGTGCGCGGCGGCCTTGGTGAGCACCTCCTTGCCCTCCTTCTCGATCGGGATGCCCTGGTTGCGGGCCTCGATACAGGCCTCGAGCGCGACCCGGTTGGCGCAGGCGCCGGCCGCGTTACCCCAAGGATGGCCCAGGGTGCCGCCGCCGAACTGGAGCACTGAGTCGTCACCGAAGATGGTCACCAGCGCCGGCATGTGCCAGACGTGGATCCCCCCGGAGGCGACAGCGAAGGCGCCGGGCATCGCGCCCCAGTCCTGATCGAAGAAGATACCGCGCGAACGGTCTTCTTTGACGTAGGACTCACGCAGCAGGTCGATCCAGCCCAGGGTCGCCTGACGGTCGCCCTCGAGCTTGCCGACCACGGTGCCGGTGTGCAGGTGATCGCCGCCCGACAGACGCAGGATCTTGGTCAGGACGCGGAAGTGGATGCCATGGTGCGGGTTGCGGTCCAGCACCGCGTGCATGGCACGGTGGATGTGCAGCAGCACGCCGTTGTTGCGGCACCACTGGGCCAGGCCGGTATTGGCGCAGAAGCCGCCGGTGATGTAGTCGTGCATGATGATCGGGGCGCCGATCTCCTTGGCGTACTCGGCGCGCTTGTACATCTCTTCTGGCGTGGGGGCGGTCACATTCAGATAGTGACCCTTGCGCTCGCCGGTCTCACGCTCGGCCTTGTCGATGGCCTCCATGACGAAGTCGAAGCGCTGGCGCCAGCGCATGAAGGGCTGAGAGTTGACGTTCTCGTCGTCCTTGGTGAAGTCGAGCCCGCCGCGCAGACACTCGTAGACCGCGCGCCCATAGTTCTTGGCCGACAGACCCAGCTTGGGCTTGATGGTGCAGCCCAAGAGCGGGCGACCGTACTTGTTCAGGATGTCGCGCTCGACCTGGATGCCGTGCGGTGGGCCGTTGCAGGTCATGACATAGGCGATCGGGAAGCGGACGTCTTCCAGACGCAGGGCACGCACGGCCTTAAAGCCGAACACATTGCCGACCAGCGAGGTGAAGACATTGACGACCGAGCCCTCCTCGAACAGGTCGATCGGATAGGCGATGAAGGCATAGAAGCAGGTATCGTCGCCCGGAACGTCCTCGATGGCGTAGGCGCGGCCCTTGTAATAATCCAGGTCGGTCAAGAGGTCGGTCCAGACCGTAGTCCAGGTACCGGTCGAGGATTCGGCAGCCACGGCGGCCGCGGCCTCTTCGCGCGGCACACCCGGCTGCGGGGTGATCTTGAAGCAGGCCAGGATGTCCGTGTCCTTCGGGGTGTAATTGGGCATCCAATAGGTCTCGCGGTACTCTTTTACGCCCGCGCTGTAGGTCTTAGCCATTCTGGATCGTCCTCTGGATTGAGTTCTCGCTTTAAGGTCTGGATCGACCGCGCCGTGGTGTCTTCATCGTGCGCGCTGGTCGAAACCTGGGCGCGATTATTGAGCAGGAAACCACATCATTACTACTAAATATTGCTTATGTGAGATATAAAGCATAGCTTATGATCTATGGATCAATCGATTTCATTGTGTTTGTCTATCCGGATCCTCTGAGGCGTCTTCCGCCGCTATGCATGTCTCACTGCGCCAACTGCGGGTCTTCGAGGCCGTTGCGCGCCACAAGAGCTACACGCGCGCGGCCGAGGAGCTGCACCTAAGCCAGCCGGCCGTCTCGATGCAGGTACGCCAGCTCGAAGACGAGATCGGACTGGCACTCTTCGAGCGGCTGGGCAAACAGGTCGTCGTCACCGAGGCCGGACGCGAGGTGTTCCAGTACAGCCGAGTCATCGGCCAGTCGCTGCGCGAGATGGAGGAGGTGCTGGAGTCGCTCAAAGGACTGAACCGTGGCCGTCTCAGCATCGCCGTGGCCAGCACGGTCAACTATTTCGCCCCGCGTCTCCTGGCCATCTTCCAGCAGCGCCATCCGGGGGTCAGTCTCAGGCTCGATGTCACCAATCGCGAGAGTCTGGTGCAGATGCTCGACAGCAACACGGTGGATCTGGTGCTCATGGGCGTGCCACCACGGGATGTCGAGGTCGAGTCGGAGGCCTTCATGGACAATCCGCTGGTGGTGATCGCCCCACCAGATCATCCACTGGCCGGGGAGCGCAATATCCCATTGGCGCGGCTGGCCGATGAGGTGTTTGTGATGCGCGAGGAAGGCTCAGGCACCCGGCAGGCGATGGAGCGCTTCTTCAGCGAGCGCGGGCAGAAGATTCGACACGGGATGCAGATGACGCGCAACGAGGCGGTCAAGCAGGCGGTGCGCTCGGGGCTGGGGCTGAGCGTGGTCTCGCTACACACCATCGAGCTGGAGCTGGAGACCGGGCGGTTGGTGATCCTCGATGTCGAGGGGTTTCCGGATCGGCGTCAGTGGTATCTGGTCTATCGGCGCGGCAAGCGGCTCTCGCCGGCGGCCAGTGCCTTCCGCGACTTCGTGCTGACTGAAGCGCCGGCGATCGCCGCGCCATACTGGCCCAGACCCTGAACAATTTCATAAACAGCCAAGGCACAAAGGTCTCGACGCCTGGCGATTGCGAGATCCCGCGTCTTCCTTTGCATCCTTACCGCCTTTGCGGTTTAAATCCGCTTTGGTTTCACCCACCCTGAACGCGCTCGGCCTGAGCCGTCATCCACACCACTCGGAGCAATTATCGAATGATCAAACTGACCACCAACCACGGCGAGATCCTGATCGAACTCGACACCGAGAAGGCCCCCAAGACCTGTGCCAACTTCGAGCAGTATGTCCGTGACGGCCACTATGATGGCACACTGTTTCACCGCGTCATCGACGGCTTCATGATCCAGGGTGGCGGTATGACCCCGGACTTTACCCAGAAGCCTACCCGCGCCCCGATCGAGAACGAGGCCAAGAACGGGCTCAAGAACCAGACCGGCACCCTCGCCATGGCGCGCACCATGCAGCCGCACTCGGCGACTTGCCAGTTCTTTATCAATGTCGCCGACAACGACTTCCTCGACTATCCGGGTCAGGATGGCTGGGGCTATTGCGTCTTCGGGCGCGTGGTCGGGGGCATGGAGACGGTCAACGCCATCAAGGGCGTGCGTACCGGCAGCCGCGCCGGCTATCAGGATGTGCCGGTGGATGACGTGATCATCGAAAGGGCCGAGATCGTCTGACCCCCGGCAGCCGCCACAAGGCCCACAGGGCGGTTCGGCTGGTGGAGGTGTCTCGACCGCCTGGCGGCGGTCGTCAAGCCGCCAGGGCAGGATTCACGGCGCCCCCGGTCGCCGCCCCAGCCGACCCGCCCCTCCCCGGCGCTCCACACTCAAAGCAAAAACAGCGTCGCCAACCCCAGGAAGATGAAGAACCCGCCCGAGTCGGTCAGCGCCGTGATCATCACCGAGCTTCCGAGTGCCGGATCGCGGCCGAGCCGCTGACGCATCAGCGGGATCAATACCCCAGCCGTAGCCGCCAGCAACAGATTGAGCGTCATGGCGGCGGTCATGACCAGGCTGAGCGACAAGTTGCCATAGAGAAACCAGACAATCACACCGATCACCCCGCCCCAGATCAGGCCGTTGATCAGGGCCACCCCGACCTCCTTGCCGAGGAGCCGCCACAGCGCCGAGGGATCGACCTGACCGATGGCGATCGCACGCACGATCATGGTGATGGTCTGATTCCCCGCATTACCACCGATCCCGGCGACGATCGGCATGAGCGCCGCCAGGGCCACCAGTTGGGCAATCGTGTCCTCGAACAGATCGATTACCCGCGAGGCGACGAAGGCGGTCACCAGATTGATCGCCAACCAGGCCCAGCGATTGCGCACCGAGCGCATCACGGGCGCAAAGATGTCCTCTTCCTCACGTAGACCGGCATGGCTGAGGATCTCGGCCTCGGACTCTTCGCGAATCCGATCGACCATGTCAGCGACCGTCACCCGCCCGATGACGCGCCGCTCGGCGTCGATCACCGGCACTGAAATCAGATCATAACGCTCGAAGGCCGCGGCGGCCTCATCCGCATCGTCCTCCGGTCTGAAGGTCAGGAGCGACTCGGCGTTCATGACCTCGGAGACGAGCCGCTCCGGTTCGTTGATGAGCAGCGACTCCAGGGTCAGGATACCGCGCAGACGTTCCTCGCGATCGACGACGATGAGTTTGTCGGTGTGATCCGGCAGCGCCTCGAAGCGACGCAGATAACGCAGCACCACCTCCAGGGTCACGTCCTCGCGCACCGTGACCATGTCGAAGTCCATCAGCGCCCCGACGGAGTCCTCCGGATAGGACATGGCCGCTCGCACATGCTCGCGGTCCTCGTAATCAAGTGACTCAAGTACATCCTCCACCACCTCGGGCGGTAGATCAGGCACTAGATCCGCCAGCTCATCGGCATCGAGCGTCTCGGCCGCGGCGCGGATCTCGTCGCTGTCCATGGTCTCGATCAGCGAGGGGCGTACCGCGTCTGAGACCTCGAGCAGGATCTCGCCATCCTTGTCGGCGCGCACCAGATCCCAGACCAGTTGGCGCTGATCGCGCGGTAGGGCCTCCAGGATGTAGGCGATGTCGGCCGGATGCAGCCGATCGAGCTTGCGCCTGATCCAGCTGAGCGTCTGACGGTGGGTAATGGTATCGACCAGATCCTGGTGTGAACCGTGCTGGCGGTGCATCAGATCCTCGACCAGACGCTGACGCGAAAGGAGTTCGCGGATATCGCGTAAATGGCGTTGCAGGACGTCTGAGTCCTGGGGCATTGGCTCGGTCATCGAGGCACCCAGTTTTAGGTCGGATCTGTTGGTATGACGCCCCGCCGATCGGGTGCGGGACGGTTCAAGTGGACACAGCGGTCAACGGGACACGAAAAAGGGATTTCCGAGATAACTGAGCACGGCTCCATCCTGGAGAATCCGCTCCACGCGCAGACCCTCACGCGTCTCCTCGCCCTCGTGGTAGCGCAGCGAATTGATGACGACGAAGCGTTTGGTGACATCCGGGTCATAGACATGCACGGTCATCAGATAGGCGGGTACAGCGGCCTGCTGCTGGGGCGTGAGCTTCAGGCGCCTTGGGTCATCCTGGGTCTCGACCGGCGCGCGCCGAGACGTCGGCGCCACGCCCTGCTCGCGCCGCACTTGCTGCTTGAAGGACTCGATGTCCTGGATCAGGTCGTCCGGCACCGGCGCCACCCGGGGCGGTTCCTCCAGGACCTCACGCGCCGCTTTCATCGCGGCCTGCTCGGCTTCCAGCTGACGCAGCAGGTTCATCTCCCACTCGGGATCGACGTCTGGAGCGGCGGTCTGGCTTGGCGGCTCGACACGCACCACAGGAGCAGACTCGGACTCAGGCGCGCTCGGACGCGATGGCGCGGGTTTGGGCGGCGGCGGCTCGACCAGAGGCACCTGGGGCGGGGTGGGTGTCGATTGGGGCAGGAGCGCCGGCTCGACCCTGGACGCATCCAGGATCGTCATGGGGACTGGAACAGGTCGCGCCCCCCTGAACGCGGCATAGAGGGCGATCACCACTGCCAATACGGCCAGACCGATGGCGAGCAGCGCCCAATGATGCGTCACCTGGGGTTCGCGATCCTCGACGAACAGGCCACTGGCATCCAGTGTTGGCACCTGACCCAGTCCGCGTTCCTGCTGGGATTTCTTGAGCGCCTCCAGGATGTAGCTCATGGCCTGATCTCCATGGATATCTTGGTTGCCAGGCGCTCGTCGAGCCGGGGGATCCCATCCAATCCAGCCGACTGATAAAGCGCGATAAAGGTACGTGGGCCGGCGACTCCATCAGCCGTCAATCCCTTGGATGCCTGGAAGGCACGCAGCGCACTCTCCAGCGTCACATCATAGCGATCGGCTGGTCCGGGCAGCATCGCCAGCCCAGGCACCCGCGAGAGCAGATCGCGCAGCCAGCGCACCTCCTCGCCAACCGCCCCCGGTCGGATCAGGGTCGTACCGCCCGGCGGCAACTGCCAGACCAGGCGATAGTCGCCGCTCCAGACCGATTCCAGCTCGGTCGCGGGCACGCGCGTTTGGCCATCGCGCTGATCGAGTGTAGCCTTCGTGGCGTCCAGCTCGCCCAGCACGAGATAGCGTGATGCGCCGTCCTGATCGGCCACACGCAGCAATGCTGGCAGATTGAAGAACCGCACATGGCTTAGGCGTCCCTGTTCAGACTCGCATCCCAAACCGAGCGGGCGGATATGGGCACAGAGATCACCTGTGACTGTCGTCTTGAGATTCAGCCCCCAACGGCGCAACAGCACGCGCATGGCCTCAGACTCGGGCAGCGCCAGGGACGCGATCGATCCCGGCGACGACGCGCCCGGGGGCTCCTCGGGCGCCGCCGGCAAGGACGAGTCTAGAGGCGCAGGCACGTCCGTCCTCGGCACCGATTCGACCTGGACGGGTGTAGCCGCGGCGGTCGCGCCCCCATCCAAGGCTGGACCGGACCCCAGCTGGAACACGGATTCGATGAGCGCCCTGAACCCGTTCGTACCCGACCACCAGCCAGCCAGACGCTCGCGCCAGTCTGGTGTGATCAGTGTCTGTGCCAGTAAGCCAAGGAGGGTCGCCAGGCTGAATGATGCCAGTGCGATCAGCAGCAGACGTCGGGTTGAGTGCGGCGACGAACCCTCGAATGCCTCGCCCTGCACCTCGCGTGCCGCCGTGGTCACGATGTCCGAATCGACCTGGGAGCCACGGGTCACGCAGGCGCCAAGCAGCGCGCGATCGCAGAGGATATTGATCAGCCTCGGGATGCCGCCTGAACATTCATGGATACGCCGAATGGCGCGTGCCGTGAACAGCGGACGATCGACGCCGGCCACTGCCAGACGATGGCGGATGTAGTCGCCCGTCTCGGCGAGATCGAGCGGCGTCAGATGGAAGCGCGCTGTGATGCGCTGGTTGAGCTGGCGCAGCGCCTGGGTCTCCAGCAAGCGCCGCAGCTCGGGCTGGCCGATCAGGAAGATCTGCAGCAGTTTGTGCTTGGTGGTCTCCAGGTTGGTCAATAATCGGATCTGTTCCAGCGCCTGACGCGACAGGTTCTGCGCCTCGTCGATAATGAGCAACGGCCGCCGACCATTGGCATAGGCGTTCAGCAGAAAGCCATTGAGCGCGTCGATCAGCACCTTGTTGGAGCGTTTGCCGCGCGGCAGCGGGATGCGAAACTCCTCACAGATGTTGGTCAAGAGCTCGTTGGGCGTTTGGACTGGATTGAGGATGAGCGCCACCTCGACACCCGGGGGGAGTTGTTCTAGGAAGGCACGGCAGACCGTGGTCTTACCGGTGCCGACCTCGCCAGTCAGGAGCACAAAGCCGCCGCTCTCGTTGGCCCCATAGAGCAGATGCGCCAGCGCCTCCCGATGCTGGTCGCTCAGGAACAGATAGTGCGGGTCCGGGGCGATCGAGAAACTGGGCTCCTTGAGCCCAAAATATTTCGGGTACACGCTAGCCGCTCGATAGTAGGATACGCGCCCGCGCCATAAGCGGGTTGGCTGATCGACTTGGATGTCTGGCGCGGGGCGCAGATGGCTGGAACCGGGCACCCATCAGGGCGCGCCCGGTGGATTGGCGAGAGGTTAGTCAGGGGGCTTGGAGGCGTCAAGCGAACCGCCCTCGCGGCCCCTCAGTCGACCAGCTCACCCCGCAACACCCGCTCGAAGGTCAGCCGGTTGTTTTTTAGACCGACCTCGATCAGATCACCCGGCCCAAATTTGCCGGACAGGATCTCCTGGGCCAGCGGATTCTCGAGCTGGGCACGGATGGCGCGCTTGAGCGGACGCGCGCCATAGACCGGGTCAAACCCGGCGGCGCCCAAATGATCGAGCGCGGCATCGCTGACCTCGAGCGTCATGTCGCGCTCGGCCAGACGCTGTTGCAGATAGCGGATCTGGATCCGTGCGATCGCCCGGATCTGCTCCGGTTGCAGCGGGTGGAAGACCACGATCTCGTCCAGGCGATTGATGAACTCGGGGCGGAAGGCGCGGCGTACGATCTCCATCACTGCGGCCTTCATTTGGTCATATCTCGACTCGCCCGCCAGCTGCTGGATGACCTCGGACCCCAGATTGGAGGTCATGACGATGACGGTATTGCGGAAATCGACCGTCCGTCCCTGACCGTCGGTCAGACGCCCGTCGTCGAGCACCTGGAGCAGGACGTTGAAGACGTCCGGGTGCGCCTTTTCGACCTCATCGAGCAGGATCAGGCTATAGGGCCGACGGCGGATGGCCTCGGTGAGATACCCGCCCTCTTCATAGCCGACATACCCGGGCGGTGCGCCGATGAGTCGGGCAACCGAGTGCTTCTCCATGAACTCGGACATATCGATCCGAACCATGGCCTCCTCGGTGTCGAACAGGAAGGCGGCGAGCGCCTTGCACAGCTCGGTCTTGCCGACGCCTGTGGGTCCGAGGAATAGGAAGGAGCCGATCGGGCGCCCGGGATCGGACAGCCCGGCGCGCGAGCGCCGCACGGCATCGCTCACCGCGCGCACCGCCTCGCGCTGGCCGACGACGCGCTGTTCGATCTCAGACTCCATGCGTAACAGCTTGTCGCGCTCGCCCTCCAGCATCTTGGACACCGGGATGCCGGTCCATTTGGAGACCACCTCGGCGACCTCTTCCTCGGTGACCTTGTTGCGCAAGAGCCGGTTCTCACTGCGCTCGACGGCGGTCGCCGCGGCCAGCTGTCTCTCCAACTCGGGGATCCGCCCGTATTGCAGCTCGGACATGCGCGCCCAATCGCCGGCCCGACGCGCGGTCTCCATCTCGAGACGTACCCGGTCGAGTGCCTCCTTGATGTGGGCGGCGCCCTGGACCGCGGCCTTCTCGGCCTTCCAGATCTCATCGAGATCGGCGAACTCGCGCTCAAGACGCTGGATCTGACCCTCCAGGTCGGCCAGACGCTTCTTGGAGGCCTCATCGGATTCCTTCTTCAACGCCTCGCGCTCGATCTTGAGCTGGATCAGACGCCGGTCGAGCCGATCCATCTCCTCGGGCATGGAGTCGATCTCCATGCGGATGCGCGAGGCGGCCTCGTCGATCAGATCGATCGCCTTGTCTGGCAGCTGGCGGTCGGTGATATAGCGATGCGAGAGCGTGGCCGCGGCGACGATCGCCGAGTCGGTGATCTCGACCGCGTGATGGACCTCATAACGTTCCTTCAGGCCGCGCAGGATGGCGATGGTGTCCTCGACGCTCGGCTCATCGACCAGCACCTTCTGAAACCGGCGTTCGAGCGCGGCGTCCTTCTCGATATATTTGCGATATTCGTCGAGTGTGGTCGCACCGACGCAGTGCAGCTCGCCGCGCGCCAGGGCCGGCTTGAGCATGTTGCCGGCATCCATGGCGCCCTCGGCCTTGCCGGCGCCGACCATGGTATGGAGCTCATCGATGAACAGGATGACATTGCCCTCCTGCCGGGCGATGTCGTTCAGGACCGCCTTGAGCCGTTCCTCGAACTCGCCGCGGAACTTGGAACCGGCGATCAGTGCGGCCATGTCGAGCGCCAGCAGGCGTTTGTGCTTTAGGCCCTCGGGCACCTCACCGTTGACGATGCGCTGGGCCAGACCCTCGACGATCGCGGTCTTGCCCACACCGGGATCACCGATCAGCACCGGGTTGTTCTTGGTGCGCCGCTGCAACACCTGGATGGTGCGGCGGATCTCATCGTCGCGCCCGATGACGGGATCGAGCTTGCCCTGCTCGGCGCGCTCGGTCAGGTCGATGGTGTATTTTTCGAGCGCCTGGCGCTGTTCCTCGGCGTTGGGATCGTTCACCGACTGCCCGCCGCGCAGGGTCTGGATGGCCTGTTCGATCGCCGTCTTGCTGGCCCCGGCCTCGCGCAAGGCGTTGCCGAGGGTGCCTTTGTCCTCTAGCGCAGCGAGGACAAAGAGTTCGGAAGAGATGTACTGATCGTTGCGCTGCTGGGCGAGCTTGTCGGTGAGGTTGAGCAGGCGTGCGAGGTCGTTGCTGATGTGGACGTCGCCACCCACGCCCTGCACGGTCGGCAGGCGTTCGAGCGCCTCGCCGAGCATCGAACGCAGCTTGTTGACGTTGACATCGGCCTTGGTGAGTAGATGGCGGACGGTGCCGCCCTCCTGATCCAAGAGGGCCACCATCAGATGGATGGGTTCGATGAACTGATGATCGCGCCCCAGGGCCAGACTCTGGGCGTCGGCCAGGGCCAGTTGGAACTTGGCGGTCAGTTTGTCCTGTCTCACGATGAGGTCTCCATAAAAAAATTCCGGTCGTTTGATCCGGGAATTGGGGCGCCGCGGCACACGAATCAAGCCGGCGTCTTCCACCGATCGCCGCCGGATTCGCACCGGGAGGGAGTCGGCTCGCTGGGGGCATGAGACGCCAGGGCCATCATCCAGGCCACACCGTGGATGAGTTCATCACGCACCTCATCGGTGCCAGGTTAGCCAATCGGCATAGCTTGGGACGCCGGGTCGCATCCGATGATAGAGGATGCAGGTGCCAATGGGGGGAGCGCACCCACGCCGATTTCCGCTATCATGCGCGCGTGAACCTACGCGACCTCAAATACATCCTCGCCGTGGCCGAGACGCGCCATTTCGGGCGCGCCGCCGAACGCTGCTTTGTCAGCCAGCCGACCCTGAGCGGTCAGATCAAGAAGCTGGAGGACGAGCTTGGCGTCGTCATCTTCGAGCGCACCAACCGCTCAGTCGAGATCACCCCGGTCGGCGAGGCCATCCTCGTCCATGCGCGGCTGGCGCTCGAACAGGCCGAGGCCATCGAACAGGTGGCGCGCGCCCATCAGGATCCCATGTCCGGGCCGCTGCGTATCGGCGCCATCCCAACGCTCAGTCCCTATCTGATGCCATTGATCCTGCTACCGCTCAAGCAGACCTATCCCAAGCTCAGGCTGGTCCTCTCCGAGGAGATCACCGATCTACTGCTCGGTCGGCTGGCGCGCCACGAGATCGACGCCGCGCTCCTGGCCACGGACGTCGACGAAAACGACTTCAATACCTTGCCGCTGTTCGAGGAACCCTTTTGGTTGGCCCATCCCGTCAACCATCCGCTCCAAAACCACCCCGAGATCACATCCCAGGATCTGGAACACATCGAGCTGCTGCTGCTGGCCGACGGTCACTGCCTGACCCATCAGGTGATGGAGGTCTGCCATCTGAGCGAGCGCCCCCATCGCGGCGAGATGGCCGATCTACGCGCATCCAGCCTGGAGACGCTGCTGCAGCTGGTGCGCGCCGGTTTCGGCTGCACGCTCATTCCGGCGCTGGCGATACGTGGCGGCTGGATGGGCGACAGCGGGATCGTCACCCGCTCACTGGCCACACTGCCCGATGCCTACCGGCGCATCTCGCTGGTCTTCCGCAAGAGTTTCCCGCGCCGCCAGACACTGGAGTCCTTTGCCGCCGTCATCCGCGACCATCTGCCGGACACGGTCAAACCCCTGCCGCCTAAGCCTCCAGACTAACGGACCAGCATCCACTTGTGGTCGGTCGGGTCTGGCCCGACCGGGCTTGGCCGGTGCCTCTGGCTTACGGAGCGATCCCGGCAAGATGACGCATCATGGACATCGATGTGGGTGTGGCATCCAGCCCGGACTACAGCAAGACCCGCTCGATCCCATCCGCCCGGACCCGGGCGATGAAGCGCTCGCGCCAGCCGGCACCGAGCAGACGCTCGGCCAGCTCGACCACGAGATAGTCGGTCTTAAGCCCCGTGTCATCCTGATAACGTCCCAGCCCCTGCTGACAGGCCGGACAGGCCGTAAGCAACTTGACCGAGTCGTCTTCGACCCGCTCGCGTCCGGTCAGGGCCCGGATGCCTTCGATCAGCTCCTCCTGTTTGCGGAAGCGTACCTGGTTGGCGATGTCGGGCCGGGTGGCGCCGAGGGTCCCGGCCTCGCCGCAACAGCGATCCGAGAGCCGCACCGGCTGGCCCATCAGACTGGCCGCGACCCTAAGCGGTGCATAGGTCTTCATCGGGGTATGACAGGGGTCGTGATAGAGATACTGCACGCCCATCGTGCCCTCCAAGGTGACGCCCCGTTCCATCAGCCACTCATGGATGTCGAGCAGGCGACACCCAGGGAAGATGCGCTCGAACTCGTAGGTGAGCAACTGATCCATGCAGGTGCCGCAAGAGACGATCACGGTGTCGATATCCAAATAGTTCAGGGTATTGGCCACGCGATGGAACAGCACACGATTCTCCATGGTGATCCGGCGTCCGCGTTCTTCGAGACCAGCCGCGCCCTGCGGATAACCGCAGCACAGGTACCCTGGCGGTAGCACGGTCTGTACCCCCTGCCCCCAGAGCAGGGCGAGCGTGGCCAGACCGATATCCGAATACAGTCGCTCCGAGCCGCAGCCGGGGAAGTAAAAGACGGCCTCGGCCTCCTCGGCCAGGCGCGGGTCACGCAGGATCGGCACCTGGGTGCGGTCTTCCAGTTGCAGCACCTCGCGGAAGGTGCGCTTGGGCAAGGGGACGTGTAATGAGCGCCCGACCAGCTCGACCATCTGACCAGCGAGCGCCGGGTGCCCAGTGGTCGAGCCGGGCTGAGCGATACGCTTCTGCGTCAATCCCAGGGTCTTGGCCAGACGATGGGCCTGATTCAGGGCCTTAAAGCCCCATTCGGCCAGCCCCAGGCGCATCAAGCGAATCGCACGCGGATCGGCGCGGTTCAAGAACTGCATCGCCGCCCAGGCACCCGGACTGAAGCGCATCTGATGGCGTTCGACCAGGATGCGGCGCAGGCGCATGGTCACGGCGCCGAAGTCGATCTTGACCGGGCAGGGGGGCAGACACTTGTGACAGACGGTGCAGTGATCGGCGAGGTCGTTCATGGCCTCGAAATGACGCCGCGACAGCCCCCTCCGGGTCTGCTCTTCATACAGAAAGGCCTCGATGATCAGCCCAGTGCCGAGGATCTTGTTGCGCGGTGAATAAAGCAGATTGGCGCGCGGGACATGGGTCATGCACTGGGGCTTGCACTTGCCGCAGCGCAGACAGTGCTTGACCGCGTCGTTGAGCGCGCCGAGCTCGGTCTCTTCCAGGATGATCGCCTCCTGCTCGACCAGGCGCAGCGAGGGGGTGTAGGCCCTGTCTAGCCCTGATCCCGGCATCAGCTTGCCGCGATTGAACACCTGCTGCGGATCGACGCGCTGCTTATAGGCGACGAAGGCCGCGAGCTTCTCCGGTTCCAAGAATTGGAGCTTGGTGATCCCGATGCCGTGTTCACCCGAGATGACCCCGCCGAGTCCGGTCGCCAGAGTCATGATGCGTGCCACCACCCGGTCGGCCTCCTGGAGCATGGCGTAATCAGACGAATGGACCGGGATGTTGGTGTGGACGTTGCCGTCACCGGCATGCATGTGCAGGGCGACGAACAGACGCGATTCGCGTACCTGACGATGGATGGCGTGCAGACGCTCGCGTACCGAGGCCCACTCCTGACCTGAGAAGATCTCGTTCAAAGGTCCTCTGACCTCGGCGCGGAGCGACTGGCGCAGATCGCGACGCAGCATCAGATTCGCGAGGGTGTCGCCTGGTCGTAGTCGTGACCGTGCGGTCGCGTCGAGCAGATCGAGCACCTCAGCGGCCGGTCGGTCGAGCTGGTCCAAGATGGCCTGCCAACGGGTACGCACCTGTTGCACCAGGTCGTGCGCGGCCTTGCGTTTGGACTCCAAGATGGCGCGCGCCTCGTCTGAGCCCTCATCATCCCCGAATGGTATCGAGGGCAGCTCGGCGTCCAGATAGGCGAGGATCGCCGCCAAGATGGCGTCCTTGTTCTTGATCGACTGTTCGATATTGATCCGCTCGATCCCCCGGCTGTAGTCGGCGAGCCGCTCGAGCGGGATGACCACGTCTTCGTTGATCTTGAAGGCATTGGTATGGCGCGAGATGGCCGCCGTGCGCGCACGGTCGAGCCAAAACCGCTTGCGCGCCTCGGGGCTGATGGCGATAAAACACTCGCCCTGGCGGCGGCGGGCGATGGCGACCACCTGCTCGGCGGCGGCGCTGAGGGCGGCCTCGTCGTCGCTGACCAGATCGGCGATCAGGACCATCTTCGGCAGCTCGCGCCGGGCCGACTTGGTCGCATAGCCGACAGCGCGTACATAGCGTTCGTCGAGGTGTTCCAGACCGGCGATCTGCACATCCGGACGCGACTCGATCAGGGCCTTGATCTCGACGATCGCCGGGACCGCCAGGTCCAGGTCGGTGCCGAAGAACTCCAGACACAGGGTGCGCACCTGTCCTGGCATCCGATGCAGCACGAAGCGTGCCGAGGTGATGATGCCGTCGCAGCCCTCTTTCTGTACCCCAGGCAGTCCGGAAAGGAACTTGTCGGTCACGTCCTTGCCGAGTCCAACCGTGCGGAAGCTCGATCCGGGTATCTCCAGGATCTCGGGCTCGCCGCGCGGGGTCTTGCCATCTGGGGCAAGGCGCGAGAGCCGGAAGCGCACTCGCTCCTGATCGTGGATCCGGCCTAGGTTGTGATCCAGACGCTCGATCGCAAGCCACTCGGCCTGGGGGGTGACCATGCGCCAAGAGACCAGATTGTCGAGCGCCGTCCCCCAGAGCACCGCCTTCTTGCCGCCGGCATTCATGGCGATGTTGCCGCCGATGCAGGAGGCGTCCTGCGAGGTCGGATCGACCGCAAATACCAGCCCGTGGGACTCGGCCAGATCCGCCACCCGGCGCGTCACCACCCCGGCCTCGCATTGCACCGTCGGGACCAGACCCTCGACGCCTGGCAGCCTCACCCACTCGACCTCCGAGAGCCGGTCGAGCTTTTCGGTATTGATGACGGCGGTCAGTGGATGCAGGGGCACGGCCGAGCCGGTATAACCGGTGCCGCCGCCGCGCGGGATGAGCGTCAGGCCGCAGTCGATACAGGCGCGCACGATGGGCGCGACCTCGGCCTCGGTATCGGGCGTGATGACCACGAATGGCAGCTCGACGCGCCAGTCGGTGGCATCGGTGGCGTGCGAGACGCGCGCCAGGCCCCCGAAATCGAGATTGTCGGGGCGCGTGATCCCGGCGAGCGCCTGCCGCAGACGCGCGCGCTGGCGCCTCTCCTCTTCGAACCAATCGCCGAAACGCCGTACCGCCGCGCGGGTCGCGGCCAGCAGTTCGGCCGCACGCTGGTTGCCGTTCAGCCGCCGCTCGAACTGATCGAGCCGATGATCGAGCGCCTGGAGCAGCAGGCGGCGGCGCTTGAGGTCGCCGAGCAGGTCGTCTTGCAGGTAGGGATTACGGGTCACGACCCACATGTCGCCTAGCACCTCAAACAGCATCCGCGCCGAGCGCCCGGTGCGGCGCGTGCCGCGCAGCTCCTCGATCAGACGCCACATCGGCTCACCGAGAAACCGGATGACGATCTCGCGATCAGAGAAGGAGGTGTAGTTGTAGGGGATCTCGCGAAGACGGGCGGCGGAATCTGGCATGGGGACTGAACCAAGGCTGGGATTTTTGCAGTGCACAAATCTTACTGCAAATCCCTCGGGCAGCGGCCAGGGTATTTGGCAATCTGTCGAGCAGCCAGGCGATCGCGGTTATTTCAAATCCTGAGGGTCGCCAGCAGGCCTTTTTAAGCATTCGGGATGACCCCCAAAGTGTTAGGCCGACGCGAGCGTCGGAAATGCCGCCCTTGGATCCCACACCGGACAACCGTGCAGTGCGGGCGCGACTATACCGGCTGATCCTGATTGGAGACAGCCGCTGCCAGCCAGTCCTCCAGTCGCTCGATCGGCATGGGACGCGCAAACAAAAACCCCTGCCCCTCCTGGCAGCCCAGGGACAAGAGGTGCTGGCGCTGCGCCTCGGTCTCTATCCCCTCGGCGATCAGGGTCAGGTTGCACTGCTGACCGAGCGCGACGATGAGCGGCAGGATCCCGCCCTGGGTCGGCGTCGCCGCAGGCTCGCTGATGAAGGAGCGATCGATCTTCAAGCGATCGATCTGGAGCTGCCTGAGCACGCTCAGTGACGAATAGCCGGTGCCGAAATCGTCCACGGCGACCCTGATGCCCAGGCCACGGATCTCGGCCAGTTTGGCGTTGAGCCCTTCGACATGCTCGATGGCGAGCGATTCGGTCAATTCCAGTTCGATCTGGCTGGCGGTGACCTGAGTCTCGGTGAGGATGTGCTTGAGCATGGGCACGAACCCGGGTTCGCGAAACTGGGCATGCGAGACATTGATCGCCATCCGCAACCCGGCGTGACCGCGTTCGCTCAAACGACGGAGCTCTCGGCAGGCGGTACGGAGCACCCATTCGCCGAGCGGCACGATCAATCCAGACTGTTCGGCGAGCGGGATGAACTGATCGGGGGGGACCCAATGCCCAGGCTCGATCTCCCAGCGCAACAGCGCCTCGGTGCCTGTTACCCGTCCAGTGCTCAATTCGACCAGCGGCTGAAAGACGAGCGAGAGCCGTTCGGACGAAAAGGCGGCGCGCAGGTCGCTCAGCATCCGCATGCGCTTGCGCGCGGCCTGGCCGAGCGTCTCTGAAAAATGGCTCGTCTTGCCCCGCGCAAGCCGCTTGCCCTGCTTGAGCGCGATCCCGGCATCTTTGAGCAGGTCCCCGCCCTTGGCCGGTTGGCCATTTAACGCCATCAGACTGCTGGTGGCCGAGAGGCGCAGGGTCTCATCACGCACCCTGAGCGGTTCACCGAAGACCTGCTGGATCCGCTCGGGGGTGATCAGGTCGCCCGGCCCGAACAGACCAAAGGCATCGCCCGCCACCCGCGCCAAGACCACTTCAGGGCCAAAGGTCTGGGCCAGGCGTTCGGCCACGGCCTTGAGCACCTCATCGCCGAAATGGTGATCCAGGGTGGTGGCGATATGGGCGAAGTCGTCGAGGTCCAGCAGCGCCAGCGCCATATCCGGCTCGCCGCCCCGCGCTTCGAGGAGCTGGATGAAATGATGCCGGTTGGGCAACCCCGTGAGCGGGTCGTAATAGGCGAGCTGAAACAGCCGGTCGTGCAGCAGGACGTTTTCGAAGCCCACCGAGATATTGGCGCAGAAGACCTCCAGCAGATGGCGATCCAGGCGGCTCGGTTCACCCACCCGGGGGAGATAGGCGGCCAGGCCCTGGGCCTCGCCGGACTCGAAGTACAGACAGATCCCCGGGTCGAACCTGTGACGCCTCTCGCGCAGACACCGATGGAGCGCCTCGCGGACGGGCGCCTCGGGCAGCTCGGTCAGGGGGCGCTGGAGCATCGCTCGATAGCGTCCGAGGGCGGCGATGACCACTGGACCCGCCTCACCGGAGGGCGACTTAGTGGACGTGGCGCAGATCAGGCCCTCGGGCGCCATATCCAGTAGGGCGCAGACCTGAGTGATGACCCCCTCGGCAAACTGGGGCAGGGCGCGCCGCTGGATCAGGTCCGTACTGGCCGCGATGATCAATTCCAGACCCCGACGGCCAAGCTCGATCTGGCGGAGCTGGGCATAGGACCGGATGGCCACCGTCAGACTGGTGATCAGACGCGCCCGCGTCAGCTCGGATTTGGTGCGGTAATCGCTGATATCAAAGGAGCGGATGGTCTCGATCTCGGGCGCATGACCGGGCTGGCCGGTGCGCAGGATGATGCGGATGAGCGGATTGTCGAGATCGCGGCGAATCCAGTGCACGAGCCGCAGCCCGGCGTCTTCCGACTCCATGACCACATCCAGCAGCACGACGGCCACCTCTGGGCCCCGCGCCAGGATGGTGCGCGCCTCTTGGGCGGAATAGGCGCGGAGAAAGGCGAGCGGACGACCCTCGATCATCAGGTCGCGCAGGGCGAGCAGGGTCGCCTCATGGACATCGGGTTCATCATCGACGATCAGGATCCGCCAGGGATCGATCGGGCCTTCGGGTGCCTCATCCACTGGCTCAGCGATGAACTGGACGACCTGATCGTCATCCAGTGCAAGGGCGTTGTTACTCATGGGGGGCTCCACTGGGGGCTTGGTTTGGGCAATCGGGGTCGGTGGCGAGGGTCTGGGGTGCGACCAGGGGCAGTGTGATCTCAAACACCGTGCCCTGACCCGGGGTGCTCTGGACCGAGATGGAACCGCCGAGGAGCCCGGTCACCAGGTTATAGACGATGTGCAGCCCCAGACCGCTACCGCCCTGTCCCAGACGGGTGGTGAAAAAGGGGTCGAAGATCCGACCCAGGTCTTGCGGCGGGATGCCGTTGCCGTCGTCACTGACCCGGATGAGGATGAAACCGGGCGCGGCGGGGCGGGCCTCGATCCGGATACAGCCCTGGGTGCGCCCCTCGAAGGCGTGGATCAGCGCGTTCTGCACCAGATTGATGAACACCTGACCCAGGGGGCCGGGGAAGCTGTCGCAACGGATCCCCGGGGCGATGTCCACCTCCAGCCTGGCCGGTGAGCGGCGCAGACGCGGCTGGAAGCTCAGGGCGATCTCGCGTGTCACCTCGTCCAAGCTAAAGACCCGGCGCTGATAGCTCGCCTGATCCACGGCGACCTGCTTGAAGCTACTGATCAGCTCGCCGGCGCGGTGAAGGCTGCGCAGCAGGATGTCGCTGCTGTCGCGCACGGTATCGACAAAGCGCTGCAAGGCCGACCGGCTCAGTCCTGTCGCCATCTGTTCCCGAAACCCCCGCTCCTGGTCGGACAGGGTGCTGGCCAGCATCACGGCGTTGCCGATGGGGGTGTTCAATTCATGGGCGATGCCGGCCACCAGGTCATCCAGGGCCGCGAGCTTCTCCGACTGGACCAGACTGGCCTGCGCCCGTTCGAGACGGGCCAGGGTCTCGCTCAGATCGCGCGTGCGTTCGGCCACGCGCTGCTCCAATTCGAGGTTGTGGGCGGCGATCCTGGCCTGCGCCTGGGCGAGCTCATGATTGAGCCGCGCCAGACGCCGGTTCCAGGTCAAGACGATCCAGAGGATGACGCCGGCGATGCCGATCACCCCGGCGACGATCTTCCACAACAGGACATAGTCGAACACCCGCTCATAGCGGATCGAGAGCCAATGGTTGACGATTGCCTGACGCTGGCTCTGGGGCATGGCATCGAGCGCGGCCTGCAAGACCCCCCTGAGCCAGGGCTCATCGCGGCGCGTGGCAATGGACAGGTCCCAGGATAACTGCTGGCTGTCTTCCAACTGGCCGGCGATCTTGATGCCCTGGATGGCCTGGGTCTGGATGCGATAGGCGATCGTCGGCAGTGCATCGATGAACCCAAACAGCCGGCCCTGCTGGACCTGTCTTAGCCCTTCCTCGACAGTGGCGACCTCCTGGAGCCGGATACCGGGATAGCGCACCCTCAGGACCTCGCTCATGGCATGGCCCCGGGTGATGCCGAAGGTCTCACCCAGGACGGATTCGAGATCATTGATAAAGACCTGATGGTCCTGGGTGGCGATCACCGAACGGAAGGAGAGATAGGGGGTGGTGAAATCCAGGAAGGCGCGCCGGTCCGGGGTCTCCATGGCCGCGGATAACAGGTCGCACCGTCGCTCCCGGATGAAGCTGAGCGACTCCTCCCAGGAGGCGGTCGGCGTCAGCACGAAGTCGATGTCCAAGAGCGCGGCGAGACGGGCGAACACATCGGCCACCATGCCCTCATGGCGCCCCTCCGCGTTGATGCGCTCGATGGGCATCCAATCGGGATCGACGCACAACCTGAGCGGGCCCCTGCGCTGGAGGAGGTCGAGCTGGCCGGGTGAGAGCGCGACCTGAGTAGAGCGATCGCCGGCACCGAACCAGCGCTCCTGGAGGTGCCGGATCTGGTCTGGCGTCAGCGCGGCCAGGGCCTGATCGAGGATCGACTGCAGGATCGGCCAATCGTTGCGCGTGGCAACATACAGGGCCGCGAGCTCACCGCCCTTGTCTTCCCGGCTCCACACCCCCTGGACCCTGAGACCGACATAGCCGAGACGCGCGAGGTGATAGTTCAGGACATTGGTGAAGTCGGTGGTGAAATCGGCCTCGCACTGCGCCACCAAGGCGATGGCCTCCTGGAGGTTGGTGGTCTCGATGATCCTGAATCGATCGCCAAAGCGTCGCTTCAAAAGTTCGGTCTGTTCCCAACCCCTGGGCGATGCCGCCACCGAACCGAATAGGTCAGCGATGGAGCGGACCTCTGGGTGATCGCGACGGGTCAGGAACTGATTAACGCCCCGGATGATGGGGACCGAGAAGTTCGCGCACTCCAGCAATCTCTGAGGCCTGTCAGCGGCGTGCAGCACATCGATCTGGCGTGCGCACAGTCGCTCGACCAGCTCCTCCCAGCTTTTGCCCTGGACGAACTCGAAGGTGACACCGATCCGGGCCGAGAGCAGCTGCATCAGATCGACCGAATAGCCCTGGGGCCGACCGTGCTCGAAATAATCGTAAGGGGGCCAGTCGCGTTCATTGCTGACCCGGATCACCGGATGGGCCTGGAGAAAGGCGCGCTCGTCCGCCGTCAGCTCGAGCGGGGCCTCGGATCCGACCTCGCTGGATATCCCCAGCGCCGGGATGCTCAGCAGGACCCAAGACAGCCAACATGATGCGAGTCGATTCACGCACACCCTCGATCAACTCAAGGTTCGAGGATCCGCAGCCCTGGTACGGACTCGAAGGCCCAGCCATTCAAAACGAAAGGTTCGACCCATGGTGAATACTAGGACGGGATCGCCGGACTCATCGCCCAGGGTCGTGCCGCTGAGGCCCAGCGCGAGATCGAAGCCGGCGTAGGCGGTTTTATTCATGACCTGCCAGTGCAGATAGTGGTCCCGATCACCGTCCCAGGCAAAGCGGTCGGCGTCGAGACTGGTGGATCGGCTGAGTTGGGCCGCGATCGTCCAGCGGTCGTTGATCTCGAAGTCCTTGTGCAGCATGACCACCAGATGGCCGACACCCAGCCCGGAATAGTCGTGGCTATACCAGAGGTTCAGGTTGACCCCGGCGATCCCGAGTTTGAGATAGACCTCCGGGTAGTTGCTCTCCGAGCTGTCGCCTCCACCGTGGTAGGTATAGAGGGCAAGCCCCACATCGACCGAGGAGCCGGGTCGAAACTCGAAGCGATATCCCAGCGAGCCATCCACTTCTGCCGCGGTGTCGTCACCGAAATCGACGTTCGAGGCCCAAAGGCCCGCATACAGGCCCGAAACCCCGGACCAGTCCAGACCGGCCTGGGCGGACGGTTGATGACCGGTTTGCGTCACCCCGTTGAACAGATAATCGCTGGCCCCGGTGAGGGTCACGGACCAGTCCGCCCCGGCCGTGCCGGCGTATCCGGCCACGGCCAGCAGCCATAGAGCGCGTTGGTTCATCGGTTTAGGCCCGGAGTAGATTGAGCTGGGCATCGAGCATCTGGATCGCCCCCTGGGTCTCGAGGACCGCCGACTCGGAGGCCTGGGCCAGATGGGCCAGGTCGCGCGCGGCGTCCCCAATGGCGGTGAGACTGCGATTGATCTCTTCGCTGACCTGGCTTTGTTCCTCGGCGGCCGTGGCCACCTGCTGGGCATGGCCGTCGATGCGCTTGACGTCCAGGACGGCGCGGTCGAGCAGCTCGACACTGCGATGGGTGAAGGCCAGGGTCTGTTCCATCTCCCCGCGGCTGCCCTGGAGCAGTCGTTCTGCGCGCTGCACATCGCCCTGTAACCCCTTGATCAGGTCATCGACGTCCTTGGTCGACTCCTGGGTACGCATGGCCAGGTGGCGGACCTCCTCGGCGACTACGGCAAATCCCCGCCCCTGTTCACCGGCGCGCGCGGCCTCGATCGCGGCATTGAGCGCCAACAGATTGGTGCGCCCGGCGATCTCGCGAATCGTCACCAGGATCCCATCGATCGCCCGACTGCGCTCGACGACCTGATGCATCTGACTGGAGGCCTCCTCGACCGACTGCGACAGCAGACCGACCTTGTCTTTGGTGCTATTGAGCGCCTGTTGGGTGCGATCGATATGGTCCGCCGCCTCGTGCGCGGTATCCGCCGTCTGGTGGGCCAGATTGGCCACCTCGCTGGAGGCGCTTGCCATCTGGGTCATGGCGGTCGCCACGCTGTCGATCTGGGCATTCTGGGTCGCGCTGGCCTATCCGACCCGACGGGCATAGTCGCTCAGGTCGGTAGAACGCTGGGCCAGGGTCCGGCTGTGTTCCTTCATGACCAGGATCATCTGCCGCAGCTTATCGATGAAGCGGTTGATGTTCTTACCCAATTCGATCAGTTCGAGGTGATGCTGTACCCTGACCTTGACGGTCAGATCGCCTTCTGCTGAGGCCAAGGACTGCATGCCCTGGGCGAGCTGTGCCAATGGATGGGTGATGGTCCGGATCAGGACCACCATGACGATCAGGCCGAGCAGGGTCATGACCAGGGTACCGGCAATCAGCCCCAGGGTCGCCAGGCCGGTACCGGAACGCAGGTCGCGCTCCAGATCCCTGACCGCTGCCAGGATCTCCGCCTCAGGGACCGAGATGACCAGGGTCCAGGAGGCGTTCGCGATCGGGATCCTCAGGACGTGCAGCCAGAGGTCACCGCTCTTGCTCTGGCCAGGGGTCGTGACGGCGGTCGCCAGTTTGGGCGCGACATCGCTCAGACGCTTGCCGAGCTGATCCGGGAAGCGGGTCGCCGCAACGATCAACCCCTGCTGACTGACCAGCATCAGATCGCCCTGACCGCGAAACAGCCGTTTGGCGATCGCGGCGGACGCGGTCTGGAGCACCGAGAGGTTGATGTCGTGCCCCACCACGCCGATGAAGGTCCGGTTGACGATGAGCGGCAGGGTGAGACTGATCATCAGCTCCTTGTAACCAGGGCTGATCTCATAGAGATAGGGGTTGGTGATACAGGTCTGCAGACGCTCCTTGGGACAGAGATACCACTCGGACTCACGCTGTCCATATTCGTTGCGTGTCTCGAGATATTTCTCGCCCGGGTCTGGGGTTTCATGGAAGGTGAGTGAGTCGCCCTCGCGGGTGAAATAGAGCTCGATGGTGCCGGTCTTGGAGCTGTGGGCGAGGGTGCCTGCGTATTCGCTGTCCCGGCCGTCATAGCCGTTTGGTTCGAATTGGGCGTAGGCAGAGCTGATGGTGGGATTGCTCTCCAGGGTAGCGCGCACCATCTGTTTCAATTGGTCCCGTCCATAGGGGGCAGTCTCGCCTGCACCGAGGGCAGAGCTTGCGATCTGGTGTTGCAGGACCGAGGCGCTCGCGATGGCCGAGGCCAAGAGCCGCTGGATCTCCTGACCGGTGCCGAGCGCGGTCTCGTGCATGAGCGCCTCGGCCTGTCGCGCGAGGTTGAGGGTCATGGAGTCGGTGGCGGTCTGGATCGCCCCGCTAAAGATCCGGGTCGCGAGCAGGATGATGGTGCCTGCCGTCAGCACCAGGATCATCCCCGTTGCCAGCAGCAATTTCAGGCGTAGGCTGAGTGTCCGCATAGCGATACTTTCTCACGTAACCCATTGATTTTGTAGGAGAGGCTTTAGCCGCGATTGAGAGGCACGCGATTTATTCAGCACTTCCCTAAGGAAGGAAAGGGTCGGATTGAAGGCAATAAGCGATTGATTTCGCCCAGCCTCACCCGCCCCCCTGTAAACAGGGAGAGCGGGGATCTACAGGTAGAGTTCAGGTCCCTGTCATCGCCTAAGAACAGGATGGGATCTCTGACTCAGGCCCATTGACCGAACGCAGTCGATTGCGCTGGCAGAGTCTAGCCGTCGAGTATGAAGGCCATATTAAACCTGGTCTTCGAGCCCCCTGTTCGACGCGGGCCCCATTGGAATGGCAAGTTCAATGGATCGAGGCGATAACCCAGGTCGCGCCAGGTCATAGAGCGGAGGGTCTGATCCCGTCTCGCGCAACACCCTGTCGCGCGCCCGGCAGGTGTCGGTCTGAGGCGTGACGCTCAGGGGCCGTGTCTGTGGGTGTTCTAGGGAGATGCTGATTGATTCTGTTCGCGGCCAAAGTTGCTCCTGCAACCCATTGATTGTGTCGGAGCGGCCTTAGCCGCGATTCGGTGAGACGCGATTGATTCAGAGTTTCTTTAGCCGAGCCGGCCCCGGACCGACATCCCGACCCTGTAGCCCGACTCGCCGGTCCAGTAGCCGTCGCACAGGCCGGACGGTGCCCAGCTGCGCAGACGCGCCGTACCCTCGGCCAGGTCGAGATCCCCGTTCAGACAGTCTGCGAAGGTACGGACGATCGCGGCGGTGTGTTTGGATTGGGGGCTGATCCTCAGTAGATCCACACCCAGGGCGCGTACCTCCTCGAGTGCTGGAAGCAGATTATGGGTGCCGGCCGACTGGGTCTGGATGCCGTTGAGGCTCAGGAACTCTTGGCCCTCCTGGGTCGTGACCAGCAGTCCGTCTGGATAGTCGCCACAGCAGAACGCGCAGTTGTCCTTGCCCAGCCCCCGGTTGTAGGCCGTAAAACAGCGCGCCGAATAGGCCAGCGGCAGACGACCGAAGGCAAAGAGCTCGCACTCGACCCCCGGTGGACGGTACCGGAGCAGATCGGCGAGCGTCTCTCGACCCAGCTCGACCGGCATCACCCAGCGTTTGAGTCCACACTTGACGAGAAAGGCAAGCGTGCGCTGGTTGTAGAGATTGATCGAATGGCCGGCGACGAAGGGTCGGCCTTCGAGGAACTCGAGCGCGGCCAGGTCACCGGCCTCGATCAGAAATCGCTCGTCAGCACAGATCCGCCTGAGGGTCTTCAGTTCACCCTCGGACTCGATCAAGGCCAGGGTCGAGATCACCGCCTGCTTGCCGGCGGCGGTCACGCGCTCGGCCAGTTCCCAATAGTCCTCGGGCTTGAGCTGACGGCGCTTAGAACAGATGGTCTCGCCCAGATAGATGACATCCACCGGGGTCTCGAGCAGCTCGGCATAGAAGTCGAACACCTGCTCGCGTGGCCAGAGATAGAGGATGGGACCGAGTGACAGCCGGGGTCTTGAGGGTGTGTTATTCAAAGATGACATGGGGGTCAGTTTGGGATTAATCGATGCAGGAAGCAGGCTCGCCGGGCGCCGCTGGCCGCTGGTTGCTAAACGCTCACTCAATGCCAGGTGCGCTCGTAGGGGCCGATGGTGGTCTGTGCCCCCTCGGAGACCTGCGCCAGGATCTGATTCCAGCGCTCCTTGGGCCGGAACGCCTGTGGGTTGCGCAGGCAGGCGTCGATCGCCTCACGCCAGACCTGGGTGACCTGGGTCACATAGCGGGTGCTGCGCTGGCGCCCCTCGATCTTGATGGCGCTCACGCCCGCGGCCAGGATCTCGGGCAGGATGTCGAGGGTGTTGAGGCTGGTCGGCTCCTCGATGGCGTGACGCAATGCGCCCTCGACCCGGTAGCGCCCCTTGCAGATGGTCGGGTAGCCGGCGGCCTCGCCGTGCGAACGCCGCTCCAGCAGCACCCCGCCGAGGCGCGTCTCCTGACCCTGGGGCGTGTCGCGCCACTCCACATGCGCCGCCGGCGAGCAGGCGCCGAAGGTGTTGGGCGACTGACCGCTGGCGTAGGACGAGAGCAGACAGCGCCCCTCGACCATCACGCACAGACTGCCGAAGCCGAAGATCTCGACGGGGACCGTCGTTTCCTGGATCAGATGCGCGACCTGGGCGAGCGACAGCACGCGCGGCACCACCACGCGCTTGATGCCGAAATGACGCTGCATGAAGCCGATCGCGGCCGGATTGGTGGCCGACCCCTGGACCGACAGATGCAGATTGACGTTCGGATGGCGCTCAGCGGCATAGTCGAGCACGCCCATGTCGGCGAGGATGATGGCATCGACCCCCAAACCGGCGGCGCGGTCGACGGCCGCCGTCCAGCGCCCCCAGCCCTTGGGCTGGGCATAGGTGTTGATGGCGACGAACACCTTGACCTGACGGTCATGGGCGTATTTGACGCCCTCGGCGATCTGCTTGTCGTTGAAGTTGAGGCCGGCAAAGTGGCGCGCGTTGGTGTCGTCGCGAAAACCGATGTAGACGGCATCGGCGCCATTGTCGACGGCGGCCTTGAGCATCGGCAGATTGCCGGCGGGACAGACGAGTTCCATGGTGTGGGCCCCCGGAGATCAAGCGGTATTGACGAGTCGATGGGTGGAAAGGGTATCGGCGCGGTCGCCTTGGCGGGTGCCGCGACGAAACAGTTCGGCCTCGATGGCGTTGAGCACCGCCCATTTGCGGCTACACCAGTCAGGCGCAAGCAGGATAGCGCGCTCGGCCGTCCCGGTCAGGCGATGATAGACCACGCTCACCGGTGTGCGCTCGATCAGATCGGCGCAGATGGCGACATAGTCGTCCAGGGCGAGTGGGGTATAGTCGCCGCGGCGCCAGTCGCTGGCCAGCCGGGTGTGGCGGACCACATGCAGCGGGTGGATCTTGAGCCCCTCGACGCCCAGCTCCAACACCCGGTCGAGGGTGGCGAGCGCCTCTGCATGGCCCTCGCCCGGCAGCCCAACGATGAGATGGGTGCAGATGGGGATGCCACGCCGATGCGCCGCCGTCACCGCCACGCGATACTCGGCAAAGCCGTGGCCGCGATTGACACGCGCGAGCGTGGCGTCGTTGGCCGACTGCAGACCCAACTCCAGCCACACCTCCTTGCCGCGCGCGCGATACCCGGCGAGCAGGTCGAGCACGGCCTCAGGCACGCAGTCCGGACGGGTGCCAACCGACAGTCCCACGACGTCCGGGTGTCTGAGGGTGCTCTCATAGCGTTCGCGCAATACCTCGATCTCGTCATAGGTATTGGTGTAGGTCTGGAAATAGGCCATGAATCGGCGCGCGCCTGTGCGCTTGGCGAGCACGCCGCGTCCAGCGTCGAGCTGTCGATCGAGATCCGGCGGGTGCTTGGCGGTCGGGCCGAAAGAGACATTGTTGCAGAAGGTACAGCCACCATGTCCCTTAGTGCCGTCGCGGTTCGGACAGGTGAAGCCGGCATTGAGCGCGAGCTTGTGTACCCGCTGGCCGTAGCGCGCAAGCAGATACTGACCAAAGGTGTTGACACGCTCGCTGAGCGCGCGATGTGGGGTGGACGAGGAAGGCATGGGGCTGACAGCAACCGAGCGGCAGCGATCGGCATTCGATCCGGATTTGCCAGTATAGATCAATCCTGCCGCCTGCAAAACGCGCGTCCAGGCCGTTCACGGTCAAACAATGGGTCCAACCGAGTGCGGCATCGGTTGTATCCTAAAAGATAGTGGCGTGATCGTCCCCGCCGATCGAATCTCTCAATCCATCGCACCCAGGATCGCCCATTGCGTCAAGCCAGCCACCCACCAGACACGCCCCAGTCCCTGGTCGAGCGCATCAAGACCTGGGGCCAAGCGCTTGGCTTTCAGCAGATCGGCATCACGGATACGGACCTCAGTCAGGTCGAGCCCCTGTTGCTCGACTGGCTGGCACGCGGCCATCACGGCGAGATGGACTACATGGCCAGGTATGGCGTCAAGCGCGCGCGCCCGGCCGAACTCGTCCCCGGCACCCTGAGCGTGATCTCGGCGCGGATGGACTACCTGCCTGAGTCTCGCGCAACCCTCCATGAACGGCTTGCCGACCCGGCTGGTGCCTTCATCTCGCGCTATGCGCTCGGACGCGACTATCACAAAGTCCTGCGCCAGCGCCTGCAACGGCTGGCCGACCGGCTCGCCGCCCATATCGGGCCTTTCGGCTATCGCGTCTTCGTCGATTCGGCACCGGTGATGGAAAAACCGCTGGCCGAAAAGGCCGGACTCGGCTGGATCGGCAAGCACAGCAACCTGGTCAATCCGCGCGCCGGCTCGTGGTTTTTCCTCGGCGAGATCTACACCGACCTTAAGCTCCCGCCCGATCGTCCGATGCGCGACCATTGCGGACGTTGCCGCGCCTGTCTCGATGCCTGCCCGACTGGGGCCATCGTCGCGCCCTATCAGGTCGATGGACGGCGCTGTATCTCCTATCTGACGATCGAGCTCAAGGGATCCATTCCGGAACAGCTGCGACCGCTGATCGGCAACCGGATCTACGGCTGCGACGACTGCCAGCTCGTCTGTCCCTGGAACAGGTTCGCCCAACTCACGGCAGAGTCCGACTTTCGACCCCGTCATGGACTGGACACCGCCACCCTGATCGCACTCTTCACCTGGGACGAGCCGACCTTCCTTGCACGCACTGAAGGGTCGGCGATCCGCCGGCTCGGCCATGAACGCTGGCTGCGCAACCTGGCCGTCGCGCTCGGCAATGCCCCACCCTCCCCCGAAGTCTGGGCCGCGCTTCAGTCCCGCGCTCAGCACCCGAGCCCACTGGTGCGCGAGCACGTGGCCTGGGCGCTGACGCGGGTCGGCTGAGGCATCAGCGACGACAAGAGCGACGCTCGCACAGCCCCCGCTCGACCGCGATCACGGCCGCCTCGACCCGTGAATGCACCTCCAGCTTGCGCAGGATCGCCTTCACATGCAGCTTGACCGTGCCCTCCGAGATCCCCAATGCCCGCGCGATGGCCTTGTTGCTCTGGCCCTCGGCCAGGTGACAGAAGATCTCGTGCTCGCGCGGGGTCAGGTCCGCCGCACCGCCGCTTGCGACCGGCGCCGGACTGGAGTCACCCCGGACCGCCCGCGCCAGGATCCCGGTCAGCTCGGGTGCGACCACGGTGTGCCCCTGGACGATCTCGCCGAGTGCGGCGATCAGGGCATCCGGCTCCATGTCCTTGAGCAGATAGCCCTGGGCCCCGCTCTGGAGCGATTCGATCACATCCCGCTCCTCGGCGCTGGTGGTCAACATGGCGATCGGCATGGTCTGATGGGCCGCCCGTAACAGGCGCAGGAGTTTCAGCCCATCAAGCCCTGGCATCCGCATGTCCAGCAGCACCACATCGGGTCGGGTCGCCGCCACCTGCTCCAGCCCGGCATTCGAGTCGCCCACGGCGGCCACGACCTCGATGCCGCGCCGCTCCAGCAATTCCTGAAGACCGAAGCGGAAGAGTGCATGGTCGTCGATCAGGAGTACGCGCATCGATCCGTCTCCAAGCCCTGAGTCTGATGACGCCCCAGACGCCGCCCCGCCTCAAAGAGGATCTCCACCCGCGTCCCCTCCCCCGGCTCGCTCTCGATGCGCAGCTCGGCGCCGATCCGCCGCGCGCGCTCCTCCAGGATCGAGAGCCCGATGCGCTCGCCCAAGGCGGATTGGGCGTCCGGCAGACTAAAGCCGACCCCATCGTCCTCGATCAACAACACATACCGCCCGCCGGCCTCGCGCGTCAGCAGGACCCGCACCGTATGGGCCTGGGCATGCTTGCGGATGTTGGCCAGCGCCTCCTGGGCGATGCGCAACAATTGCAGCTCTTCGGTGGCCGAGAGCTCGAAGGGTCGGGTGTCGTTCTGGAACAGGACATGGACACCGGTCTCGCGCCCGAGCCGCTGGGTGAGCTGTTCGAGCGCCGGCACCAGCCCCTGACGATCGAGCGGCGCGCGAAAGCTCGCCAACAGCTCGCGCAGCTCGGTGTGGGCCTCGTCGAGGCCATTGCGGATGCGCGTGAGATCGTTGCGTGCCTCGGACGGGATGGGGCAGCCGGCGAGCGCGTCGTCGAGCATCCGGAACTGGAGACGCAGACTGGCCAGGGTCTGGGCCAAGGAGTCATGCAGCTCGTGGGCGAGCGCATTGCGCTCCTCGATGATCGACAACCGGCGCGCCTCGGCATCCGAACGCTGCTTGGCGATGGCCACGCCTAGATGATGGCCGACCGTAAACAGCAGCTCCAGGATGTCTTCGCGCCCCTTCAGTCCGGGTGGATCGAGGAACAGGGTATAGATCCCAAGCAACTCGTCGCGATGCTCCAGGGGTACAGTGACCACCTCGATCTCGGAACTGGCGAACATGCGCCGGCCATAGAGACGCGAACAGTAACGGGCATCGTTGTCGCACAGGATGTCGCCGGGCGCGAGCACATTGCCGCACAGACAGAGATCGACCGGGGTCATGTCCGACTCGCAGACCAGATCGTCGTTCAAGCCGATGGATCCGATCAGACGCCGCGTCCCATCCGGTAGCACCAGACGCACGGTCGCAGCACGGGCATTGATCATCTCCTTGAGTACACGCAAAAAGCGTAGCACCAATTCCTCGACGCTCTCGGTCTGATGGATGCCGGCGGCCACGTCGTAGAGGATCTTGAGCGAGGCGGTCTTCTGGGCCAGACGCCGGGTCTGGCGCGCCACACGATCATCCATGTCCTCATAGAGGCCGGTCAGCTCCTCGTTGAGACTACGGATGTCCTGGGCGATCCCCTGCAACACCCCCGTCTCGGTCAGGCTGTCGCCGGCGCCGGGCTCGCCCTGGCAGACCTGGGTCAGCGAACGCTCCAGGCGTGCCAGCGGACGCAACAACCGATCGCGCAACCGCCGCCACACGAGCGCGACCGCGACCACCGCCAAGGCCGTCACTCCAAGCAGACCCCAGCGCGCCCAGCTCAGCTCGGGCCGGACACTCAGAACGGCAAGAGACACCACAAGGCCGATGAGCGCCGAAGCCAGCACCCAGAGCGGGGGCGTTAGACCTGTGGCCTGTAGGATCTCGCGGACGCGCCGATCCAGGGTCTCTTCGCCCGGCCATCCGGAATTTGCCACGGTGGACCGGACCGAGCGTCGCGGAGGCGTGGCGATCGTCACTGGGATAAGGCCCCCTCGGGGCGCCCCAGGCGTCTCTGGACGCCGGCCACTAGAGCCAAGGCCGACTCGAAGTCGAATCGCTCGATCAGGCGCCCGAGTTCGGCGTGCTCATCGGGCATGATCGCCGCAAATCGCGCCGACTCTTTTTGATAGAGCGCACGCGCGCGTGCATTGTCATCGCGCAACAGCGCCGCCAGCTCGTCGAGTAGCGTGCGCGTCTGCTCGAGATCGACCTCGAGGCCGACGGCAGAAGGATAGGATGCCTGGGCAGAGGTCTGCGACTGCTCGACGGCGTTACGCAGAGCCCGCAGGGCATGGTCGATGGCGTCGATCGCAACGACCAGTCTGTCGGGGGCGTCAAAGCCCTCGGGACGACGCGCCATCTCGAGCAACTGGGCCTGTTCGGCGATGGCGGTCAAACCCAGGGTGCCCGCCACGCCCTTGAGTCCGTGCGCCAGACGCGCCAGACCCTCGCCGTCGCGGCGCGCCAGCCCCTCGGCAAACAGCCTTGGATCATCGGCATGCGACTCGATGAAGCGCTCGATCAGCTTGAGATATTTCTCCTGACTGCCGAGCAGGCTCGCGAGCCCCTGGCGCAGATCGATCCCCGGCAGCAAGCGAATGGCGGCCAACAGATCGGTACGGCGTGGGCTGGAATAGGCGTGGGAAGACGCCGGATCGGGCGCCCCAGTGGCCGATTGGGATTGGCGCGCCGCCTCCGTATCGGCGGGCTGGAGGCGCGCGGGCAACCAGCGCAGCAGGGCGTTGAACAGATCCAGCGGCTCGACCGGCTTGGGCACGAAGTCGTTCATGCCCGCCTCCAGACAGGCGCGCTTATCATCCTCAAAGGCATTGGCCGTGAGCGCAAGGATGGGTGTGTCGTGCCCGCTTGGCAGGGCCCGGATGGCGCGCGTGGCGCTCAGACCATCCATGACCGGCATCTGCACGTCCATGAGGATGAGGTCATAGTCCGCAACCGCGGCCATCTCCAGAGCGACCTGGCCATTCTCGGCGGTCTCGACGCGCAGACCGACGCTGCTGAGCAGTTCCAGGACCACCTCGCGATTGATCGGGTTGTCCTCGGCCAGGAGCACGCGCGCCCCGGCGCAGCGGTCGCGGATCTTGGACTCGGCCGCCAGCCGATGCGCCTGCGTGATCAGCACACCGGGCTGACCGGGCCTGAGCCTGACCTCGAACCAGAAGGTGCTACCCCGTCCCTCGGCGCTCTCGACCCCAACCTCTCCGCCTATCATCTGCACCAATTGCGCCGTGATCGCCAGCCCCAGCCCGGTACCACCATAGCGACGTGTGGTCGAGACATCGGCCTGTTCAAAGGCTTGAAAGAGCTTGGATTGCTTGTCGGGCGCAATGCCGATGCCCGTATCCTCGACCTCGAAACGCACTTGGCACCAGTCGGCGTCACGCCCCAGCAGACGTACCCGGATCGCCACAAAGCCGCTCTGGGTGAACTTGACCGCGTTGCTTGCGTAGTTGAGCAGGGCCTGGCGCAGGCGGGTCATGTCGCCCCGCAGCCAGTGCAGCTCGGGGTCCAGTTCGACCTTCAGGGTTAGACCCTTGGTGCACACCTCGTTGAGGATCATCGATCTGACCTGATCGACCAGCATGGGCACCGAGAAGTCCTCCTCGAACAGTTGCAGCTTGCCGGCCTCGATCTTGGACAGGTCCAGGATGTCATTGATCACAGTCAGCAGATGGCGGGCCGCGTTCTCGATCTTGTCGAGCCGATCGATCTGGGCCTGGTCGGTCAGCTCACGGCGTAGCAGATGGGTCAGGCCCAGGATGGCATTCATCGGGGTGCGGATCTCGTGGCTCATGTTGGCCAGGAAGGCGCTCTTGGCGCGGACTGCGCTCTCGGCCAGCTCGGCGCGGCGAGCGAGTTCGGCCTCCATCTCGCGCTGCGGACGGATGTCGCGCGCAAAGCCGACCGTCCCCAACACCTCCCCGCTATCGTCGATGATGGGGGCCTTGAAGGTCTCATAGATGGCGTCCGGATTGGTCCGACTCGGCATCTCTCGGGTGCGTCGACACCGGCTGGCCATGACCTCGGCGTCATCGGCGCAGTAGCGCTCGGCCATCTCGCGCGGCCAGAGGTCATAGTCGGTCAGACCGATGATCTCCTCGGGCGTGCGCCCCTTGATCTCGGCGAAGACCCGATTGACGGCGACGAACCGCCCCTCGCGGTCCTTCATCCAGGCCAGATAGGGTAGGTTATCGAGCAGGGCCTGGAGCGAGCGCGTCTGCTGGCGCAGCTCCAGGGTGCGCGCCTCGACCAATTCCTCAAGATGGTGGTGGTACTGATCCAGCTCCTCGGTCAAGCGCCGTTGTTCGGTGATGTTTGATTTGACGGCCAGGTAGTGGGTAACCCGCCCGTCGGGCTGACGGATGGGCGAGATGATCGCCAGCTCGGTATAGATCGAGCCGTCCTTGCGCTTGTTGATCAACTCGCCGCGCCAGACCTGGCCGCATAACAAGGAGCCCCACAGATCATCGAAGGTCTCAGGTGGGGTCAGACCGGACTGGAGGATGCGCGGGTTCTGACCGATGACCTCCTCGCGGCTATAGCCAGTGGTGGCGGTGAAAGCGGCATTGACGTATTCGATACAGGCGTCCAGGTCGGTGATGACGATGCTCTCCGGGCTCTGCTCGACCGCCAGCGAATGCTTGATCAGCTCGGACTCGATCCGTTTGCGCTCGGTGATGTCGCGAAAGACCCCGCGGCGCCCGAGATAGCGCCCATCGGCGCTGAGCACTGGATTGCAGATGTGCTCGACCCAGCGCTCGCGGCCATCGCGCGCGCACAGCCGTAGCTCCAGACAAACATGATCGCGTTCACGCGAATCGAGCACCGCAGTGAAATGCTGGAGCCAGCGTTCACGATCGGCTGGATGGATCAGGGCCGTGATCAGATGCGGGTCTGCCAAGAACTCCTCGTCCGTATGACCGCTGAGTTCCCGACAGGCGGGGGAGACATAGCGATAGCGCCCCTCGGGGCCGAGCCAATATTCCCAGTCCGGGCTGTGTTCGGCGAGCACCTGGTACTGCTCGCGGCTCTCGCTCAGCCGGCGCGCCTCGCGCTGGCGCTCGACATAGACGGCGATATGCGAGGCCACGGCCTCCAACAGCCCTTGCTCATCGTTCAGGAAGGGGGTGTCGGCGAGCCCTGGGGGCGGCGGCGCGCGATAGGCGAGCTGGATCTCGCCGACGACCAGACCATCGACCCGGATCGGGGCCGTCTGCATCCAGACGGTCGGGGTGAAGCCCGGGGTCTGGTGCTCGAACTCAGGAAGGCAGAGTCGCGCCTCGGCCAGCTCCGGAAACTGCCAGGCCGCCGGCAGACGCTCGACCACCCGCTGTAGCACCTCCTCCAGCGGGGCCTCGTGACGGCTGGTCTCGCGCAGGACCTCGTAGAGCCCACGCATCTCCTTGAGGCGCTCATTGAGTTCGGCCTCACGACGTTGAACCTGCTCGTTTGTGACCTGGAGCGCCCGGCGTTGCTGCACCGCCTCGGTGCGATCGATGATGGCACAGACATACTGGTCGTCCCCCCCTTCCAGATCCAGTAGGGGGGCGATATACAGGTCGCCGATGAAGGGCGCCCCTTCGTCACCCTGGAAGCGGATCTCCGCAAGCCTCAGGGTCTGGTTCCTTTCAGGCAGACGCCGCTTCCAGAGCTCGGCCACCTGACCGCGGTCGGACTCATCGACCAGACGTAGGAAAAAATGCTGGCGGAGGTGGGATGGCTTGAGACGGAAGAGGTCCTGGGCGGCATAGTTCACCTCCTGGATCAGGCCCTGGCGGTCGAGCACCAGCTCGGCGATCGGCAGATCGTTGAAGAAGGCGGTGAAACGCTCCAGGGCCAACTGGAGCTGGCGCTGGCTGCGCAAGAGCTCTTCGTTCTGGATCTGGAGCTCCGCCTGGTAGATGCGCAGGCTCTCGACCAGGGCAGCGAGTTCAACGTCGGCACCCTGCAACAATTCTTCGGCAATGTGGAATCGCCCCTGATGCAAAGCCGCCAGGGCACGTTCGCGGATCTCATCGGTGGATAGCCCTTGGCGTCCATCCCGGGGCTCAGTGGAATCCGCCTGATCGAGGCCGCGATCGCCGTCGTTCATGGTCATCTATCTCTATCTAGGATCCAGGTAGGGCAAAATAGTATGATTCCATCAGGATATTGCACTAGATTGGTCACGGATGGCTATCCTGGCTAGAGCTCCAGAACGGCAACCTTTGAAGGTGGCCCATCAAGACCATCGGGTCAAAAGGCTGCACCACGCTGCAAGCGGTCTTCCGGGTAAGGCGTGAACGCTAGAACGCTTTCAAGCCCTGGCCCTGTCAAGGTGGATCTCGGCAAAGCGGGTCGGCGGGTTTGTAGGGGCGCCGTAAGGCGCGATGAGGGCAGGAGCGCCTCCAGGCGCGATCGTGGCACCCATCCCTGCCTCAACCGCCCCAATCGCGGCTAAAGCCGCTCCGACGGGAGGTGTGGGTGGAGGGGCGCCTTTGGGCGCGATTCAGCCCTTTTTGAGGGCCGGGTTGATCGGCGTCTTTTAAGGTGGGCAAGGCTGTCTTTCAGGAGAAAAGGGAGCCGACCCCAAGCCACAGCGGGCGCTGCTGTCTTGCCGCGGCGCTTGTCCCGGAGTCTGTCGCGCCGTCTGTCGCGCCGGAAGAAGGGCTTAGCCCGCCGCAAAACGGCGGCGATCCGGCTCGCCCGGCACCATGCCCGACTCGCGAACATCCGCGAGGGTGCCCTGCCTAAACTTAGGTCCGACCTCAGCCGGTGATTTTACACCCTCGCGATCGAGGAAATGGCGCGCGTGAAATCAGCATCATGGAAGCGGGGCCTCAGCTTTGTTGAGCTATGAGCCTGAATCTAATGGAACAGTCAAAGATGCGGCTTGATCTGCGGCAAAAGCTCCTCGAAGGTTCTCCCCTGACCGACCTCGCCGATGGCATGCATCTTCCACTCGCCGTTGTGGCGATAGACCTTGGCCATGATCATGGCTGAGTGGTTGCCCTGGCAGCTCAGATCATAGCGGGCGATCTCAGTGTTGTTGACACCATTGAGGATGCGGCAATAGGCGTTGGCCACCTGGGAGAAATCCTGACCTGTGTAGTTGTTGACCGTGAATACCAGGCTCTTGACGTTGGCCGGAACCGCCGTGAGATCGACTTTGATCTGCTCGTCGTCGCCCTCGCCCTCGCCGGTGCGGTTGTCACCTGTGTGATGGATGCTGCCGTCGCGGCTGGTGAGCTGACGAAACCATACCGTGTCGACTAGATTGCCCAAATCGTCGAACAGCAGACACGATGCATCGAGGTCGATGCTGTCGTTTCCCCCACCGCCGAACAGACCGCCCAGAAAACCACCCTTGCCGGACTGAGCAGCATCCCAACCCAGCCCCATGATGATGCGGGTCAGACTGCTTCCGGCTTCTTTCTCAAGCGATATCTTTTGACCTTTCTGAAGACTGATGCCCATGATGGTGACTCCTGGTGATGAACCGCGTCTGGCGCGGCAGGATTGAGTGATTTAGGTAATGACTGAAACGGCTTGAAATCAGCACGTGGTCATTGTCCTTGCTGGGGCCGGAAGATAGACTTGTTGCGCGAGCAGACGACGACCTTGCCCTCGCCGCGAAACCGGATCACCAGCCCTTCGCCAGAGGTCACCGAGTTGACGATCGAGCCGAAGAAGCCGCCACCCGTGCGCGGCATCCCGACCTCGTAGAGCAGACTCGACGACCAGGCCACTGCATGATTGTTGTCGATGACGACATCGCGCCCGCGCGTGACCTCCAGGGTGAAGACCGACCCGAAACCCGACACGGCCAGCTTGCCCTGCCCAACTGCCTCCATGATCACGAAACCGCCGGTGCCACCAAACAAACCACCACCAATTGTATTAAGCCTCGGATTGATGTGCACTCCGGCCTCGGCGGCCAGAAAACTACTGTCGGAGAGCGTGTAGGACGAACCTGGGGTGACGTCGAGCAGTTCGATCGCTCCGGGCATGGTCGGTGCGAGCAGGCAGTCGCCGTCGCCGCCGACCGCCTCGATCTCCTGTTGGAAGAATGACTCGTCGTTGGCCAGACGCCGCAGCAGTGCACGCCCGAGGCCGCCTCGCATCTGGCCCTTCACTTGCAGCGGCTCTTCCATCATGACCATGGCGCCAGACTCGCAGAAGATCCGCTCACCCTTGCTCAGACTCACATGCAGAAACGGATCGATCTCACCAGTGACCGTGAAGGTTGGCATGGCTTGGCCTCCCCGAGCGGATGAAAGCGAATGAGGCGTCTGGCAATCGGCAACCAGCGCTGTTGCTGGAAACCGATCGCCGGAAGCTGGCTGCTTGGGATCAGCCGATGTTGACCCCGTGGTCCTTAGCGAGCGCCGCCAGACCGCCAGCGAAGCCCTGGCCGACGGCCTTGAACTTCCACTCTTCACCGTTGCGGTAGATCTCACCGAAGATCATGGCCGTCTCGGTCGAGTAGTCCTCGGAGAGGTCGAAACGGGCCAGCTCGGTGTTGCTGTCTTTGTTCAGCACGCGCATGAAGGCGTTGCGCACCATGCCGAAGTTCTGTTTGCGGCTCTCGGCCTCATGGATGGTGACGGCAAAGACCACACGCTTCACGCCTGCCTCGACGCCCGGCAGATTGATGGTGATGGTCTCGTCGTCGCCCTCGCCGGCACCCGTGGTGTTGTCGCCTGCGTGGATCACGGCGCCGTCGGGTGAAGTCTTCTGGTTGTAGAAGACGAAGTGACGATCCGACAGGACCTTGCCGTCATCGCCGACCAAGAACACACTGGAGTCGAGATCGAAGGGTGCGCCATCGGTGGAGCGCGCGTCCCAGCCCAGTCCGACCAACACATTGGTCAGACCAGGATCGGTCTTGGTCAGGCTGACGTTACCGCCTTTTTGCAAACTGATGGCCATTGGAGGCTCCTCGTGTTGTGGTGCATTGAATTTAAGGAACTGTGTAAAGTCATTGCAAAAGTAACACCCTGGACTAGTGTAGTCGAATCGACCAAGGCAGGGTATATCCCGACATTTTCATCCCGCCTAAGCGCTCAGTCACCTATCTCTCGGTGCGTCCGTCTCCGGATGCCCTGCCCCGCCGTCTGCCATCGAGCGGGCACTGAAACGTGATCGAAATGTGACATCTTCACGCACCCAATCGGCTCACACAGATCAAACAGACCTCCGCGAGGTTGGACAAGGCCGTCTGCGTGGAATACATCGGGCGGCGGGACTTCGACCAAAGCCAAACTGCTGAACGCATGCATCAACATCTGTCTAGGTCCATGCAATGTCTCCGTATTTAGCCTTCTGCATCCACAACGCTGACCAGGGCCAGCGCACCAGGATCGAGCCGCGACCCAGGCCGCAGCCGACAGCGGGCGAGGTCCTGATCCGGGTGCGCTATTCCAGCGTCAATTACAAGGATGCGCTCGCAGGTACCGGGCGCGGCAAGATCCTGCGTCGCTTTCCCTTGGTCGGCGGCATCGATGCGGCCGGTGAGGTCGAGGACTCACGACACCCGGACTATCAAATCGGGGAGGCGGTCATCGTCACCGGCTGGGGGCTGGGCGTCGACCACGACGGTGGCTATGCCGAGTCTCTCTGCGTCCCCGGTGACTGGTTGGTCCCCATGCCGGTAGGACTCGATGCGCGGGCGGCGATGATTTTGGGTACGGCTGGGTTCACGGTCGCCTTGGCCATCCATCGGATGCAGCTCAATGGTCAGCGCCCCGAGCTGGGGCCGATCCTGGTGACAGGCGCCAGCGGTGGGGTCGGCTCGATCGCGGTGGCCATCCTCGCCCGGCTCGGTTACGAGGTCGTGGCACTCTCGGGCAAGCCGGATCTGCACGACTGGCTGAAGGGATTGGGTGCCTCGCGCGTCATCGGACGCGAAGCCCTGGCCGGCGCGACCCGACCGCTAGAGAAGGCCGAATGGGGTGGTGCCATCGATACGGTCGGCGGTGAGCTCCTGGCCCAGGTCACCCGCACCACGGCCCCGGGCGGCACCATCGCCGCCATCGGTCTGGCCGGCGGATCCGAACTCCACACCACGGTCATGCCTTTTATCCTCAGGGGTCTGAGTCTGCTCGGCTGCAACTCGGTGGATGTCCCCAATCCGCTGCGTACCGAGCTGTGGCAACGTCTGGCCGACGACTGGCGACCGGCAGACCTCGACACCCTGCTCAGCGAGACGGCCCGGCTTGAAGGTCTGCCGGCTATCTTCGAGCGAATGCTCAACGGTCGAACGCATGGTCGAATACTCGTCGAGATTTGAGCTAAGGCGCGCTTAACAAAGTTTAACCTGAGGTCCAGGCGCGTGCCTTTCATCTTATCTATTTAATTCGATTCGATTTTTTATCGAAAACCCGAACTGTTCCCGGGCATGATTCACCCTCACCCACTTGCATGCTTCGACCGGCTTGGTTGAAATCCGCGCCCGTAGGGACCCACTGCGCCCTACCCTCCAAGACACCGCGACCAATCGAGACAGGAGAGACTCAATGATCGAGGTTCGCCAACTCAGCCGTCACTATGGCGCGCTCAAGGCGGTCCAGGACGTCTCGTTCAGCATCGACAGGGGTGAGATCGTGGGTCTGCTCGGCCACAATGGCGCCGGCAAGACCACCATCATGAAGATGTTGACCGGCTATCTCGAACCGAGCGCCGGGAGCATCCAGATCGACGGACTGGACATCGCCGAGCAGCGCCGCGAGGCCCAGCGCCGTATCGGCTATCTGCCCGAGAACTGTCCGCTCTATCCCGAGATGACGGTGCTCGATGCGCTGGACTATCAGGCGTCCCTCCTGGGGATTCCCATTGAGCGCCGCCCGGCGGCGATCCGCCGCGCCGTCGAGCGCACCGAGCTTGGCCCCAAGGCGACCGCTACCATCGGTACCCTGTCGCGCGGCTACCGGCAGCGCCTCGGCGTGGCCCAGGCGATCCTGCACGAACCGCGCATCCTCATCCTCGACGAGCCGACCAATGGGCTCGACCCGGCTCAGATCCAGCATATGCGCGCCCTGGTGCGCGAGCTGGCGCGCGAGGCCACGCTCATCATCTCGACCCATATCCTCCAAGAGGTCGAGGCGGTGTGCGGGCGGGTCCTCATCATGCGCAGCGGTCGGTTGGCGCTCGACAGCCGGCTCGATGCCATCGGTGGGCGACCACGGCTGCTGGTGACCCTGGATCGCGGGCCGGACGAGGCGCTGCCGGTGCTCTCGGCCCTGGAGGGTTGCGGTGCGGTGACCGTGCTGGAAACCAAGGATGGCGTCCGTCGGCGCTTTGCCCTCGAGACCGAGGATGCCCCGGCGCTCGCGCCCAGGGTTGCCCGCACCGCCTGTGAGCGCGGCTGGTCGCTGTATGCCCTGGAGACCGAACGCCAAGACCTGGAGGCGCTGTTCGGCGCCGTGACCCTGGAACGAATGGAGGTACCCCATGGCTGAGATCGTCCGCGTCGCTCGCCGCGAGTTGGCGGCCTTCTTCGGTTCGCCGGTGGCCTATATCTTCATCGGCACCTTTTTGGCGGTGTCCCTGTTCGTCTTTTTCTGGGTCGATGCCTTCTTCGCCCGCAACATCGCCGACGCGCGTCCACTGTTCGAGTGGATGCCGATCCTGCTGATCTTTCTGTGCGCCGCGCTCACCATGCGGATGTGGAGCGAGGAGCGGCGCGCCGGGACCCTGGAGAATCTGCTGACCCTCCCAGTGGCCACACCCAAGCTGGTGCTCGGCAAGTTCCTGGCGGCACTCGGCCTGGTCGCGGTGGCCCTGGGCCTGACCCTGCCGCTGCCGATCACGGTCTCACTCTTGGGACCGCTCGATTGGGGCCCGGTCCTCGGGGCCTATCTGGCGGCCTTGCTGCTGGCGGCGGCCTATGTCGCGGTCGGGCTCTTTGTCTCGGCGCGCACCGACAACCCGATCGTGGCCCTGATCGGCGCAACGCTCATCAGCGCGGCCTTCTATGTCATCGGCTCGCCGGCCTTGACCAGCCTGGTCGGGCATAGCGGGGGCGAGTTCTTGCGGCTACTCGGTACTGGCGCGCGCTTCGAGTCGATCACGCGCGGTGTCATCGATGTCCGCGACCTCTATTACTATCTGAGCCTGACCGGTACCTTCCTGGCGCTCAACATCTATGGCCTCGAGCGCCTGCGCTGGGCCGAACCTGGGGCCAATCCCCGTCATCACCGGCGCTGGACCCTGGTCACCGGGCTGGCGGTGGCCAACCTGATCGCGGCCAATCTCTGGATCCAGGGCATCACCGGGGCGCGCGCCGATCTGACCGAGGGTCGGATCTATAGCCTGTCCGAGGCGACCCAGACCTATCTGTCCCAGCTCCAGGAGCCGCTGTTGATCCGGGGCTATTTCAGTGCCCAGACCCATCCGCTGCTCGCGCCCCTGGTCCCGCAGCTGCGCGACCTGCTGGAGGAGTACCAGGTGGCGGGCGGCGATCGGGTCCGGGTCGAGATCCTCGACCCGCAGCAGTCGCCCGAGCTTGAACGCGAGGCCGGCGAGCAGTACGGCATCCGTCCGGTCGCCTTCCAGACCGCCTCCAAGTATCAGGCCGCCGTGGTCAACTCCTATTTCGACATCTTGGTCAAGTACGGCGACCAGTATGAGACCCTGGGCTTTCAGGACCTGATCGAGGTCAAGGTCCGAGGCGAAATGGATCTCGATGTGCGTCTGCGTCACCCCGAATACGACATCACTCGGACCATCCGCAAGGTGCTCCAGGGCTATCAGGGCGGTGGCGACCTGTTTGCCAACCTGTCCAAACCGCTGAGGCTCAAGGCGTTCGTCTCGGCACCGGACAGACTACCCGACCCACTCCCCGGTCTGCGTTCCGATCTGGAGTCGCTCCTGGCCGAGCTGAAGTCCAAGTCGAACGGGCGGTTTGACTTTGAGATCCAGGACCCGGCCGCCGGTGATGGGACACTCGCCAAGACGATCCGGGAGCAGTATGGATTCGAGCCGTTGGTGGTCAGCCTGCTTAATCCCACACCCTTCTACTTCTATCTGGTGCTAGAGGATGGCGCTCGCCGTGTCCCTGTACCCTTGCCCGAGTCGCTCGACCGCGCAGACCTGAACCGTTCGATCGAGTCGGCGATCAAGCGCTTCGCCCCCGGCGTGCTGCGCACTGTCGCGCTCTATGCCCCGACGCCCGCACCCGATTTTGGCATGGGTGGCGGTATGAGCGACGACTATGGTCTGCTGCGCCAAACGCTCCAGGACAGCTTCAGTCTGCGTGAGACCGATCTCAGCTCGGGTCAGGTGCCCCAGGACGCCGATCTGTTGTTGGTCATCAAACCCGAGTCGCTGGACGAGAAACAGCGTTTCGCCATCGACCAGTTCCTGATGCAGGGTGGGACCCTGATCCTCGCGGCCTCGAGCTTCGACATCGATCTGGGCGGAGGCGCCATCAGCGCGCGCAAGATCGACACTGGGTTGAATGACTGGCTCGCCCATCATGGCCTGACCCTCGAGCCACGCCTGGTGCTCGATCCGCATAACACCCCCTTCCCGATCCCGGTGCAACGCAACCTGGGTGGCTTCCTGGTCCGGGAGATCCAGACCCTCGCTTATCCCTATTTCCCCGACATCCGGGGCGAAGGTCTGGCCGAGGACAGCCCGATCACGGCCGGTCTCGGTCAGATCACGCTTAACTGGTCATCGCCGATCACACTCGACGCGACCAAGAACGCCAAGCGCCGGGTCACCCTTCTACTCCAGAGTTCCAAGGATGCCTGGACGAGTGATTCAGAGAACATGCAGCCTGACTTCGAGGCCCATGGTGCCCTCGGTTTCCCTAAGGGCGAGGATCGTGGACGTAAGCTGCTGGCCGTGGCCATCGAGGGGCGGTTCGAGTCGGCGTTCGCCGGTCGGCCCTCGCCACTCCTGACCAAGGATGAGGCGGAAGCCAAGTCCAAGCCGGAGTCAAAACCTGAATCCGAGTCCGACTCGGCGGGCCAAACCCAGAAACAACCGGTCGTCTCCGGTGTCATCGACAGCTCGCCTGAGTCAGCGCGGCTGATCCTGATCGGCTCGTCTAGCTTCCTCGGCAACACGGCCATCAGTCTCGCCAACGAGGCCACCCAGAGCCGCTATCTCAAACCGCTCGAACTGATCCAGAACGCCATCGACTGGTCGCTCGAGGATCCTGGGTTGCTGTCGCTGCGCAGTCAGGGTCAATTTGGACGTCTGCTCGATCCGATCGGACGCGAGACACGCCTCTTCTGGGAGACGCTCAATTATCTGCTGGCGCTCGGCGGGCTGCTGCTGGTCTATGCGCTGCATCGCCACGCCCGCGCCCGCCGTGCCCGCTACCATGCCGCGATCCTGGGTCAAGGAGGTCAATGAATCATGATCGCAACCACTGAGATAGCGCTCTCGAAATCGGCTACCGAGGGTGCCGCAGATTCCAGTACGGGAGTACCCTCCAGGGCTGATCTGAGCTGGCGTCCCGATCTGCGCGCGCCCCTGATCATGGGGTTGGCGGGTCTACTCGTGCTCCAGCTGCTGATCGCGTTTGGCCAATACCTGAGCGCCCCGAGTACCCGCGCCTTCGCCCCGCAGACACCACTGCTCGCTTTCAAGCCCGAACAGGTGACCGCGATCCGGATCGAAGGTGCAGAGGGCGCCGAATCGGTGCGCATCGACCGGCACAATGGTACCTGGGTGATCGGTGAGCTCGATGACTTCCCAGCCGCCGGTTTTAAGGCGGATCAGCTCCTGACCACCCTGAGCCAGCTCAAGCGCCCCCTGCCCGTCGCCACCAGCGCCGAGGCGCGCGCGCGCTTCAAGGTCGCAGATACCGGCTTCAACCGGCGTCTGACGCTCGAAGGGGCATCTGGGCCGATCGCGACCCTGATCCTGGGCGAGACACCGCGCTTTCGACGACTGTTCGGACGCCCGTCGGACGACTCGGCAGTCTACGAGCTAGATCTGGCGCTCGCCGATGTCTCAAACCGCCGCGCCGATTGGCTCGATCAGGGTCAGCTGCGGCTCGATCAGGCCAAGATCAGCGCCGTCGCCGGGGCCGATTGGCGGCTGGAAAGGGACGGTGAGGGCTGGCGATTGGTGGGGGCTGAGGCAAAGGAGACGCTCGATCAGGAACGGGCGCGCGACCTGGTGCGGACCCTGGCCAATCTGAGTTACCGCGATGTCTTTACTGCAACCAAGGCCCCTGCCGAGGACACATCTAAGCCTGCGCTCGAACTGAGGATCGAGCTCAGCGCAGGTGAGGCGCATGTTTACCGGATCGCTCGACTGGCCGACAGCGATGACTATATGCTCAAGGTTGGCGATCGCCCCCACGTCTTCAGGCTATCGAAGTATGACTGGATGGATATGATCGACCTCGATCGCTCCAAGCTCATCGTCCAACCCGCGCCGGCAAAGGCCGCTGACGCGCAACCGGAATCGTCAGAACCCGCTGAAGCGACACCAAGCCCTCCATCAGACACGGACGCCGACTGAAATCCGACGGCGAGGGACCGCCAACACCATCGTCCCAGGATGACGAAGCAGGGCGACTTGATTGTCCCGTCCCGGATGATCATATAGCCCCGAGCCGCTTTCCGTTATTCTTTGCGCGCGATGTTTTGCACACACTCACCGCAGAGATGGAATCAGAGAACAAGTCTCGGCTGGCTGCGGCTTCTCCGGGCGCCCGTAGGGCGGCTGGAGAAGCCGCAGCCAGCATCCAGTCGAGGCCCAACGAAGGAGAGTCGTCATCATGTTGATCGCCCTGCACAAGCAAGCGCGTACCACCCCTGCGGTGCGCGCCGAGATCGCGGCCAGCGATGAGCCGGTATCGGTGCTGGCGCAGCGCTACAACATCACCGAGTCGACGGTTCGCAAGTGGCAAGCTCGAGCCGACTTCAACGACCGATCGCACACGCCGCACCGTCTGCAAACGACGCTCACACCCGCCCAAGAGGCGGTGGTGGTGGAGCTGCGTCGACTGCTGCTTTTGCCGCTCGATGACCTCGTCGCCGTGGTCAAGGAATTCATCGAACCCAAAGCCTCGCGTTCTGCCATCCACCGTTGCTTGAGTCGGCATCGCCTCAACAAGCTGCTCGCGCTGCGCCCCGAGGCTCGACAAGTGGCGCACAAGCCGTTCCAGGCCTACGAGCCGGGCTTTGTGCACTTCGACGTGAAATATCTGCCCCAAATGCCCGACGAGACCGCTCGCCGCTACCTGTTCGTGGCCATCGACCGGGCCACACGCTGGGTATTCGTCCAAATCAAACCCCACAAGACCGCGCGCTCGGCAGCGGCCTTCCTCAAGGCGCTCTCGAAGTCCTGCCCCATCAAGATTCGCAAGATTCTGACCGACAACGGCAAGGAGTTCACCGTTCGGCTCTTTGGTCGCGCCGCCCGCCGCGAAAGCGGCCGGCATGAATTTGTTCAGCTGTGCCAGGCCCTCGCCATCGAGCATCGCCTCACCCGCCCTCAGCGTCCTCAGACCAACGGCATGGTCGAGCGCTTCAACGGCCGCCTCGAAGAGGTGCTGCGAAGTCACCACTTCACCAGCGGCGAAGACCTCGAGCGCACCATTGCCCGTTACGTCTGGCTGTATAACCATCAACTGCCCCAGGCCGCACTCAAAGGACAAACACCCCTGGCCGCCATGCGACAGTGGTACCAAAGCCACCCTCACCTGTTTGACAAACAGCCACATGATCTTCCGGGACTTGACACTTGATTATAGTGACTCGTTGAATGGCTTCGAGGGGGCGCTCCACGGCCCCCCGGAGCCACCCGAACATCGCGCAACGCCCGCTCTCGGACCATCGACGATCATGTCCTCTGCCAATGCCTACGAGCTGCTCCACGAGCTGTCACAAGCGATCGATGACTCTCTAGAACTGGAGCCGATGCTCCAGCGTTTTCTAGCCGAGATGGTCCGCCTGCTCGATGCGAGCGGTGCTGCCGTGCTGGAGTCCGCCCTCACCACCCCGCCCGACCGCCACCCCGTCGTCTGTCTGCATCCCGAGGCACTCCCATCTGATCCACTCTATGGCGCCTTCTGGAACGACTGGTCGCTGAGTGCGTTGGAGACCGCCCTAGCCGAATGTCCATCCGGACAGCCAGTGATAGCCGGTGACGCGCCTGAGCAGGTACTGGCCTTTCGGCTCCCTGGATTCGGCGTCCTGATCCTGGTGCGCCCGGCGGCGGAGGGGGCCCTGACAACAGAGCTGCAACATGGCTTGAGCTTGGTCGCCATGACCCTGGCCCAGGCCGCGCGCGGTGCACGCCGCCGTACCGAACTCAAGCACGGGATCGAATCGGCCTATCGCGCCAGAAACCAGCGTCTCGTCGAGATCGGCCATGAGATCCGCGTTCCAGTCAAGCACATCCTCGATCTCAGCGAGTTGACGCTCCATACGTCACTCGACCAGACCCAGCGTCATTCTCTCGATCGCATTCGTTCAGCGACCACCCGCTTGCTCGGCCAGATCGAAGAACTGCTCGATTTCGCGCGGATCGCGACCGGTCAAATGATCATCGAGCAGATTCCATTCAACCCCTCGGTGCTGATCCAAGATCTGGTCGAGGCGCTCATGGCCGAAGCCCGTCGCCAGGGATGCGAGATCCAATACGAGTCCTTGGATGCACTGCCGACGCACAGTCAGGGTGATCCAAGCCGAATCCGTCAGGTGTTGAGCACGCTCTGGAGGTTCGTGCTTGCCTGCAGTCGAGACAAAGGTCTCAGGTTGCAGACGCGATATTTGAACACCGAGCATCCGACGCAGGGCTGGATCCAGTTCTCGATCCTGGGTCTTGGGTGCCCGCTCACCGAGCTACAGCCGTTGATTGACCCGACCCGGGCGACCTCGATGGAAAGCGAACACAGATTCGGCGATGGCGGCTGGTCCCTGACGACCTGTGCACGTCTGATCGAACACCTGGGTGGTCGGATCTGGATCGACACCCAGGAAGCCGCTGGACTGTCTTTCACCCTCCCACTTCCGAGGCTGGCGTCCAGTGAGGCCCCACCGCCCCCCATGGCGAACTGGTCCGGCCGACGCGCGCTGCTGGTCGACAACCAAGCGGACGTGCGACGCACACTGGCTTATTGGTTCAGACACTGGGGCTTTGAGGTGCAGGAGGCGAGCACCGGGCCCCAGGCGCTCGAACTCGCGCGGGGACAGGTATTCGATGTCTATGTCTTCGATTCCACGCTCCCTGGACTCGATGGATTCGAGTTGGCGGTGCGTCTGCGGGACGAGCTGGCGATCAAACAGGCGGCCCTTGTGATGCTGGCCTCGATCGGACAGCGCGGTGATGCCAAACGCTGTCGCGAGATCGGTATCGACGCCTTTCTCACCAAACCGGCCTTGCCGCGCGAATTGCGCGAGCTGCTCACCCACCTGCTCAGCCCCAGAGAACCGGGCCAGCCGCGTCCGCTGCTCACACGCCACATGCTGGTCGAATACCGCCAACGTCTGCGCATCCTGCTCGTCGAAAGCGGCCTGCTCCATCAGAAACTCGCCAGCACCCTACTCCAGGAGTGGGGGCATGAGACCCTGATTGTCAATAGCGGCGAATTGGCCATCGCCCAGTTTCGCTCCGCGGCCTATGATCTGGTCTTATGGATCTCTACACGCCAGACCTCGACGGGATCGAGGTCGCGCGCGCCATGCGCAGCCTGGAGGATCCGGGCACGCGACGCACCCCCATCATCGGCATGGGCACACTGGACTTGGAGAGCGAGCGCGCGCACTGCCTTGAGTGTGGTCTCGATGGGTATATCGTCAAGCCACTCAATCCGACAGTGCTGGAGGACTTGATCCGGAGGTTCGTCCGGCACGGCGACTCAACGCTGGAATAACCCTCAGAGCCTAAAGCACGCGACCCGCTCCTGGAGCAGGCTGGCCAACCGCGCGAGCTCCTCGCTGGCGCTGGCGATGTGCGCCGCGCCAGCGGCGGTTTGATCGACCGTCGCAGAGATGGTATGGATGTTGCGGTTGATCTCCTCGGCGACCGCCGTTTGTTCCTCAGCGGCACTGGCGATCTGCCGGTTCATGTCAGCGATGCTGGTGATGGCGGCACTGATGGCCTGGAGCGATTCACCGGCGCGCTGTGCCTGGACTACGCTCTCGCGTGCCATCTCCTGTCCCTTGGTCATCACAGCGACCGCGCCTGCCGAACCCTTTTGGACCCGCTCGATCTTCTCCTGGATGTCCTGGATCGAGGACTGGGTGCGGCTGGCGAGGGTCCGTACCTCGGCGGCCACCACGGCAAAACCCCGTCCCTGTTCGCCGGCGCGCGCCGCCTCGATCGCGGCATTGAGGGCAAGCAGATTGGTCTGCTCGGCCACCCCGCGGATCACGTCCAATACCGCACCAATTTCGGTGCTGTCTTCGGAAAGACGTGCAATCACCTGACTGGCCGACTCGACCTCCTGGGCCAGCAGATCGATCGCCGAGATCGTCTGCGCCACGACCTGGCTGCCGGCCTCGGTCTCACGGTCGGTCTCTTGGGCGGCACGCGCGGCGGCGGCGGCATGACGTGCGACCTCCTCGACCGTGGCGGTCATCTGATTCATGGCCGTGGCGACCTGATCGGTCTCGGACTGCTCGACGCGCACCTGCCGGTTGGTCTCCTCGCTGGTGGCCGAGAGCTCGACGGCCGCGGCCGCCACCTGCGAGCTGGCGCTAGAGACGTCGCGCAGCACCCGCCGCATGCTCTCGACCATGCGGGCCATGGCCGCCATGAGACTGGTCTCGTCGCCGGGGCGCAGCGGGATGTAGGTCGTCAGGTCACCCTCAGCAAGCTGGTTGACGACAGCCACCACCTGAGCCGGCTCGCCGCCGAGCTGGCTGAGCGTATCCCGCGTGATCGCCCAGCCCAACAGGAGCGCCAACACCAGTCCCACGCCGATGCCGGTACCGAAAATGCTGATGAGGTTTTTGCTCGAGCGATTGGCCTCGGTGAGGATGTCGGCCGTTTGCTTGTTCTTGAGCGCGACCAAGGATTCGATGAGCACCCCGACCCGATCCGAGAGCAGGAAGCTCTCGTCCATGGTGGACGTGAAGCTTGACAGGGTATCCGTATATTGTTTTTGGTCGGCGCTGGTCTGTATGGATTCGATCAGCCGTCCGAGCTTAGCCTGAGACTCGCTCCAGTGGGCATAATCGGCCTTGAGTGCATTGAAGACCGCCTGCTCCTCTGGGCTGTGTAAAAAGCGCTCGAGTTTGCCTAGGGTCTCATCGATCACCCGCAGGGAGGCGGTCCGTTCGCGCTGGATCTCTTCGAGACGCTTGCTGTCTTGATGCCTGAGCGATTTAACCTCGTAGGCATGGGAGCGGATCTCGAGTCGTTCTTGGTTGAGCAAGCTTAGGTGCTCGATCGCCGGCATGCTGTCTTCGCTCAGACCGATCAGATACTCATTCATCGTGAACTCGCCTCGGATCCCGAGGATCCCGAGGACCAGGACGATTGTCCCCAGGGCCAAAAAGCCGACGATGAGTTTTACCTTTAAGCGTAGTTGACTCAACATAGTGATGATTGCCGCCCCAAGGCGCCAGTGATTGACTGTGACAGAATATTGAAAGGCACAGTCTAAATGAAGTCATCCCTTGGAGCGATCTCCATTCACGCCTCGCACGCTGTCAACCCGCCTAGGGTATAACTTCTGCCGATTCGTCTCCCCGCGCGCGCGACGCTCGCCGGCGGCAGATCGCGTGAGTGCTTGGCCGCATAGAGCGCGGTATCGGCCTCCTGGTAGAGCGCATCCAGGGTCATGCCAGGCCTTAGGGTCGCGGCACCGACGCTGGTCCTGATCCCGATGCGCTCACCCGAAGGTGTCTCGACGAATTGCTGCGACAGCGCGCGGCGGATGCGCTCGGCACACTCCTTGGCCGCCTTCAGATCGGTCTCAGGCAGGAGCACGACGAACTCGTCGCCCCCGAGACGCACACACAGGTCGGAGGCGCGGGTCGTGGCCTTCAGGGTCTGGGCGACTCGGCACAGCACCTGATCGCCCACCGGATGGCCATGGGTATCGTTGATCGCCTTGAAGAAGTCCAGATCCAGCACCAGCAGCGACAGCGGATGGCGATGGCGCAGGCTCTCGGCGAGCCAGCGCTCACCCTGGATCCATAAAGCCCGGCGGTTACCGAGTCCCGTCAGTGGGTCGCTATCGAGCTGGCGCACGAGGCGCGAGAAACGCAGGGCATTCTGAATCGCGGGTGCGGCGAGCGCCAGCAACCCTTCGACATACCGCTGCTCGTCCTCGGAAAAACGCCGTCCGCGCATGAGTCTGATCACACCGAGCGCCTGCCCGTTGAGCGTCAATCTGTATTCGATTCGATGAGGCGCGGTGCGACCGCCGGTCAGATGAAACTCATCGTCCGGGGCCTGATACTCCCAGCCGTCGTGCTCGAAGACCTCGTGCAGACATGCGTTGAACGCCCCGAACACCTCATCGAGTTCCAGCGAGGCCGTGACGGCTTGCAAGAAACGGACGGTATCTATGACCTCGGGTGTGTGGCGGTGATCGGATGTGGACACAAGCGCCAGTCGCGTAGAGTCGATTGCGATTGAATGATGGTATGACACATGACGCCCCCGAAAAGATGATCCATGCCTCGGGTAAAGCGAAAGCTGTGCCAGATGTCCACAAGCCTTTGATTGGCCGCCATTTCGCCCGGTAACGACCTGAAGCGACGGCTCGCTGACGCTCAAGCGCGCGAACCGCCGTGAAACCGGCGTCTCGATCGACATTCAAGCGCCCTTCCGGCTTTGCGGCAAGCGGGCGCGAACACGCGCGCCGCAGGCCAGCCTCTCCAGCGCCTGATCCAATCCAAGACGACTCCGCACCCGCTGCCCAAGCGCATCGCGCACACAGAGCGACCAATGACGTGTCTTGGGATCCGAGACGAGCTCCAGCCACAACCGCTCGTCCTGCCGGTAGGCTGCGATCGACTCAACCAGGATCCGCGTGCCCACCGTTGCAGGGGCGGCATATTCCAGTCTGTTGTTCACTACATGACTCCCGGCAAGTCGCCAATGATTCAATCTGAGGTCGAGTCGGCTCTGTCGCCGACGCCCTCATCCACCTCTATGGTGAGTGTATCGGCGTACCGCGCGATTCCTTGATCCAGCATGGCGGGGTCGGCTTGAATTTCAGTGTTTGAACAACCAGGGCAGCACGTCATCGAAGCGCGAGGCGAAATGGACCTCAAGCCCCCTGCGCACGTGTTCGGGCACCTCCTCAAAGTCGCCCTGGTTGTCAGCGGGCAGGATGATCTCCTTGATCCCGGCGCGCCGGGCGGCGATGAGCTTTTCGCGGATGCCGCCGACCGGAAACACCTCGCCGGTGAGTGTGATCTCGCCGGTCATGGCGATGGGTCGCACCGGCTCACGGCGCGCTAGCGATAAGAGCGCCGAGGCCATGGTGATGCCAGCCGAGGGGCCGTCCTTGGGCGTGGCCCCGGCCGGGACATGGACATGGATGAAGGATTTCTCGAAGAACTCGGGGTCGATCCCAAAGTCTTGGGCATGGCTGACCACATAGCCGTAGGCGATCTCGGCCGATTCCTTCATCACATCCCCAAGCTGACCGGTGAGCTTGAAGCCGCGGGTAAAGCTATGGGTATGCGCGGCCTCAATCGAGAGCGTCGCCCCGCCCAGCGCGGTCCAGGCCAGACCCGTGACCACCCCTGGCCCCGAGAGCTTGCGT